>CAYTZP010000039.1:0-16624 GCA_964442685.1 uncultured Thiobacillus sp.
GCAGCGTTGCGCCTTGAATACAAAGCCAAGCGTAATTTCATCAAGCGGCCGGATAGCTTGAGTAGCTGATTTGGGGGTGCTTTCTTGCCCCGAAACATCCCGGTTACAACTCCTTACACACGGTTACCCACGCAAAACACGCCGCATACAACTCGCGCATAAAGTGCAATCGTGCGCTGTTGAACTGAATCCGCACCCATAAGACAGGATTCCAGCGGCACAAACCAAAACTGAAAAGGAGTTGTATAAATGAACACCAAGATGATTGTGAAATCCCTGGGTCTGGCCACTGTAATAGCGATGTCTGCAAGCGCGTTCTCCAGTGGCTGGGATTCTCCGCGCGGCGGTTGGGATTCTCCGCGCGGCGGCACGGGTGACAACTATCGCTACGGCCAACCCGCCCCTGCTCCCGTGGTCGTCCCCGCGCCTGCCCCTGTGGTCATCCCCGCGCCGACCGTGGCGCCTGTGCAGGTGTTGCCGGCACCGTCTTTCCATACCCATGCGGCGTTTCAGGACAGCATACGCTGGATGATTGAAGTCGATGAACGCCAGGATCGGCAACTGGATCGGATTCTGGATGGACTGTACGGCAAACGTCTGCACCCGTTTGAATTCCGCAGATTGATGGACGAGCAGCGCGCCATCCGCAGCCAGGAGCGCCAGGCGCTGGCCGACGGCATCATGACCCGCAACGAATTCCAGCGGCTGAGTACCGCGCTGGATATCGCAGCACGCAACATCGTCATGGAACTGCGCGATCGCGATGGCCGCCCCGGCTTCGGTGGCTGGAACCACTACGGTTACAACAACGGCTGGAATCGCTAACGGACATGGCGTGTTGCCGCCCCGGATCATGAAACCCTACGCGCCGTGTCCGTTCCCCCACCCCGCCCTCCCCCGCAAGCGGGAGAGGGCGACAGGGCACGCTTCGCGTGTTTCACGCTAAACTGCAATGAGGGCGGAGCCGACAAGGTCTCCGCCTACATTTCATTTTTTGGATGCTTACATGAAAACCCCGATTACCCTCGCCATGGCCTGTCTGGTAGCCACCACTTCAGTTTTGGCCAATCCGCCCGGTCACGCCCCCGCGCACGGCTGGCGCAAGAAACACGACCCTTACTACGCGGACTATACCGGCAAGAGCGGTGTGACCTATAAGCAAGATTTCGGCATTCTGTCCGGACGCTGCAACCGCGATGCCATCGGGGCGGTGCTGGGCGGCGTCGGCGGCGCAGCTGTCGGCGGACAAGTCGCGGGCAAGGATGATCGTATAGTTGGCATGGTCATCGGTGGGGTGCTGGGTGCTGTAGTCGGCCATGCCATCGGCGACGCGATGGACAAGAAAGACCGCGCCTGCATGGGGCACGCACTGGAGCTGGGCAAAACCGGCGTGCCGGTCAACTGGAGCAATGACGGTCGGCGTTACAGCTTTACCCCCAAGGGCGACGCGCCGAACAACTGCCGTTATGCCACGCTGTCGGTAGATGGCGGCAAGTCCAGAGACGTGCTGGCCTGCCCCAACAACCAGGGCGAGTGGCGTTTCAACAGACGCTGAGCCAATTCACCCCACTAGACCGGGCGGCATTTAGCCCGGGCTGTTAAACTTGGGCTTTGCTGATTTCTGCATTGCCCCATGTCTGCCCTCAAAAACGATACTTTCCTGCGCGCGCTGCTGCGCGAGCCTGTTGATTACACGCCCAGCTGGTTGATGCGTCAGGCCGGGCGCTATCTGCCGGAATACAATGCCACCCGCAAGCGGGCGGGCGATTTTCTCACCCTGTGCAAAACGCCGGATCTGGCCACCGAAGTCACGCTACAGCCCTTGGCGCGCTACCCGCTGGATGCCGCCATCCTGTTTTCCGACATTCTTACCGTGCCCGATGCCATGGGGCTGGGTCTGTATTTCGCCCAGGGCGAAGGCCCGCGTTTTGAACGCCCGCTGCGCGAAGAATGGGCAATCCGCAATCTGGCCGCGCCCGACCCCAACGATAAACTGGGTTATGTGATGGATGCCGTGCGCAGCATCATAAAAGCCCTGGATGGCTCAGTGCCGCTGATCGGGTTTTCAGGCAGCCCTTTCACCCTGGCCTGTTATATGGTCGAAGGCAGCGGTTCGGACGACTACCGTACCGTTAAAACCATGCTCTACCAGCGCCCCGACTTGCTGCATCACATCCTCGATATCAACACACGCGCAGTCACCGACTATCTCAACGCGCAGATTGAAGCTGGCGTGCAGGCCGTGATGATTTTTGACACCTGGGGCGGCATGTTGAGCCACCGCGCCTATCATGAATTCTCGTTGCCCTACATGGCGCGCGTGATCGCGGGTCTGAAACAGGAAAACGAAGGCCGCAAGGTTCCCAGCATCCTGTTTACCAAGGGCGGCGGGCAATGGCTGGAATCCATGGCCGACACCGGTTGCGATGCACTGGGGTTGGACTGGACGGTAAACATCGGCCAAGCACGAAAGCGCGTCGGCGACAAGGTGGCGCTGCAAGGCAACTTTGACCCCTTGTGCCTGATGGGCAGCGCGGATGCCATCACCCAGGAAGCCACCTCGATTCTGGAAAGTTACGGCGCCGGCTCAGGCCATGTATTCAATCTGGGCCACGGCATCAACCAACATACCCCGCCCGAAAGCGTGGGAATACTGCTGGAAACCGTGCGCAATGCCAGTCGTAAATTTCATGGTACATAAGCCCTAAATCAATGCATTAGCCTTTACTTATTCACAATTTTGTGGCTACCGGCACAAAATTCACGCTCGCCGCTTGACAGCGGGGAAATAATCGTAACCTGATGTTTTTAAAGATATTTATCAAATGCACATTTTTTAGCCAATCCTGCTATATGGCGTATTGACGGGATTTGGGGGATTAATCAGGTATTCATCCACAAAATTATCCACAGCTTTGGTGGAAAACCCCAAAACCTTTATAAATCATAAGCATTTAGCGCAAACTTCACGAATTCACCCTAACTTGTTCGCGTAAGCTGAGCCCACTTATCCACCGCCAGTAATGCCCCAATACTATGCACGCATTGCACTGGATGTGCCGCTGCCCCGCTTGTTTGACTATGCGGCAGGCGCGCTTCAACCAGATGACATTGGCCGACGTGTCAAAATCACATTCGGGCAGCGGGAAAAGGTTGGCCTCTTGCTGGCGCTAAGCGAAAAGTCCGACTGCCCGCCAGACAAACTCAAACCCATTCTGGCAGTCGATCGCACACTCGCCCCGCTGCCGCAGGATGTGCTGACCCTGTTTCAGTTTTGCGCCAGCTACTATCAATACCCACTGGGGCAAATCGCGCTTTCCGCCCTCCCCACCGCACTGCGTCGCTGGCAATTCAAGACCGCTGCGACAGAAGTTGTTTTTGCGCTAACGTCTGCCGGTCAGCAAGCCCTGCCCGAGCTCTTGCCAGCGCGTGCCAGCGCCCAGCGTCGGCTGGCAGTCCGCCTGGCCGAGGGCGCTGCCGGTGCGCGCGAACTCGCCGGACTTTATGCTGGCGCCCCGCGCGTGCTGAAAGACTGGCAGGCGCGGGGCTGGGCAGAAATCAGCCCGCAGGCCAGCCGCCCGCCAGCCTTGCCGCCCGCACAGCTGCCGGTCTTGCTTGAGGCGCAAAGGCTGGCGGTCGAAAACGTCTCCCATCACCTGGGTCGATTTCAGCCTTTTTTGTTGCACGGCATTACCGGCAGTGGCAAGACCGAAGTGTATTTGCGTCTGGTGGATGCCGTTCTGGCACGCGGCCAGTCGGCGCTGATTCTGGTGCCGGAAATTGGCCTCACCCCGCAATTTACCCAGCGGGTGGCAAGCCGTTTTCCAGCTACGCCGATCAGCGTGCTGCATAGCGGACTTTCAGAAAGTGAGCGCCTGCTTCGATGGCAGAATGCTTGCAGCGGAGAATCCGTAATTGTGCTGGGCACACGATTGGCGATTTTCACGCCCATGCCCAAGCTGGGTTTGCTGATTGTGGACGAGGAACACGACGCTTCCTTCTCGCAGAAGGATGGGCTGCGCTACTCGGCACGCGACCTGGCGGTGTTTCGCGCCATGCAGGGCAACATTCCAGTTGTCCTCGGCTCGGCCACCCCCAGCCTGGAAAGCTGGCAACACGCCGAGACCGGCAAGTACCAGCGCCTGGATTTACCGCTACGCGCCACTGGCGCATCCATGCCGCTGCTGCAATGCCTCAATACCCAGAATCAACCGCTGGACGAAGGTTTAAGCCGTCCTGCGCTTGATCTGATTCGCACAACCCTGCAACGTGGCGAACAGGCGCTGGTATTCATCAACCGGCGCGGCTATGCCCCGGTATTGCACTGCCACGCCTGCGCCTGGGTAGCGCCCTGTCCGCGCTGCTCGGCGCGGTTAACCTTGCACCAGCGCGCCCAGCGCCTGCGCTGCCATCACTGCGGCCACGAAGAACGCATCCCGCATCTCTGCCCGTCCTGCGGTAATCCGGACATACGACCGCTTGGCCACGGCACGCAGCGCGTGGAGGAGGCGCTGGCGCGGCATTTTCCGGATGCAAAAATTCTTCGCGCCGACCGTGACGCCATCCGCCGCAAAGGCAGCTGGGAGGCGATGCAGGCGCAGATCCATGCGGGCGAGGCCAATCTCATCATCGGCACCCAACTCATCGCCAAGGGACATGACTTTCCCAACCTGACTTTAGTGGTGGTGCTGGATGCTGACGGCGCACTGTTCAGCCAAGATTTTCGCGCGGAAGAGCGATTGTTTGCCCAGCTCATGCAGGTCGCCGGACGCGCCGGTCGCGCCGACAAAGCGGGGCAAGTGCTGATCCAGACTGAATTTCCGCAGCATCCGCTGTTCAGGCATTTGCTGGCGCACGATTTTGCCGGTTTTGCCCGCGAACAGTTGGCGCAACGTCAGTCTGGCAACTTGCCGCCATTTGCATTTCAGGCCGTGTTGCGCGCCGAATCGGTGAATCTGGCGGATGCCATGCAATGGCTGGCGCAGGCTCGCCAGCTTGCCCCTGACCATCCGCAAGTGGAGGTTTACGCCCCCATGCCCGCCACCATGCTGAAGAAAGCTGGCTTTGAACGCGCCCAGCTCTGGCTGCAATCCGCCTCGCGCAACAGCCTGCAACAACTGCTGCGGGAATGGATGCCATTGCTGTATGGAAAGACCAGCCATGCAGTGCGCTGGCATCTGGATGTCGATCCGGCGGAGAGCTGAATCAACCCAAGTGGTTGATGTTCTGCATTTGCGCGGCTTCAAAACAAGCGGTGGCGAAACCCACTTGCGACTGAAACCGGTGCACGGCGCGCTGGCCGCCTTGCAGATAATCTGCCAGCGCCGTAGCCAGATTGCGCCGAATCAGCATCACTGCCGGATGACTGCGCCCGGCATCAACGGCAATGACAATGGGCTTGTCCGCACGCGCCTGCAGCAGGCGCGCGCATAAATCCCCGGGCAAGTTGGGCATGTCGCAGGGCACGGTCAGCACCCACTCGTGCCGCGCATGTTTCAGCCCTTGCAACACGCCGGCCAAGGGTCCCTGAAACCCCGGCAGGGTGTCGCTTATGACAGGATAGCCTCGGGCTGCGTAATCATCCATATTGCGGTTGGCCGAAATCAGCAACTCATCCACTTGCGGGGCAATACGGGCGATGACATGGTCAACCAGCGCGCCGCCCGCATATCCGGCCAGCTCGATCAAGCCCTTGTCGCGTCCGCCCATGCGGCTGCCCTGTCCGCCTGCAAGAATAAGGCCGCTGAGCTGTTCAGTATCAGGCATTGCCAGCGCGACGGTAGAGCCAGAAGCGTTCGCCCTTTTCGCCCGGGCGTGCGCCGCTCCAGGTTTTTTGCCAGCCCGGTTCTGGTTGCGGCGGTCTTGCCTTTTGAGCCTTGCCCACAACCAGCATCCAGCCGCAATCACCATGACTATCTGCGCGCAATTTCAGTCCGCTATGATAAGCCAATAGCGTTCTTTGTGTGGGATTGATTCTGCTGGCATCGACGCAGGCCGTGGGCGCAACCTGTTGACCCAGCTGTGCCGCCAGATTGGCATAGCCCAGGCGTTTATCCAGCGGCTGCATGAACAGCACCATCAACAGGCACCAACTGAAGGTCAAGCCCGCTGTCCAGATCAGGATGGGGCGTTGCGGTACGCGCGGCTGGCGGCGTATCCAGCCCAGGCCAATGATCCAGATCAGGGTGACGACCAGACCAAGCAGCAAAACCCAGCTACGCAGCCCCTCGCCTTGCATGCCCAATTTGATCAGGCGCCTGCTCAGCTGTTGCGGCCAGCCCAGATCCAGCGCCGCCCAGTACAGCCAGAACACCAGAGCCAAAAAACTGAACAGCATGATGGCAAACCACATCAGCGCATTGGCCGCGCCACGCTTGAGTTCTGCCAACCCCGCACCTGTCAGCAATGCCAGCGCGGGCAGCAAGATGATGCTTTGTATCTGCTTGGGCTCGGCATACAGACTCAAAGCGGCGAAAGCTGTCAGGAACCCGCCCAACGGCATCCACAGCTTGACCGAATCCCAGCCCTCGCGCCTTAGACGATACACCGCCCATGCAGCCACCGGCCAGACAGGCCAGGCAAACCAGGTTAGCGCCTCAACAAAATACCAGGGCTGGTAATCCGCAAACCCCGGCACCATGTCGGCGCGCGCAGCCTGCCACCACGCATTCAGCGCCTCCGGGCTGTAAGATTGCAGCGTGAGCAGCCAAACCCCGGTCAAGGTCAGCGCAACCAGCAAGGCAAACCACGAACCGCCTACCCGCATCGAGGTGCGCCAGCTGGCCAGCACCACGGGCAGCAGCAATAAAGCCGCCGCCAGCAGCACGGCGGGCAGCCAGGCACCGGTGAGGAACAATGCCGCCAGCCCCAGTCCCGCCAGTCCGCCGCCAATGAGGGTATCGGCCAACATGCGCACCAGCCCATATAAAAACAGCGACATGGCGGCCAGTTGGGCAATATGCGGGTTGATCTCGTGCGCTGGCACCAGAAGACCGACACAGCCCATCAGCGCAAACACCGCAGCCCAGCCTGCTTCACGCCCGTACAAGCGTTGCGCGGTCAAGGCCGTGAGCCACAACGCACTGACGGAAAGCGCGCCGCTGGCCAGGCGCACGGCGTCATGCAGCGGCAACACGGCAGAAAACAGCCGCCCAAACAGCTGTGCAATCCACAAATACAGGGGCGAAAGCACCTCGGCCGGCAGCAGCCATGCACCCTGTTCACGCGCCTGCAAAAACGCGGCAAAGGCAATATCGTCAGCGCCGCGCCACGGTACATGGCCGATCAGCCCGGGCATCAACCAGGCGAGACAAAGCAGAACAAACCAGATGCGGGCGGGAATGCGCGTCGTCACTGCACGATTTTCAGCAGCTGCCCAGGTTTAGGTTCCCCGGACGGATAAAAATCATTCATCAATCTCAATTGCGCCTCGGCACTTGCGCCCAGTGGTGATTGCGCCGCCAACTGCGCCATGGTCTGCCCCGGTTGAACACTGATCAGGCGCACGACATAAGGCCGTGCCAGACGGCGTTGTTCCGGTGTGATGGCTTGAAAGCTGTTGATCGCCGCTCTCATTTCACTGCGGTATTGGGTATAGGCGTTACCGTCCCTGGCCAAGGCAGCCAGCAAATATTGCGTGTTGCCAAAATTGATGGCCGCCGCCAATACCGGTTTTCCCTGCTGCGCACCCGCCGCAAACGCCGCCGGATTGCCATTCACCATGCCCGACTCATATTTTGCGCCCTGATCCAGCTTGAGCCCTTTTTGCAGCGTGTCCATGGGCTGGGCATTCTTGGGGCCGGGCTTCAGTTCCACCAGCGCCGAGCGTTGGGGATTGATCGCCACCACGCGATCCGGCTGGTTTTGCACCCGCCAGCCCTGCGGGAACTGCACCGCAATACCCAACTTTTCGTGCAGCAGTGCGTTACCGCGAATCACCCCCTGATCGGGGCTGTCACCAAAGTACACACCGTTCATCATGCGCAGGAAAGGCTCGCGGTTTTCTACCGGATTTGCCACTTTGTACTTGTCGGCCTCGCCCACGACTTGCTTCAAGCGTGTGTCGTTACTTGGGTGGGTTTCAAACACGCCGTGATATTTGCGCGGCTCGCGGCCTTCTTTTTTCGCCAGTTCGATATCGAACAGCTCCTGATCTTTGAGCACACCAATCACTTCCACCATGGCTTGCGGGTTGTAGCCGCTCTTGGCGAGATACTCGGCACCAAGACGATCGGCCTCCAGTTCATGTTCGCGTCCATAGCCAGCTACCAGTGACTGGCTCAACTGCTGGAGCACCGTAGCGCCTGCCTGGTTGTTCATGCCCGGCACCAGAATCGAACCCAGAATCGCCCCCAGACCCGCCGCCGTTGACACACTCTGCTGGCGCACGCCATGACGCGCCGTCACATGGCCGATTTCATGACCCAACACGCCCGCCAGCTCAGCCTCGGAATTGAGGTAAACCATAATGCCGCGCGTGATGTAAATGTAGCCGCCAGGCAGGGCAAACGCATTCACATCCGGGCTATCCACCACAGTGAAATGCCAGTCGAGATTGGCGCGATGACTTTTTGCCGCCAGCGCCTTGCCCACCCGCGTAACGTAGGCTTGCAGCTCTGCGTTTTCGACCAGACCGTATTCTTTCAATACATCCTGATGCGCCTTGGCACCCATCTGGATTTCCTGCGCCTCGGACATCAGCACAAAATCTTTGCCGCCCGACACCGGATTAGGCGCGCAATGGGTCAACAACAACACACCAGCCACGGCCAGAGTGACGCGCTTGAGCAAGGGTTTCTTCATTTCAACATTCCTCGTGCCATATTCGCGAATGATAACTGCGGGCAGAGACAAAACAAAAAGGCAGCCGAGGCTGCCTTTTCACCAAACCTGAAAAGCGGATTATTTCTTGGCGCTGCCGTAACGCTGGCGGAATTTTTCCACACGGCCAGCGGTATCCACAATTTTCTGCTTGCCGGTATAAAAGGGGTGGCACTCTGAGCAGACTTCCACGGTCAGCGCCTTGTTCAGGGTTGAGCCAGTCTTGAATTTATTGCCACAAGAACAGATCACGTCGATCTCGTTGTATGCGGGATGGGTATCAACTTTCATTATTTCGTCCTTTTCCACGGCGTGTACGTGGAATTTATTTACGGGAGCCGTGCATTATGCACAAAAAATCATCAACTTGCAAACGCCGTGACAACGCCACGACACATTCCACAGTTAGTCCCCGATAACGCCTTGCACTGACAGGGCTGGATTTTTTTGCCAGAGCCGTTAGCCTGTATAAATGGCTCGCACCCCAATTGCCCATTCTTTGTTGAGCGCAACTGTCGAAGACCTGCGCCGTCATGCGCCCTTTTCCGCCATGGCGGATGTCGATCTGCGATGGATGGCCAACCGTTTACAGCTGGCTTATTTCCCCTCGGGCGCCACCGTACTTAGCCCGCAAAACGGCACGCCACAGTGGTTTCATGTCGTCCGCCAAGGCGCGGTGGAAGCTGGCGGCCAGGCAGATGACAGCGTAATCCGGCTGTTGGCAGGTGAATGTTTTCCGCTCGGCGCGCTGCTTGCCGAGCGCCCGGTGGCTAACCAGTTTCGCGCCGCCGAAGATACATTTTGCTATCTGCTGTCGGCTGGCGATTTCGATACACTGCGCCAACAAAGCACGGTATTTCAGGATTTTTGCACCCGCCGCATCGCCAATTTGCTGGAGCAATCGCAAAAAGCGGTGCAATCCGAATATGCCCTGCAACAGGATGACGAGTCAGCACTCACTCGCCCGCTAGACTCGGTGTGCAGCCGCGCGCCGGTTCAAGTTCTGCAAGGCACGCCGCTGCATCACGCATTGCAGGTAATGCACACTGCGGCAGTGGGTTCGGTTGCCATTGTGGATGCAGCCGGGCGACCGACCGGCATTCTCACCCTGAAAGACGTGCTGGCACGAGTGACGTTGCCCCACCTGCCGCTGGACACGCCGGTGGACAAGGTGATGACCCCGCATCCAGTCACCCTGGCCACCACCGACACTGCCCGCGATGCCTTGCTGGCCATGGCGCGACACGGCATTCACCACGTCTTGCTGATTAAAGACGGAATACTCGCTGGGGTAGTTTCCGAGAAGGACTTGTTCAGCCTGAAACGCATGAGCGTACAGGGCGTGACGAGCACGATTGTCAACGCGCAGGATGTGGTCGCACTCAAGCGTGCGGGGCGCGACATTGCCACGCTGGCGCACAGTTTGCTGGCGCAGGGCATGTCCGCAGATACGCTGACAGAGCTGATCGCCACGCTCAACGACCGCCTGACCTGCCGTCTGATTGCGCTGGAGTCCGCCAAATTTGAACTGTCCGGCGTGCGCTGGTGCTGGCTGGCGCTGGGTTCCGAAGGACGCATGGAGCAAACCCTGGCAACCGATCAGGATAACGCACTGATTTTTGTGGCCGACGACGAGAACGCAGCCCGCAAGCAACTGCTTGCCATGGCACAACACGTCAATCAGGCGCTGGACACCTGCGGCTTTCAGTTATGCAAGGGCGGCATCATGGCCGGCAATCCAAACTGGTGCCTGTCGCAGGCAGAATGGCGTGGGCAGTTTTTGCGCTGGATGGATACGGGCGGCCCGGAGGAGCTGTTGAACGCGAACATCTTTTTCGATTTTCGCGCGCTGTACGGCGACGAATCCCTGGTACAGGATTTGCAGCACTGGCTGATGCAAACCGCGCCACGCAACGCGCGCTTTCTCAAGCAAATGGCGCAAAACGCCCTGCGCAATGCACCGCCGCTGGGGCTGGTGCGGGATTTTGTATTGTCGGATGACAACACTCATCCGCATACACTCGATCTGAAACTGCATGGCGCAAGCCCATTTGTCGATGCCGCGCGTATTTACAGCCTGGCCAGCGGTCAGGCCGCCACCGGCACCGCGCGTCGCTTGCAGCAGGCCGGGCTGGCGCTAAACATCCCGCAACACGAAATCGACGCCTGGGCGCAGGCGTTCCACTTCATTCAGCTTTTGCGCCTGCGCCATCAGCACGCGCAAGAGAAGCAGGGCATAGCGCCGGACAACTTTCTGGATCCGGACACACTATCGGTACTGGATCGCCGCATATTAAAAGAGGCATTTCGTCAGGCGCGAAAATTGCAGGCCAGATTGGCGCTGGATTACGAAAGGTGAACTGGCTCAAATCCTTATTGCCTGCACACAAGGCGCGCATGGCACTGTCGGCGGATCACGCGCAACGGCTTGCCGCGCTGCGTGCCCGCCCCAGCCAGGACACACATGCAACGCTGCCCAGCTTACGCTGGGTGGTGGTGGATGTGGAAACTGGCGGCCTGGATGCGGAAAATGATGCACTGCTCTCCATCGGCGCGGTAGTAGTCGAAAACCAACTGCTGCAACTGGGCAACGCATTCGAATGCCACCTGCAACAAACCGTTGTCACCACACATGAAAACATTCTGATTCATGGTCTGACGCACAGTCGCCAATTGTCCGGCGCGCCTGCCACTGATGTTCTGCTCGATTTTGCGGAGTTTGCAGGCACTGCGCCGCTGGTGGCTTTTCATGCCGGGTTTGACCGCACCGCGCTGCAAACCGCAATGCGCAAATCCATGGACTGGCAGCTGCCGAATGACTGGCTTGATGCAGCCGTCGTCGCACCTTTGTTGTTCCCCGAACTGGCAAAGCATTGCCGCCATCTGGATGACTGGTTAAACGCGTTCAGGCTCGACAACCATGCCCGCCACAACGCGCTGGCCGACGCCGCCGCCACCGCGCAACTCTGGCAAATCCTGTTGCAGGCGGCAGCCCGGCAGCAGATACATACACTGCGCCAATTGCAAAACCTGCTGCGCGCCAGAAAGTGGCTGGGCTAAGTAAACGCTGATTTATTCGCGCACGGCCGTGCGCTTGTTTTTTGCGCGACGACAGCAAATCAGTATCTATTAATCTGCTGTTTGTTGAATTGCTCGACGCAGTGCACACTCCACGCTATGCGGCCAGCCAAGCCGCATATTTCTAGCCGCATATTTAATAACTGCAAGGAAACTAACGGAGGAACCATGCAACTCACCGACAAGCATCGGGAGTACTGGAGTAAGAACCTGCGTCTTACTGCCGTGCTTCTGGCCATCTGGTTTGTCGCCGCATTTGTATCAAGCTGGTACGCGCGCGAACTGAATGAAATCGTCATCCTGGGCTTCCCGCTTGGCTTTTATATGGGCGCACAGGGGTCGCTGATCATTTTCGTCCTGATCATCTGGTTTTACGCCCGGTCCATGAACAAGCTGGACAAGGAATACGGTGTGCATGAAGGGGAGGGCGACTAATGAGCGCACTGACCCAATCGCAGTTTTACAGCCAGCTGAAGAAGTACTACAGCTTCTACACCGGCGGCTTTATCGCCTTCGTCATCGTGTTGGCGATTCTGGAGCAGATGGGCGTCTCCAACAAGGTGTTGGGCTACATCTTCCTAGTCGCCACCATCTGCCTGTATGCCGGTATCGGCATCATGTCCAAAACCGCTGACGTGTCGGAATACTATGTGGCCGGTCGTCGCGTGCCCGCCGTTTTCAACGGCATGGCGACTGGCGCGGACTGGATGTCTGCGGCCTCGTTCATCGGCATGGCCGGTACCTTGTACCTGTCTGGCTATGATGGTCTGGCTTTCGTCATGGGCTGGACCGGTGGCTATGTGCTGGTGGCGCTGTTCCTCGCGCCCTATCTCAGAAAATTCGGCCAGTTCACCATTCCGGATTTTCTCGGCGCACGCTACGGCGGCAACATTCCCCGCACCATCGGCGTCGTCGCCGCCATCATCTGTTCCTTTGTGTATGTGGTGGCGCAGATTTATGGCGTGGGTCTGATTACTTCGCGCTTTACCGGCCTGGAATTCCAGATTGGCGTGTTCGTCGGCCTGGCCGGCATTCTGGTGTGCTCTTTCCTCGGTGGTATGCGTGCTGTCACCTGGACGCAGGTCGCGCAGTACATCATCCTCATCATCGCCTACCTGATCCCGGTGGTATGGCTGTCGGTGAAACATACCGGCAACCCGATTCCGCAAATCGCCTACGGTCAGACGCTGCAAGGCGTTGCCGCCAAGGAAAAGGAGCTGAATGATCCGAATAGCGTGCTGGGCGCGGCCGAGGCTTCTGTTCGCGCGCTGTATAAGGAAAGACAGCTTGCAGCAGAAGAAAAGATCCAGGCGCTTGAAGCTGCAATGAAAAACGGCACCGCCGACGTGATAGTGGCCGAAGCCCGCAGCAAGCTCGAAACCGAACTGGTCGAGCTGAAGGCCGCCGCTGAACCTGACGCGAAGAAAATCGCCGCCAAGGAAAAGGAGATCAGCGAGCTGACCGGCCCGGATGCGCTGCTCAAAAAGCTCAAAAAAGCCGCTGACAGCGCCAAAAAGAGAACCGGCCCGGTGCCTGCTCACTCCGCCGCGTTCTCCGGCAAGGGCGCCGAGAGCAAACTGATGAAAGAAGCTGAGGCCAGCGGTGTTGCGCCAAGCGCGGAAGCCATCGCCAAGGCCAAGGCCGAAGACGAAGCGGAAGCCAACAAGAAGCGCAAAAACTTCCTCGCCCTGGTGTTGTGCCTGATGGTGGGTACGGCTGCATTGCCACACATCCTGATGCGCTACTACACCACGCCATCAGTGCGTGAAGCACGCCAGTCAGTGTTCTGGTCGCTGTTCTTCATCTGCCTGCTGTACTTCACCGCGCCTGCGCTGGCAGTGCTGGCCAAGTACGAGGTCTACTACAACCTCGTCGGCACCAGCTTTGCCGCGCTGCCAGCCTGGGTCTCCAACTGGTCTGCAGTGGATGCCGAGCTGATGAAGATCGTCGATCTGAACAAGGATGGTCTGGTGCAGCTGGCCGAAATCACCATCGGCGGCGACCTGATCGTGCTGGCTACGCCGGAAATTGCCGGCCTGCCTTACGTCATTTCCGGCCTGGTGGCTGCGGGTGGCCTGGCGGCGGCGCTGTCCACCGCGGACGGTTTGCTGTTGACCATCACCAACGCGCTGTCACATGACGTGTACTACAAGATGATCGACCCCAACGCCTCCACCATGCGTCGCGTGTCTGTATCCAAGGCGTTGTTGCTGATCGTCGCTATCGTCGCGGCCTCGGTTGCGGCGATGAAACCGGGTGACATCCTGTTCCTGGTAGGCGCGGCCTTCTCGCTGGCGGCTTCGGCCTTCTTCCCGGCACTGGTGCTGGGCGTGTTCTGGAAGCGTGCCAACAAACTGGGTGCGATTCTCGGCATGCTGGCCGGTCTGGGGGTGTGCATGTACTACATGTTCACTACCTATGAGTTCTTCGGCGGTGTGGCTGCCAACCAGTGGTGGGACATCAAGCCCATCGCGGCCGGCATCTTCGGCCTGCCCGCAGGCTTCATTGGCGTCATCATCGGCTCGCTGATTTCACCCGCACCTTCGAAAGAAGTGCAGGAGCTGGTGGATCATGTGCGCTACCCGAGTCTGGAAGGCGACATCAACACCAACGCCGCGTAATCATCCAGATCAAGCCGGGTTAGCCCGGCTGTACCAACAACAAAGCCCGCGCAAGCGGGCTTTGTTGCGTTCGGGTATCCACAATCTCAAGCGTCCAGATGCGCCACCAGATAATGCAAATCCGCACGCTCGGTTTCACGGATGAACACCCTTGCCCGCTGCGGATCAAATTGCGTGAGTTGCTCTGCCGCTCGCTTGACCTGATCCGGCTCGTGCAAGTGCTGATACGCCATACCCAGCGCATACCAGGCGTGGCCGTTCATGGGTTGCAGACGCGCTGCCTCTTCCAATGCTTTGGCGGCTTCTGCATGATTGCCCAGATGCGCATAGGCCATGCCCATGCCATACCAGGCGCGATCCTGATTTGGCGTAAGCGCCACGGCTTTTTGAAAAGCCTCAATGGCGCCCGTCCACCGATGCGCCTTGTCACGAATAAAACCCA
Organism: uncultured Thiobacillus sp.; assembly: GCA_964442685.1. Lineage (GTDB taxonomy): Bacteria > Pseudomonadota > Gammaproteobacteria > Burkholderiales > Thiobacillaceae > UBA6918. Next base: position 14,962 of record CAYTZP010000039.1, read on the forward strand.
GGTTGAACCAGCTGGCACCATTGTCCGGATCGACCAAACAGGCCTTCAGTAGCCAGGATTCTGCCTCGGCGTGCTGCCCCAGCTTTTCATACAGAAAACCAACCAGATGCGCCAGACGCGCATTGGTCGGGTCGGCTTGAAACGCGCGACCATAAGCCTCGATAGCCTCATTTGGGCGACGCAGGGTTTCCATCAGCCAGCCGCGCCACTCCCAGCGCATGCGCTCGAAATTCATAGCAATCCCATATTCTTCAGCAGGCATCATTGTTAGCCAGCTTGACCGCTGCCGCAAGGTAAAATGTGCGCACAACAATGAAACAAAGGAGACAAGATGCAACTTGAAATCATGCTGGTTTCAATCCTGCGCGTGTTGGTGGAAGTAGCGGGATACTCGCTGATCGGCCAGGGCATTCTGGCTGTGCTGGCAGGCGCTGGCCGAGAGCAGAACATCTTTTACCGTGTGCTGAAAACCATCACCCGGCCTGTAATTCGAGCCACAAGAGCCATCGCGCCACGATTTGTCATTGATGCGCATATCCCTTTTCTGGCGTTTTTCCTGCTGTTCTGGGTATGGGTTGCGCTGGCCATACTCAAGCGTTATGTGTGCCTGAGCAACGGATTGCAGTGCTAACGGAATCCGCACTCGCGACATTTGTAACACTGCGTTGTAACACACTCGCGACACGCGACAGGCTTGCGCTTGACCGCAAGCCGAATTAACGGTTAAATACGCGTCTGCGAACGGTCATGCCGGTCGTTCTTTTTGTCGCAGGACTGCACAAAAAGCGCAACAAGCGGCCAGGTAGCTCAGTTGGTAGAGCAGCGGACTGAAAATCCGCGTGTCGACGGTTCGATTCCGCCCCTGGCCACCAAAATTCAACGCCCAACTGTTCTCAGTTGGGCGTTTTCATTTGTGCTTCCCGCATGACACGCGGGGTTCCCGCACATTCTGCGTGTGCGCCCGGGGTCCTATGGCTTGGCAGGAACATCCCCGGTTACCCTCCGTTCCGCCCTCTCTTCTCTCGAAATCGGCGCTAACTTCTTCGCCGTGGCACACGCAGATAGCGGTGTTCATCAACCACTTGTGCGCGCGCCGATGCGAATGGTTGGCTCGCGGGTTTGCATGGGCAAAGCAGAAGGGCAAACCCGCGAGGCGTGCTTCCATGTCAGCCCTTGGGCGGGAATGGATCGTCACCGTAGCTGTTGCGCTCACGGATCTGGCCGTTCCGCCCTTGGATGAGCATTTCGCTCTGCTGGTTGATGGCGATGCCCCGTGCACGGTCAATCGCCTGTTGCTGCGTGCCATGGATGGAGGTGAGGCGGTCGTTGCCTTCTCCCCGCACACCCCACTGATCACCGCCGTTGATGGGTACGACCCATTGGTTCTTTCCGCTCATTTCAATCTCTCCAAAAAATGAAAAAGTCAGGCTCTTGAAGTTGGCGCGAGCCAGGCGCTTCGGTGCTGAATTCATGTCATGACGGTCGCCCCCTTTCCAGTTGCCGCGCACGGCATCGCATACAGTCCAGCGCGCTGCTGCGTGACAACGAGTGCTCCGTAGGCCGCCAGTCGAGCCTCGTGCTCCGGCTTGCCCTTGTCCTTCGACTTGATCTTGAACAGGTCAATCGGCTTGTCGCTCTTTTGGCCAGCGCGCTGCATGATCCT
>CAYTZP010000040.1:0-15821 GCA_964442685.1 uncultured Thiobacillus sp.
TGCCTCTGTGGTGAATGGGTTTGGTTTGAGTGATTACTTCTCGATCACGCCCATGATGTCTTCTTCGCGCATGACGAGGACTTCCTCGCCCTCGACCTTGACGCCTTGCCCGGCGTATTTGCCGAACAGCACGCGGTCGCCGACTTTCACATCCATGGCGATGGTTTTGCCGCTGTCATCCTTCTTGCCGGGGCCGACAGCAATGACTTCACCCTGATCGGGTTTTTCGGTGGCGGTGTCGGGAATGACGATGCCGGAAGCGGTCTTGCGCTCTTCTTCCATGCGCTTGACGATCACGCGGTCATGCAAAGGACGGATTTTCATACTTATTCTCCACAGAAAATCAAGGGGTTAACGGATTCCACTGGTGTGGGATTCAAAAATGACGAGCGAGCATTGTTAGCACTCTCGGTCAGAGGCTGCTAATGATAGGGACGGAATGTGACAATTTCAAGCGCATTGCCATTTTTCCCCCGCCGTGGCTTCATACAGACATGGAAATCCAGTGCTACGCCCAGCGCCTGCTCAACCCGTTTCGCGGGGTGATCAATGTCATCAGATACCAGTCCGCCGAGGCTGTGACCATGGATGGCGTGCACTGGGATATCTATGTGGCCAACGAGGCGCTCAGTGCAGGCTTGAAAGGCAAGGCGCAGATCAGCGATATTCGCTATGGCAGCTGGAGCGAGGTCGATGGCCTCAAGCGCGGACCGATTTATCCCTCCGACGATTTCAGGCGTATGGAACAGCGTGGCCACATCGTGTTTGACTACCTGCGCGAACACCACGGCGAAGTGCCTTTTGCCTTTGCCGATCATTTTGAACTGTGGTTGCTGGATTCGGCGCGCCGCCCCCTGGCGCTCATACACAGCGTGCTGACACAGGATGAAATGGTGATGGATGTGCCGCGCCTGTGGCGCGCCGGGTTTGCCGCAGAAGCACAGTTTCGCAGCAGCGCCGTTGCCGAGCCGGAAAACAGCGCGGCTACGCTGGCCGCCCATGTCAACCGCCGTTCTGCCAGCTGGCAATGGATTGCCCGTGATGCTTCGGGCGGCGGCATGGGCATGGCGGGCGGCGCGGGCAGCGAGCAGGGCGCCATATTCGGCGCGCAAGATTTCCCCGAAGGCTTGCTGGCGCAAGACCCGGAAGATGCCGGGTCTTGCGCGCTGGTCAAAGACTATCTGGACTGGCTGGCGCCCTGCCGGCTTTTATTGCCCGGACTTGAGCCCGATGCACGTGCGGCGATCGAAAGTCTGGCGCGCTTGCGCGCCGCCGAGATGGTCAGACAACACCGGCTTTATCCGGTCATTGCCGACCCGTCTCAACTCAAGGCCGCGCAGGTCGAACTGGTGCTGCGCGACAAACAGTCGGCAACACAGGAAAAAGCCAACGCATCGACTTCACCTTTTTATATCGAGCTCAACCCGCAGGGCGGTGGATACACTTGAGTGATGGGTGAGGCGTGTATATTTGCCAGAAATTCCCGTTGACTTCTTTTCATGCCCAGCCTGCAAGATCTCTCCCGCCAGTTTTTGTGGCATCCCTGTACCCAGATGAAACATCTGGAGACGGTGGCGCCGCTCGCCATCGTCAAAGGCGAGGGCGCCTGGCTTTTCGACGCCGAAGGAAACCGATATCTGGATGCGATTTCCAGCTGGTGGGTCAACCTCTTCGGCCATGCTAATCCACGCATCAATGCCGCGATCATCGACCAACTCACAAAAATCGAGCATGTGATTTTGGCCGGCTGCACGCATGAGCCTGTGGTTGAGCTTTCCCAACGCCTGTCACAATTGACCGGCCTCGGTCATGCCTTCTACGGATCGGACGGGGCATCCGCCACCGAAATCGCGCTGAAGATGAGTTTCCATTACTGGCGCAACAGCGGCCAGGCGCACAAGACGCAATTCATCAGCCTGCAACACGGCTATCACGGCGAGACATTGGGGGCGCTTTCGGTCACTGATGTGACCTTGTTCAAGGATCAGTATGCGCCGCTGCTGAGGCAGTCGGCGCAAATGCCCTCGCCGGATTTCCGCCTTGCCGAGCCGGGCGAAAGCGCACAAGCTTATGCCTTGCGCTGCGCGGATGAACTGGAAAGCTATTTGCAAACACATGCAGATGAAACCGCCGCCTTCATCATCGAACCGCTGATTCAGGGCGCGGCAGGCATGGCCATGTACCACCCGGTTTATCTGAGCCGCGCGCGCACACTGTGTGCGCAATACGGCGTGCATTTGATCGCCGATGAAATCGCCGTCGGTTTCGGCCGCACCGGCACCCTGTTCGCGTGTGAACAGGCTCCTCACCCCTCTCCCTTGGGGAGAGGGGCTGGTGGTGAGGGCGCAAACTTTGGCATCCGCCCTGACTTCATCTGCCTGTCCAAAGGCATTACCGGCGGCTATCTGCCCTTGTCCTGCGTGCTGACCACGGATGAGGTTTACGCGGCTTTCTACGCCGATGAAACCGCGAAGGGCTTTCTGCATTCGCATTCCTACACCGGCAATCCGCTGGCCTGTCGCGCGGCGCTGGCGGTGCTGGATATTTTTGCACAGGACGACGTGCTGGCGGCCAACCGCGCCAGGGCCGAAATCTTCAACCGTATGCTGGAACCGGTCAGCCAGCATCCGCGCGTACAGCATTTCCGCCATCGCGGCATGGTCTGGGCGTTTGATATCGACAACGCCCAGCCCGGATTTTCCGGTCGTGCTTACCAGGCTGCGCTGCAACAGGGCGTGTTGTTGCGGCCGATCGGCAATACGGTGTATTTCATGCCGCCCTACGTCATTGAAGAAGCGCACATGGCGAACCTTGTCAGTGCGGCGATGACTATATTGAATAGCGTTGACTGAACAGCAAGGATATGAAATGAAGGTAAGTTTTCTTGGTGCAGCGGGTGAAGTCACCGGCTCGTGTTTTCTGGTAGAAACCGAATCGGTGCGGTTTATGGTGGATTGCGGCATGTTTCAGGGGCTGGGTGCGGCGCAGAAGAATCATGCGGCCTTGCATCTGAATGCGCACAAGCTGGATTTTGTGCTGCTGACCCATGCCCACATCGACCATTCCGGCTTGCTGCCCTTGCTGGTGGCAAGAGGGTTTGACGGGCCGATTTATTCGACGCGGGCAAGCTGCGATCTGCTGGAAGTGATGCTGCTGGATTCGGCGCACATCCAGGAAAAGGATGCCGAGCGCGCGCGTGAGTGGCAGCGGCGCGGCGAAATCCTGCGCAATCCGGAAAGCGTGAATCCCATCTACACAGTGGCGCAGGCGCGCGACAGCCTGAAAAACCTGCACGGCATCAGCTATGACATGGAGGTGCGTCCACACCCATCGGTCAGGGCGAAGTTCCGCGATGCCGGGCATATTCTGGGTTCGGCCATTCTTGAGATATGGCTGGAAACCGAGGGCGTCACGCGCAAGCTGGTGTTTTCCGGCGACCTCGGCCAGCCCGGACACCCGTTGATGAATGATCCAGCGTCGATCGAGCAGGCCGATTATCTGGTGGTCGAATCCACCTATGGCAACCGTCTGCACAAACCGCTGGACGAGACCATGGACGAGCTGGTGGACGCGCTTAACGATACCCTGCAAAAACGGCGCGGCAATATCCTGATTCCCGCATTTGCGGTCGGGCGCACGCAGGATCTGCTGTTCATCCTGTCCGAACTGGCGCAGGCGGGCAGGCTGGTGGCCAAGCCGCGCATCTTCGTCGATTCGCCCATGGCCAAGGCTGCCACCGAAATCACCCTCAAGCACGAGCGTCTGCTGGACGAGGACGCGCGGCACTTCATGCATGCCCTGCGCAGCAATCACCACATGCCCTTGCCCATCACCTTTACCGAAACCGTGACGGACTCCAAGGCCATCAACAAGATCAGCGGCGGCGCCATCATCATTGCGGCGTCCGGCATGTGCGATGCCGGACGTATCAAGCACCACCTGCGCCACAATCTGCCGCGCGATGAAAACAGCATCATCTTTGTCGGCTTTCAGGCGCAAGGCACGCTGGGGCGCAGATTGGTGGATGGCGCAAACGAGGTGCGCATAATGGGCGAGCAGGTGCCAGTGCGCGCCCGCCGTTACACCATCGGCGGCTTGTCCGCGCACGCGGATCAGGCGGCCTTGCTGGGCTGGCTTGCGCATTTCAAAACGCCGCCCCGGCAAACCTTTGTGGTGCACGGCGAAGCCGAAACAGCAAAACTGTTCGCCGAAAAAATCCGCGCATTGCCCGGCTGGCAGGCCGAAGTGCCAAATACCGGCGACAGCTACACATTGGCATGAACAGACGCAAGTTTTATCCGTTTTTTTTGCTGCTGACATGGTGGCTGGGCGCGACTGCAGCTTACGCAAATGGTTTGCCGGACATGGTCATGCGTGAGCTCGACAAGGCAGGTATTCCGCTGGATGCAGTATCGCTTGTGGTTGCGCCAGCAGACGGCGACGAAACGGCATTAAGCCTGAATGCCGCACAGCCGATGAATCCTGCCTCAACCATGAAGTTGCTCACCACCTACGCTGCGCTCAGAAGCCTGGGGCCTGCCCACACATGGAAAACCAGCGTCTGGGCTGAAGGCGAAATCCGTGACGGCAAACTTGTCGGCAATCTGATTGTACGTGGCGGTGGCGATCCCTATCTCACCCTTGAGCGCCTGTGGCTGTTGCAACGCAGTTTGCGGCAAAAAGGCATGCGCGAAATTCACGGCAATCTGGTGTTGGACATGTCTCTGTACGATCTTCCGGCACAGGATGCCGGCGCGTTTAATGGCAAGCCGCTGGCCGCCTACAACGCGCTGCCCGCGCCGCTGGTAGTCAACTTCAATGTGCAGAATCTGATCGTGCGCGTGGCGGGAGATGCTGCCCAGCTTGCGACAGAGTGGCCGCTGTCAGGGTTTCGCGTCATTTCCACAATCAGCCTGACCACACAGCCCTGCAATGGCTGGCGCGACGGACTCAGCCTGCGCATGGTCGCTGCAGAAGCGCCGCAGGCGGAGCACGAACTGCACGTCAGCGGCACGTTTCCCCGCAGTTGCGGCGAAAAGACCCTGGCGCTGAATCTGTTTGATGCGCCGCGCAACATTGCCTATCTGTTTCGTGCCCTGTGGGAAGAGTCGGGCGGTGTCTGGAGCGGGCAAGCGCAAATTGGAAGTGCGCCCGCCACCCCGCCATGGTTGCAGTTTGAATCCCTTCCGCTGGCTGACGTGCTGCGCCCGATCAACAAGCATTCCAGCAATATCATGACGCGGATGTTGTACCTCGATCTGGGTGTGCTGTTATACGGCGCGCCCGCAACGCTGGAAAAATCGGCGCAGGCCATGCGCGATATTCTCCAGCGCGACGGTTTGGTGTTTTCCGAGTTAGTGCTGGAGAACGGCGCCGGGCTGTCGCGGACGGAGCGCATCAGCGCCGCGAGCATGGCGAAACTGCTGCAAACGGCGTCAAGAAGCGCGCATTTTTCCGAATTTGAATCATCCTTGCCGATCGCAGGCAGAGATGGCACCCTGAAAAATCGCATGAACGGCAACCCGGCCAGTGACGGCGCAAGTAATGGCGGCGTGACCGGCCATGCCCACCTCAAAACCGGCTCGCTCAGGGATGTGCGAGCGTTGGCGGGCTATGTGCATGACAGAGCCGGACGCCGTTGGGCGCTGGCGTTTTTCATTAACCATCCTGCTGCTGTGCGCGGCGTACCGGCGCAGGATGCCTTGGTCGAATGGGTGTACCAGCAAGGCGCGCCGCTGCAATGATATTGCTGCGCATGCTGGCGTACTTTGCTTTTGCGCTCATGTTCATTCACGGCATCACCGTCGTAGTGCGCTGGTGGCAGGGCGCATCGCTTCAGCATTGGGAATACGTGTTGTTGGGTCTGATGCCGGTGCTGATGTATTTATTCATCACGCGCTACTCGATTTTCCGGAAAGATTGCACGTCTTGCCAGACGATTGACAAACATGACTAAATAACTAATCATGTAGTCATGAAATCCGAATACCTCAGCCATGGTCTGCCATCCGAATGGGGCGAAGTCGCCAGCATCTTTACCGCGCTGGGCGATAGTTACCGCCAGCGTATCCTGCTTGCCTTCGAGCCGGACGAGCGGCTGTCGATCCAGCAGATCGCGGATCATCTGGCGCTCTCGCGCACTTCTGTCGTGCATCATCTGAAAGTCTTGCGCGACGCCGGTATTCTGTACGGCGAAAAGTCCGGACGCGAGACGCAATACCGGCTAGACCCGAGCCGTGTGCAGTGGGCGCTGGATGCGCTGCAAATCTATGTCAACGCCTTGCATGGAGATACCGATCGTGCGCAACTTGCTTAAATTACTGCTCAAACCCGTTTTTCGGTTCCTGTTCAGGGTGCGGGTGCGCGGCGTCTTTCCGCAAACAGGGCATGAACGCCTGCTGGTGGTGGCCAACCATGAGTCTTTTCTGGATGGCGTGCTGCTGGGCTTGTTTTTGCCGATTGATCCGGTGTTTGTGGTCAATACCGATATCGCACGCAGGCCGCTGTTGCGGATCGCGCTGTCGCTGGTGGATTATTTGCCGGTGGATCCGGCTAATCCATTGGCCATACGTCGCGTGGTCAAACTGCTGGAATCCGGCAGGCCGGTAGTGATTTTTCCCGAAGGGCGCATCACCAATACCGGCAGCCTGATGAAGATCTATGACGGCCCGGCATTTGCCGCCGCGCGCACCGGCGCGACCATCGTGCCGGTACGCATCGACGGCGCGACGCGCAGCTGGTTCAGCCGCATGTCCGGGCGACATCCAAAATCGCTGTTTCCTCAGCTATCGCTTTCCATTCTGGAGCAGAGAAAAATCCCGCTGCCGGCCGCCGGGGATTCCAGATCACGCCGCGATGAAGCGGGCGAGCACATGCGCAAGATCATGCAGCACATGCTGTTTGCCAGTTATCCTGTACAAACCCTGCCGCAGGCTTTTCTGCGGGCATGCAAAACCTTTGGTGCGGACAGGCCGTGCATGGAAGACATGAAGCCTTCCAAACTCAATTATGGCGAAACCCTGAAAATGGCCATCGCCCTGTCGCGGCTGGCCGGCAAGGTGACGCGGCCGCACGAGGCCGTGGGTGTGCTGATGCCCAACATGGCTTCCACTGTCGGCCTGATTCTCGGCTTGCAGGGCAGCCGCCGGGTTCCCGCCATGCTCAATTTCACCGCCGGGCTCGATGGTATGCAGTCCGCCTGTACCGCCGCTTGCATAAGGCAGATACTGACCTCACGCGTCTTCATCGAAAAGGCCGAATTGCAGGGTGTGGTTGCCGGGCTCAAGGATGTGAGCATCCATTATCTGGAAGACATGCGCAGCGGCATGACGCTGCTGGATAAACTGTGGATCGGCCTCTGTCTGAAATTTCCGCGCATGGCGCTGTATGCTGTCGATGCCGAAAGTCCGGCGGTCATCCTGTTCACATCCGGCACCGAGAGCAAGCCCAAGGGTGTGGTGCTGTCGCATCGCGCCATTCTGTCCAACGTGTCGCAAGTCCAGGCCGTTATCGACATCACGCCGCAGGACAAGATTCTCAACGTGCTGCCGGTGTTCCATTCGTTCGGTTTCATGGCCGGCGTCTTTTTGCCCATGCTGTCCGGCGCGGAAGTTGTGCTGTACCCGACGCCGCTGCACTACAAGATCATTCCCGAAATCGCCTACGACCGAAACTGCACCGTGCTGTATGGCACCAGCACTTTTCTTGGTCAGTATGCGAAATTTGCCCACCCCTACGATTTCCACAAAATGCGCTATGTGATTGCGGGCGCAGAAAAGCTCAACGAAAACGTGCGCCAGGCCTGGATCGACAAATTCGGCATCCGCATTCTGGAAGGCTATGGTGCGACCGAGACCGCGCCAGTGCTGGCGGTAAACACACCGCAGGCGTATCTGGCAGGCAGCGTGGGGCAGCTGCTGCCTGCCGTGGAGGCGAAAATATTGCCAGTGCCAGGCATAGAGCGCGGCGGCATGTTGCATGTGCGCGGGCCCAATGTCATGTCCGGCTATCTGCGTTTCGAGAAGCCCGGCGAAGTCGAACCACCGTCCAGCGAACTTGGTGACGGCTGGTACAACACGGGTGACGTAGTCGAAATCGATGCACAGGGTTTCGTGCATATCCTTGGGCGGGTCAAACGCTTTGCCAAGATCGCAGGCGAAATGATCTCGCTGGAAGCGGTTGAGCGGCTGGCGGTTGCGGTGTCGCCCGAGCAGCAACATGCGTCGGTAGCAGTGGCGGACGAAAAGCGCGGCGAGGCGGTCATCCTGTTTACCACCGACACGGCGATGACCCGCGAGGCATTGCAGCAGGCCGCGCGCGAGCAGGGTCTGCCGGAGATTGCCGTGCCGCGCAGTATCAGGATTGTTGAGGCGTTGCCGGTGATGGGCACCGGCAAGACCGATTACCAGTCCCTGAAAAAAATGGCAGAGGCGGGATAGCCGAACATGCAGCGCAGGCGATTTATTCAGGCCATGCTGGGCGTGGGCGCGGTCGGCCTGGGCTATGCCGCAACGCGCTGGTGGCCGGATGGCAACCAGTGGCGCAATCCCTGCCTTGGCGGCTTGCCGTCCGGGTTGGCAAACCATGCGCTGATTCGTGCTGCATGGGCAGGACTAGAACCAGCCAAGGTCTGGGACATGCATGTGCACATTGCAGGCACCGGCGACTCTGGCAGCGGCATGAGAGTAAACCCGGCCATGGACAGTCTCGCGCATCCGCTGCTGTTCGCACAAAAGCGCGTTTTCATGGATGCCGCTTGCGTCAAAGGCGACGCGCCGGCAAAGCGCGGCATGGACCACGCCTATCTCGACCGCTTGATCGAGCAGGCGGCGGCTTTTCCGCCGGGTGCGAAATTCATGCTCTACGCCATGGAAAATTTTCATATGGAGAATTTCCATGGCGGCTACCATGCCGACCTCATGCACACCGGCATCCATGTGCCCAACGCGCATGTGCGCGCGCTGGCGCAGGCGTGGCCGGAATATTTTGAGTGGGTCGCGTCCATTCATCCCTATCGTGATGACGCAGTGGCCACACTGGAACAATGCGTGCGCGATGGCGCAAGAGCGGTGAAATGGCTGCCGTCCGCCATGGGCATCGACCCGGCATCAAGCCAATGTGACGTCTTCTACGCCGCGCTGGCAAGGCTGGATATTCCGCTGATCGTGCACACTGGCACGGAGATGTCCATCATCGGTGAAGGCCATAGCCAGGATCACAACAACCCCTTGCGTCTGCGTCGCCCGCTGCAAAGTGGGGTGCGCGTGGTGGCCGCGCACTGTGCGTCGTTTGGCAAGGACTACGACTGGGACGCAGGCAGCAAGCCGGAAAAGGTTTCCAGCTTCAGCCTGTTTGCGCGGCTGATGGGCGAGGCAGGAAGCGAGAGGCTGTATGGCGACTTGTCGGCCATAAGTTTGCTGAATCGCTATGGCGTCTTGCCCAAACTGCTGGAAAAATCCGAGTGGCATACGCGCCTGCTCAATGGTTCTGACTATCCTTTACCAGGCGTCACCTCGATCACCTCATTAAAAACATTGGTGCGCGCCGGGCTGCTTGCTGCCGATGATGCAAATGTTCTGCTCGAACTGCGCAAGTACAATGCGCTACTGTTCGACTTCGTGCTCAAGCGCAGCCTGCGCTGGCAGGGACGCCGTTTTGCGGCATCGTGTTTTGAAACGCGGGATTATTTCACGCAGCGCGACAAGACCAAACCAGCATGAAGCAGAAACTGTTGCAACCCGGCGTAAAGCCAAGCGAGGTCTGGTCGTGGGTGATGTATGACTTCGCTAATTCCAGTTACACCACGGTTGTCATCAGCGCGGTATTCAGTGCTTATTTTGTGGCCGAAATTGCCGGCAATGCCTCGTGGGCGACGCTGGTGTGGACGCTGGCCTTGTCGGTGTCCTACGTGGCGGTGGTGTTCAGCGCGCCGGTGATCGGCGCGTGGGCGGACGTACATGCAGGCAAAAAAAAGCTGTTGTGGGTGACCACACTGGGATGCGTGAGCGGCACGGCGGCGCTGTACTTTGCCGAGCCGGGCGCGCTGGTGCTGGCGGTGGCGGCGCTGATCCTGGCCAACTATTTTTTCGGCACTGGCGAAAACATCATCGCCGCATTTTTGCCGGAACTGGCGCAGCCCACTGCGCTGGGGCGCGTGTCGGGCTGGGGCTGGTCGCTCGGCTATATCGGCGGTTTGATCGCGCTGGGCGCCACACTGGTGTACATCAGCTGGGCGCAAGGGCAAGGCCAGGCCGCCGGAGATTTTGTGCCGGGCAGCATGTTGCTTACCGCCGGGTTTTTCATGATTGCGGCTTTGCCCGCGCTGCTGATCCTGCGCGAGCGCGTGACGCCAAGCGCCAACCACACGGCGCGCAAGCCCTGGGCGCAAGTACGGCACACGCTGACCCATTTGGATCAGTTGCCCGACCTCAAGCATTTTTTAATCTGCACCGTGCTGTATCAGGCGGGCATACAGGCGGTGATCACGCTGGCCGCCATCTATGCCAGCCAGGCTTTCCATTTCACCACGCAACAGACCATCGTCATGTTTCTGGTGGTCAACATTACCGCCGCGCTGGGCGCGTTTTTTTTCGGCCATGTGCAGGATCGCATCGGTCATGTGCGCGCCATCGCCATCACCCTGTTCGGCTGGATCGTGATGGTCATGCTGGCCTGGGGCTCGGAGGATGTCGCCGTGTTCTGGATGGCGGCCAATCTCGCCGGGCTGTGCATGGGCGCATCGCAGTCAGCCGGACGTGCCATGACCGGCTGGCTGGCTCCGCCCGCACATCAGGCCGAGTTCTTCGGGCTGTGGGGGCTGTCCGTCAAACTCGCCTCCATCATTGGCCCGCTCACCTACGGCGTCAGCAACTGGCTGACCGGCGGTGACCACCGGCAGTCGCTACTGATTACCGGCAGCTATTTCGTGCTGGGGCTGATTGCCCTGGTCAAGGTTGATGCGCTACGCGGACGCAAGGCGGCAAGGCGGTTTGTCGAGGTTTCCGATACGGCGTGGCAGGCTGATGAGAAACCAGCCTGAGTGCCGCAATATTACAAACCGAGCTGCTGGAACAACGCATCCACCCGGGTTTTGACTTCATCCGTCATCGCAATCGGCGTGCCCCACTCGCGGCTGGTTTCGCCCGGCCATTTGTTGGTGGCGTCGATGCCCATCTTGCTGCCCAAGCCGGATACCGGGCTGGCGAAGTCGAGGTAATCAATCGGGGTGTTTTCAACAATGAGGGTGTCACGGGCGGGATCGACGCGCGTGGTCAGCGCCCACATCACGTCGTGCCATGAGCGCACATTCACGTCATCATCCATGACAAGGATGAACTTGGTGTACATGAACTGGCGCAAAAAACTCCACACCCCGAACATCACGCGCTTGGCGTGGCCAGGGTATTGCTTCTTCATGCTGACCATGGCCATGCGGTAGCTGCACCCCTCGGGCGGCAGATAGAAATCGGTGATTTCCGGAAACTGTTTTTGCAGCAGCGGCACAAACACTTCATTCAGCGCCACGCCCAGTATGGCCGGTTCGTCCGGTGGCTTGCCGGTGTAGGTGCTGTGATAGATCGGGTCGCGCCGCATGGTGATGCGCTCGACTGTGAACACCGGAAAAGTTTCCTGCTCGTTGTAGTAGCCGGTATGGTCGCCAAAAGGCCCCTCCAGCGCAGTTTCGCCTGGATGAATCACGCCTTCGAGCACAATCTCCGCACTCGCCGGAACCTGCAAGTCCGAGCCGATGCACTTCACCACTTCGGTCTTGGCGCCGCGCAGCAAACCGGCAAACTGGTATTCGGAGAGTGAATCCGGCACCGGCGTGACCGCGCCGAGAATGGTGGCCGGGTCAGCGCCCAGCGCCACGGCCACGGGATAGGGCTGGCCGGGGTTGGTCTGCTGGAACTCGCGAAAATCCAGCGCGCCGCCGCGATGCGCCAGCCAGCGCATGATGACCTTGTTCGGCGCAATCACCTGCTGGCGGTAAATGCCCAGGTTTTGCCGCTTCTTGTGCGGGCCTTTGGTGACGGTCAGCCCCCAGGTGATCAGCGGTCCGGCATCGCCCGGCCAGCAGGTTTGAATCGGCAGGCGCGACAAGTCCACATCCTTGCCTTCCCAAACAATTTCCTGACACGGCGCGCTGCTCAATTCCTTGGGCGACATGTTCAGTACCTGTTTCAGCACCGGCCATTTTTCCCAGGCGTCGCGCAGCCCTTTCGGCGGTTCGGGTTCTTTCAGATAGGCCAGCAGCTTGCCGATTTCGCGCAGTCTGGCCGGATCTTCCTCGCCCATGCCCAGCGCCACGCGTTTGACAGTGCCAAACAGATTGGCCAGCACCGGGATTGAGTGCCCCTTGGGGTTTTCGAACAGGATCGCCGGGCCTGCGCTTTTCAGCACGCGGTCGCAGAATTCGGTCATCTCCAGTTTGGGGTCAACTTCGGGGGCAACGCGTTTCAGTTCACCCCGCTGTTCCAGCTGGGCGATAAAGTCGCGCAGGTCTTTGTATTTCATGTGCGGGCGATTAACTTGACGCGTTAGTTGATGTACTCAAACAGCTTGACGACCTTGACCACGCCGCTGGTGCCTGCGGCAACCTTGCCTGCGGCTTCAGCCTCTTCACGCGTAACCAGGCCCATCAGATAGACCACGGCGGCCTCGGTCACGACTTTAACTTGGCTGGCAGCAACCTTGTCGCTCTGGGACAAACGATATTTCACCTTGGTGGTAATGGATGCGTCGTTGGCATTCGAGGTGTAGGAAGTGATGCCTGAAATTGTCGTCTCGTTATGTACCTTGGCCACATTGGGGATGGCCTTGACGACTTCTGTTGCCTTGGCGCGGCTGGCTTCGTCCTGCACCTGACCATAAATCAGCACATGCTGGTTGTAACTCACGGTGGAAACACTGGCGGCCTTGTCGCCAAAAGCGCCGCGCAACCTGTACATGGCACGCAGTTCGATTTCCTGGTCTTTCAGGTAAACGCCAGCCTTGCGGCGGTCTTCGGCCATCAGCACACCGGTTGCCGCGCCACCGACAACTACCGCAGCACAACCATGCAGCGTGGGCACTGCGGCAGCCATGAGTGCAAGCCAGAGCAGAGATTTTTTCATGATGAATATTCCTAAACGCCAAGCAGTGCGAGGTCGATGGTATCGCACAAACAATGGATGATGAGTTGATGGGTTTCCTGAATGCGCGCGGCGGATTCCGCGGGCACGCAGATCAGGACATCCTCCGCGCTTAATTGTTCCGCCAGCAGGCCGCCATCCAGCCCGGTGATCGCCACAACACGCATATTGCGATCGCGCGCCGCCTCAGCTGCTGTCAGCACATTGGGCGAATTGCCGCTGGTGGAAAACGTCAACAGCACATCACCCGGCTGCCCCAGTGCCAAAACCTGCCGGGCAAAAATCTGCTCATAGCTGAAATCATTGGCAATGGCGGTAATGGCCGAGGTGTTGGTGGTAAGCGCCACAGCGGCCAGCCCTGGCCGATCGCGCTCGTAACGACTGGTCATCAAGGTGCAAAAATGTTGCGCGGCAGCTGCAGAGCCCCCATTTCCGCAGGCCAGCACCTTGCCATCGCGCAAAATGCACTGCAATACCTGATCAGCGGCCTCGGCAATGGCGGGCGCGAGCAACTCGGCCACATCCAGCTTGAGCTGGGCGGACTCGTTGAAGTGACTAATGATGCGCTCGATCATGTTGAAGGCTCCGGTTGTGCTGGCAGGCTGTTGAAAAACTCTCCGCTGCCCCGTGGAGTTTTTCAACAGCCTGCTGGATTATCCCATATCGTCAAAGGCCGACTTGAGCCACACCGGCTCGTTGCCCGCATCCAGCGACACCACATCAAAACGGCAGGCAGGCATGGTTTTCAACGTTGCAAGATACAAACGCGCGGCCGCAATCACGCGGCGCTGCTTGGATGCCGTAATACTCTCCGCCGCACTGCCGAAATCAGCGCGCTTGCGGCTGCGCACCTCCACAAACACCAGCGTGCTGCCATCCCGCGCAATCAGATCAATTTCGCCGTGGCGGCAGCGCCAGTTGCGTTCAACAATGGTCAGCCCCGCCGATTTCAACAACGATTCGGCGCTATTTTCGGCAAATTTGCCGAGCAACTGTTTCAGCATGAGAAAATGTCCGGCATGGAAAACGTTCCGCTTACGCCCGGATTGTACGTAGTTGCCACGCCCATCGGAAACATGGGCGACATTACCCTGCGCGCGCTGGACGTACTCAAACGTGTACACCGCGTGGCCGCAGAAGATACGCGCGTAAGCGGACAACTGCTGGCCACACTCGGCATCAACCTGCCCATGCTGTCCGTGCGCGAACACAACGAACAACAGGCCGCGCAACACCTCATCGACAAAATCCGCGCTGGCGAAGCCATCGCCTACGTAACCGATGCAGGCACACCCGCCATCTCCGATCCCGGATCAAGACTGGTAGCGGCCGTGCGCGCGGCAGACTTGCCAGTCATCCCCGTGCCGGGCGCCAGCGCCGTGATTGCCGCTCTGTCCGTCTCTGGTTTATCACAAGGCGCATGGCTGTTTGCCGGATTTATGCCGCCAAAACAAAAAGCCCGCCAGGACGCCATCGCAGCGCTAAAACACCTGCCAGCCTCATTGGTGTTTTACGAAGCCCCCCACCGCATCCGCGAAACACTCGGCGACCTCGCCAACGTGCTGGGTGCAGAAAGAACCGTTTTCATCGCGCGCGAACTGACCAAACAATTTGAAGACCTTGCCGCCATGCCACTGGGCGAAGCCATCGGCTGGCTTAACGCCAACCCCTACCGAGAAAAAGGCGAATTCGTGCTGGTGGTGCAAGGTGCGGCAGAACAAGCCACAGACATGGCCGAGGCAGAAAAAACCCTGCGCATCCTGGCCGAAGAACTGCCCGCAAGCCAGGCTGCAAAGCTGGCGGCTAAACTCACTGGGCAGAAAAAATCAGACCTCTACGCCTTGCTCAATCAGGGCAACAAGTGAGGGTAACGTGGAAATGAGCGGCCTGCGCGGCTTTTCGCGGGGTAAAATGGGGTCAGACACGATTATTGTCTTTTCTTGGCCTTCCCACGCCCTTTGATGAAGCCTGACGGTGCGACAATGCCTCAATCTTCTCCTTGAATCGCTCGCTTCCCAGCGCCCAACCCTTATGGGTTGATTCGCGAATGGCCTTCAGCTCCGTGCCGGATATTGCCGCCCGGAATAATTGCCGATAAGCGCTTTGTCGATCATTCGGCTTTCGCCCCAAACGCAAATACTCTCCGTGAGGCGTCAGCCAGCTTGAATTAGGACCAGTCTCGCCTAGCGCATTAAAAGCATGGCTTGACCACGGATAATCTCTTGGGTGCGCCACCATGCCCGCCCGCACCGGGTTGAGCTCGATATAGCGCATCAAGGTCAGCAGATATTGCTCGCTATCCACCACCGTAGCGCGGTAGCGTCCCTCCCACAGTGTTCCGCTGCGCCCATAGGTGAAATTGAAATGCTGCACATAACGCCTGCCCACCGACTGAAACACCTTGCTGATGCTGTCATCCGCACCCGGCGAGGCCAGCAGGTGAATGTGGTTGGTCATCCAGACATAGGCATGGATTGCCAGATCATGCTTGTTGGCGGCCTCTACCAACGCATCACGAAAAAACTGAAAATCGGCCTCGGCAGCAAAGATGACTTGCCGATTGTTTCCGCGTTGAATGATGTGTTGCGGCTGACCTGGAATAACGTAGCGGGGGAGGCGTGCCATGGGTGCTCCGCAATAAATGGTCAGGCTTGCAGCATAGCATTAATATCGTGTCTGACCCCATTTATT
>CAYTZP010000041.1:0-15811 GCA_964442685.1 uncultured Thiobacillus sp.
GACAGGGTCACGCTTCGCGTGTTTCACGCTAACCCAGGCCGACCAGATGCCTGCCGCTGAAGACCTCGAACTCTTCCTGCAAGAGGTGAAGGACGCTATCGCCCTGCCACCTGTCAACCGCGCCGACCCGCCGCGCCCGCGCATCAAGCCCATCCCCTATCAAAGCATCAAGGACGAAAAACAGGTATTGCTGGATTCGCTGGCTGATCCTTGGGACATCCTTGAGCAAGGTGAGACCGGGGAAGAACTCTTCTTCTCACGCCCCGGCATTCCTGCTGCGACACTGCGCAAACTCAAGCGCGGCGGCTGGGTCATCCAGGGCGAACTCGATCTGCACGGCTTGCGTGCCGACCAAGCACGCCTGACGCTGGCGGGTTTTCTGCTGCACTGCGCACGCCACGACAAACGCTGCGTGCGCATCATTCACGGTAAGGGTCTGCGTTCCAAAAACCGCGAACCCGTGCTCAAACACAAACTGCGCCACTGGCTGACCCAGCGCGACGATGTCCTGGCTTATTGCCAGGCACGCCCTGTGGACGGCGGTAGCGGCGCGGTCATTGTCCTTCTCAAGTCTTCTCACCTACGCGAGTAAACATGTCATTACCCGATATTCAGGATTTCACTGCTGCTGCAACCGGCGGCTTGTTCCAATTCTCCGACCACCGTGGCAAGAACGTTGTCATTTATTTCTATCCCAAAGACAACACGCCCGGCTGCACCACCGAAGGCATGGAATTCCGTGACCTGTACGCGCAATTTGCCAGAGCCAACACGCTTATCGTCGGCGTCTCGCGCGACAGTCTCAAGTCGCACGAAAACTTCAAGGCCAAACTCGGCCTGCCTTACGAGTTGATCTCCGACCCGGACGAAGCCCTGTGCGAAATGTTCGGCGTGATGAAGCTGAAAAACATGTACGGCAAACAGGTACGCGGCGTGGAACGCAGCACCTTCGTGTTCGATAAAACCGGCAGTCTGGTCAAAGAATGGCGTGCGCTCAGAGCGCCGGGACATGCAGCCGAAGTGCTGGAGTTTGTGCAAAAACTGTAGCCATCAAAGCCCCCGCAGGGCTATCCGGCTCGGCTTTATGGGAACAACGTGGCGAGAAACTACACCTAACTCGGCCAAAATCAGATTTTCGCCGGAAGCAACGCCGTTTCATGTTGCGCTATTTTCCCAACGGACATGGCGAATTGCCGCCCCGGATCATGAAACCCCTAAGCGCCGTGTCCGTTCCCCCACCCCGCCCTTCCCCGCAAGCGGGAGAGGGGGACAGGGTCACGCTAACGCCACACCAGCGACATCCCGATAGTGCCTGGCGAAATGAATCGTGATGCCTTTGCGGATATAGTCCGGCAGCTTCTCGAAATCGCGCCGGTTTTGCTCGGGCAGGATCAGTTCCATGATGCCGGCACGGCGGGCGGCAATGACTTTTTCGCGGATGCCGCCAACCGGCAATACCTGGCCGGTCAATGAAAGCTCCCCCGTCATGGCCAGCGGTCTTGCCAGTTTCTTTTTCAGCGCCAGACTGAGCAAGGCGGTGGCCATGGTCACGCCCGCGCTGGGGCCGTCCTTGGGGGTGGCGCCTTCGGGGATGTGCAAATGCACGAAGCTGGAATCAAAAAACTTGTCGTCAGCCTTGTACGCCTTGAGATGGCTGGCAATGTAGCTGTAGGCGATTTCGGCGGACTCTTTCATCACCTCGCCCAGTTGTCCGGTGAGTTTGAAACCACGATTCAGGGTGTGTACGCGCGTGGCCTCCACATCCAGCGTGGCGCCGCCCATGGAAGTCCAGGCCAGGCCAGTGACCACCCCGACTGCGCTTTGCGGTTTTTCTTTCTGGAAAATGGGTTTGTCGAGGTAGGTTTCGATTTCCTTGACGCCAACCTTGATGGGCGTGGATGCGCCGCCAAGAATTTCCACCACGGCTTTTCTGGCCACCCTGCCCAACTGTTTTTCCAGATTGCGCACGCCAGCCTCGCGGGCGTAGCCTTCAATCACATGGCGGATGGCAGCTTCGTTGATCTGCACCTGCGCTTTTTTCAGGCCGGATTTTTCCATCACCTTGGGCCACAGATGATGTTTGGCAATCGCCACTTTTTCTTCCGTGATGTAGCCGGAAAGCGGAATGACCTCCATGCGGTCCAGCAGTGGCGCCGGTATGGTGAACTGGTTGGCCGTGCAGATGAACAGCGCCTTGGACAAATCAAAACGCACATCCAGATAATGGTCGAGAAAATCCACGTTCTGTTCCGGATCCAGAACTTCCAGCAGCGCCGATGCGGGATCGCCCTGATAGCTGGCGCCGATCTTGTCAATTTCATCCAGCATGATGACCGGATTGGCAGTGCCGACGTCTTTCAGCGCCTGCACAAACTTGCCGGGCATGGCGCCGATGTAGGTGCGGCGATGCCCCTTGATCTCTGCTTCGTCGCGCATGCCGCCCACCGAAAAGCGGAAGAATTTTCGTCCCAACGCTTCGGCGATGGACTTTCCGATGGAGGTCTTGCCCACGCCGGGCGGGCCGGACAGGAGCAGGATGGAACCGGAGATTTCGCCTTTCATGGCGCCAACGGCCAAAAACTCGATGATGCGATCCTTCACGTCGTCCAGGCCGTCATGGTCGCGGTCGAGTATCTTGCGCGCGCGTTTCAGGTCTAGCTTGTCTTCCGAATACAGACCCCAGGGCAAGGCGGTGAGCCAGTCGAGATAATTGCGCGAAACCGTGTATTCGGCCGAGCCGGTTTCCAGCACCGAGAATTTGGCCATTTCCTCGTCGATGCGTTTTTTCGCCGCATCGGGCAGCGCCAGTTTCTGCATACGCGCCTGCCAGGTTTCCATCTCGGCAGTTTTATCGTCTTTTGACAGACCCAGCTCTTTCTGGATCGCCTTGAGCTGTTCGCGCAGAAAAAATTCGCGCTGCTGGTCGGTCATTTTTTCTTCCACCCGACCGCGAATCTGGCTTTGCAGTTTTGCCACATCCAGTTCTTTTTTCAGCAGCACCAGCACCTTTTCCATGCGCCGTTTGAGACCGAGCGTTTCCATCACGTCCTGCAATTCCTGTTTGCTGGCAGTGGTCAGGCTGGCGGCAAAATCCGCCAGCGCAGAAGGCTCGTTGGGGCTGAAACGGTTGAGGAAGAACTTGAGTTCTTCCGAGTACAGTGGATTAAGCGGGATCAGATCCTTGATGATGTTGATAATGGCCATGCCGTAGGCCTTGATCTCCTCCGACTCTTTTTTGCCCGGCTCATTGGGATATTCCACCCGCACCTTGTAGGGCGGCTTGTCGGAAATCCATTCCACGATACGGAAGCGGCGCAGACCTTCGGCGATGAACTGTATCTTGCCCTCGTTCTTGGCCGGATGATGCATGCGCACCACCGTGCCGATGTTTCTGAAATCATCACGCGCGGCATTGTCAGAATCATCCGGCTTGACCAGCACCAGCCCGACCAGATGGTGGGAGGTTTCACCAATCGCCTCGACTGTTTCCAGCCAGACCGATTCGTTCATGATAAGTGGCAGGGTTTGCGCCGGGAAGAAAGGCTTTTCGGCCAGCGGCAGCAAATACAGTTCTGATGGCCAGGAAGGCGCAGGCAGGAGTTTCTGATTGGCGCCCTGCTCGACGACTTCGCCATCTAAGGAGTGGTTGCTAATTTCGGTCGGCATATGTGTTTCCTGTTGAGTCATGCCGTCAGATTAGGACATTCCGTAAAATTTCAACCAAACGCCAGCCCCATGGATTCACGCACATCACGCATGGTTTCGCGCGCCAGCGCCTGCGCTTTTTCGCAGCCATCGGTCACGATGTTCCGCACCAGATCAGGGTTTTCCTCATAATATTTAGCGCGGTCATGGATAGGCGTCAGTTCACGCTGCACGGCGTCGATCACCGGCTGTTTGCACTCGATGCAGCCAATGCCGGCACTGGTGCAGCCTTTGACGACCCATTCCTTTACGCCGACATCCGAGTACACCTGATGGAATTGCCATACCGGACATTTTTCCGGATTACCCGGATCGGTACGCCGCACTCGCGCGGGATCGGTTGGCATGGTGCGGATTTTTTTCGCCACGCTGTCGAGGTCATCGCGCAGGGCAATGGTGTTGTTGTAGGACTTGGACATTTTTTGGCCATCCAGCCCCGGCATTTTGGAGGCCTCTGTCAGCAGCGCCTCGGGCTCGGCCAGAATCATGCGACCGCCGCCTTCGAGATAGCCAAACAGGCGCTCACGATCACCCAGTGAAAGGTTTTGCGCGTCATTCAACATGGCTTTGGCGGATTCCAGCGCGGATTCTTCGCCCTGCTGCTGATACGCGGTGCGCATTTCCTGATACAGCCTGGCTTTTTTGCTGCCGAGTTTTTTCACGGCGGCCTGCGCCTTTTCCTCAAAGCCCGGCTCACGGCCATAAAGATGGTTGAAGCGGCGGCAAATTTCGCGGGTGAATTCGATATGCGGAACCTGATCCTCGCCTACCGGCACCTGATTCGCGCGATAAATCAAAATGTCCGCGCTTTGCAACAAGGGATACCCCAGAAAACCGTAGGTGGAAAGATCCTTGTCGGACAGTTTTTCCTGCTGATCCTTGTAGGTCGGCACCCGCTCCAGCCAGCCCAGCGGGGTCATCATTGATAGCAGCAAATGCAATTCGGCATGTTCGATCACGCGCGACTGCACAAAGATCGTGGCCTGGGCGGGATCGACCCCGGCTGCCAGCCAGTCCACCACCATATCCCACACGCTTTGCTCGATCACCTGCGGGTTGTCGTAGTGCGTAGTCAGGGCGTGCCAGTCGGCCACAAAAAACAGGCATTCATGCTCGTGCTGGAGCTTGAGCCAGTTCTTGAGCACGCCGTGATAATGACCAAGATGCAAACGTCCGGTGGGACGCATTCCAGAAAGTACGCGATTGACAAACATATCAGTTCAGCAGTATGGAAATCAGTGCCTGCAGGGTCTGGTCATCCAGCCCCGTCAGGGTTGTGGAAAAGGAAAACACCAGGCCGATCAAGGGCCACATGAGCTTGCCCAGTATGCCGGTAAACATCAGCACGATCAGGATGAGAATGCCGTAAGGCTCGACCCGCGCAAGCGCGTTTGCCGCCTGATGCGGCAGCAGGCTGACCGCGATCCGCCCGCCGTCCAGCGGCGGCAGGGGCAGCAGGTTCAACGCGGCCAGAATGCCATTGATGAACACGCCCGCCGCGCCCATCAACATTAGCGGCAAGCCAAAGCTGCCGCCCAACGCATGTCCCAGCTGGATCATGGCTGCCCAGAACAAGGCCATGATGAGATTGGAACCCGGCCCGGCTACCGCCACCCACAACATGTCGCGTTTGGGATGGCGCAAATTGGCAAAATTGACCGGCACCGGCTTGGCCCAGCCAAACAAAAACGTCGGCCCGCCCGCCAGCTTGCTCATTAACAGCAGAAACAGCGGCAGGCCGATGGTGCCGACGGGGTCGATATGCTTGATGGGGTTGGCCGTCACCCGCCCCAGCATCCAGGCGGTTTTGTCGCCGAGTTTCATGGCAACAAAGCCGTGCGCCGCCTCGTGCAGGGTAATGGCAAATATCACCGGAATGGCAAACACGGCGATTTTCTGGATCAAGCTCAACTCCATCGTTCAACCTCCAAAAGGTGTGGCATCGCCTTTGCCGTAGCGCAGTACTTGCGGCGCATCGGTGGTCAAATCCACCACGGTGGTCGGCGTCATGCCACAGGCGCCGCCGTCAATCACCAGATCGACCTCGTGCTCCAGCCGCTCGCGGATTTCCCAGGCTTCATTGAGCGGAATATCCTCGCCCGGCAGTTGCAGGGTGGAAGACAGAATGGGCTCGCCCAGTTCTTCGAGCAGGGCTTGCACGATGGGATGTTCAGGCACGCGCAGACCAATGGTGTCGTGACGCTTGTGCAGCAGGCGTTTGGGCACTTCACGCGTGCCCTTGAGAATGAAAGTGTAGGCGCCAGGAGTATGCGCCTTGAGTAAACGAAACTGGCTGTTGTCCACTTGGGCATACTTGCCCAGCTCTGACAAATCGCGGCAAACCAGAGTCAGATCATGCCCTTCGTCCAGGCCGCGCACGCGCAAAAGACGCATGGCCGCATCCTTGTCACCGACATGACAGCCCAGCGCATAGCAGGAGTCGGTGGGATATACGATCACCCCACCCTGTCGCAAAATCTGCACGGCCTGCTGGATCAGTCTGAGCTGCGGATTTCGCGGATGAATATTGAAGTATTGGGACATTGAATGGAACCGGTTTTGGAGGCCGTTTCTTGGGATGATGTTTTCAGAGTTTCCAATTGTGCCAGATTGGCACGCACCTGGCTGGCAATTCCGGGCCGCCGCCCAGTTCGCGGTATTCGCCCGGTGCATGAAAATCCGAGCCGCGCGAAGATAATAGGCCGAAAAAGTCAGCCAGTTCGGCAAATAGTTGATGCTGGTCTGGCGTGTGGCTGCCGGTGACCACTTCCAAGCCTTCGCCGCCCAATGCCTTGAATTCGCCCAGCAAGCGCCGCGTGGCCTTGCCCTTGATGTCATAGCGGCCAGGATGCGCCAGCACGGCCTGTCCACCGCTGGCGCGAATCCAGGCCACGGCGTTTTCCAGCGAGGTCCACTCGTGCGCCGCGTAGCCGGGCCGGCCTCGCACCAGATACTTTTTGAACACCGTGCGCACGTCCTTGCACACGCCCTGCTCTACCAGAAACCGCGCAAAGTGGGTGCGGCCAATCAGTCTTGGATTATTTGCAAAGCGCAACGCGCCTTCCAGCGCGCCAGCTATGCCGTGTTTCTCCAGATCATACGCCATGCGCTCGGCGCGCTGGCGTCTGCCCTGCTGGATCTGCGCCAGCCCGGCCTGCAAGTCGGCATGATCGGGCTGGATATTCAAACCCACCACATGCAGGGTGACGCCGCTCCAGCTAACCGAGATTTCCACACCGTTGATGAAATGCAGGCCAAGCAATGCAGCGGCCTTGCCGGCTTCTGCCAGACCGGCAGCGTCATCGTGGTCGGTCAGCGCCAGCACATCCACATTTTTTTCTGCCGCCCGCTGCACGAGTTCGGTCGGGCATAAAACGCCGTCCGAGATATTGGAATGGCAATGCAAATCGTAATTCAAGTCGGAATTCCTGTAGGGCGTGGGCAAGTGATTAACACTTGGTTATGCCGGAAAATCATAGCAAAATACCGGACATTCCTGACCAGACGCAGCAAAACAGTCATCACCCAGACTGTCGCATGAGAAAATTCCTGTATGACCTGTTTCCCGTTCTGCTGTTTTTCATTGCCTACAAATTGGGCAGTGCGCATCCCGAGTCCGCGCAAACCGTGCTTTCCAGCATCGGCTTGCACGCTACGCCCGGTTATAAGCCGGGGATTTTCCTGGCCACACTGGTCGCCATTGCCGCCACCTTTATCCAGGTTGCCTGGGTCAAGTTGCGCGGGCACAAGGTAGAAGTCATGTTGTGGATCAGCCTGGTTATCATCGTGGTTTTTGGCGGCGCAACCCTGTACCTTCAGGACGAAACTTTCATCAAGTGGAAGCCGACCGTGCTGTATTGGGTGTTTGCCGCCGCCATTCTGGGCACGCAAGTCTTCGGCAAGAATCTGATTCGCGCCCTGTTGAGCAGGCAAATGGAACTTCCGGATGCGGCCTGGCGTCAGATGAGCCTGAGTTAGGGAGGTTTCTTTGCCGTCATGGGGTTTGTCAATCTGTGGGTTGCCTTCAATTTCTCCACCGATGCCTGGGTCAATTTCAAGCTGTATGGGTTTACCGGGCTGATGCTGGTGTTTGTAGTGGCTCAGTCATTGATGCTGGGAAAATATATGGATAAAGAAGAAACAAAATGATGTGGTATGCCATTACCGGCGAAGATGTGGCCAATAGCCTGGACAAACGTCTGGCCGCGCGCCCGTCACATCTTGAACGCCTGCAACAACTGCAAAATGAAGGCCGGCTGTTGTTGGCCGGGCCGTTCCCCGCCATCGACAGCATGGATCCCGGCCCTGCCGGTTTTAGCGGCAGCCTGATTGTGGCGGAATTCGCCTCTCTGGAATCTGCGCAAGCCTGGGCTGATGCCGACCCTTACGTTGCCGCTGGTGTGTATGCCAGGGTCAAGGTCAAACCATTCAAGAAGGTTCTGCCTGCATGAACATTGAAAGCGAAATTCAACAGCGCCTGTCCGCACTTGCGCCTTCCACCCTTCACCTGGAAGATGAAAGCGCGCAACACGCAGGCCATGCCGGCGCATCCTCTGGCGGGCACTACCGCCTGACCATCGTTTCGCCGCAGTTTAATGGCCTGAATGCGGTGGCGCGTCACCGTCTTATCTATCAAAGCCTGGGCGATTTGATGCAGCGCGGCATTCACGCATTGGCGATCAGCGCGTATACCCCGGAAGAATTTTGAATAACCCCTTTCCCACCAAGGAGCACTTGATGAAACACACCCTGATTTTCGCCCTGCTGGCCGCTACCCTCGCCCCCGCCTGGGCGGCAGACGACAAGCCCGTGGCCGTCGTCAATGGCCGCGAAATCCCCGCTATTTATGGCGAAATGGCCAGAAATACGCTGCTGTCCCAGGGCGCACCGAATGATGCAAATCTGGCTGCCCGTGCACGCGAGGCGCTTATCAATCAGGAATTGCTGTCACGCGCTGCGATTGAAAAAGGTCTGGACAAGGCGCCCAGAATGGCTGCTGCGCTGGAAATGCTGCGCCGTGAACAATTGACCAAGGCATATCTGGAAGACTACGTCAAAAATCGTCCTGTAACGGATGCCGAGATCAAGGTCGAATACGACAAAGCCAAGGCGGTCGCTACCGGTAACGAATACAAGGCGCGCCATATCCTGGTGAAAACCGAAGCCGAGGCCAGAGCCATCCTCGCCCAGTTGGGCAAGAAAGTAGCATTCGACAAACTAGCCAGGGAAAAATCCAAAGACCCAGGCTCGGCCAAAAACGGCGGCGATCTTGGCTGGAGCGTGCCCGAGGCTTTCGTCAAGGAATTTGGCGAAGCCATGGCAGCGCTGAAAAAAGGCGAAACCAGCAAGACGCCAGTGCAAACCAAATACGGTTTCCACATTATCAGACTGGAAGATGTGCGCCCCATCCGCATTCCGCCATTGGAGGAAGTGAAGGCCGATATCAGCCGCCAGATCCAGCAGAAACGCGTGCGCGAGGCCATTACCGCGTTGCGCGAGAAAGCCAGAATCGAGTAATGCAGAATGCCCGGCAAGGTTTGCCGGGCGTGCTAGACTTGTCGTGACAGTCAAGAACACCCAAGGAAAACACGATGGAAAGCCGCAATAACTTGCAGGATCAGTTTCTGAATGCCCTGCGCCGCGAACGCATGCAGGTTTCGGTTTTTCTGGTCAATGGCATCAAGCTGACCGGCCGCATCGATTCATTCGACCAGTTTGTCATTCACTTGAAAGGCCACGACCAGGCCGGACAAATGGTATTCAAACATGCCATTTCCACCATTTCACCCAGCCGTGAAGTCGAACTTACTCCGTCGCCTCCTCAGGCTTGATTTTCTTTACCCGCTTACCTGCCAGCCCGCCAAGCGCGGTCACCTGCCTGGCAGTTAGCAAGACCGCCATTTCGCCCCGATAAGGCTGACTGAAAATGGCACCAGGTGGAACTTCCTCACGGCGGCTGAGATAGACCACCACCACACCATCCGGATGCGCCGCCAGCCAATTTTCCGTATTGCCTGAATTAAGTTCTGTCAGGGGCTTATGCAAGCGCCCGGCAAACTGGAATTGGGCGTGATATTTACCAGAATTGGCAACCGCAACACCGCGATCCTGCAATTTGCGGATTTCCTGCGCAATCGGATGCATGTCGTATGCCTGCCCCGCTGCGGGCGCAAGGTAAAACTGTACCAGGGCAAAGAACGCAGTGCCAAGCACCGCCAAACTGGTCAGCCAGTTTTTATTCTGATGCACACGCCAGGCAGCCGCCCCGGCCACCGCCAGCAATGCGCCGCCGGCCCACCAGCCAAACCCTGTCCATACCGACGCTTCGCCAGGCAAACCGGCAAAGGCGATATAGATCATGGCCGCGCCAATTATCGCGACAATGATCGCAGGTGTGACAATATTGGCGCGAACATCGCTGTCCGAGCTACCCAATACTCGCCCGGCAAGCAAGGCAAAAGCCGGAAACAAAGGTATCAGGTAATGAATCTGCTTGCCGCTGATGAATGAAAACGCCACAAACACCGGCAGCATCCAGGCAAGACAAAAACGCGTGCCCAAATCAACGCCCTGATGTTTGAGTGCGGCAAACTTGCGCCACAGTGTCGGCCAGATAAACCAGGGAAACAGCAACAGCGGCAATAGCGGCAAATACCACCAGATCGGCCGCTGGTGGGCAAAGGAATCCACCATGCGATTGGCAGTCTGCCCCCAGAAAATGGCATTGCGATACTCTTCTCCGCCATGAATGGCGGCGGGAATCGCCCATGCCAGCGCAATCGCCGCGCCGCCCAGTACGGCCAGCAAGATTGCGCCATACCAATGTTTCCAGTTTGGCTGCCGTGTCTGCGCAACCAGCCACCAAGGCGCCAGTACCGCCAGCGGCAGCATATGCAACAACACCACCGGCCCCTTGGCCAGCACGCCAAGACCGATTGCCAACGCCAGCCAGGCAAAACCGCGTTGAATCGAGTCTTGTGCAGCGATCAAAATACCGCGCATACCCAGCAGCACGAAAAATGCCAGCATCACGTCAAACATGGCCGAGGTGGAAAACACCATCCACAGCAGACTGGAAGCCAGAATCCAGACCGCATTGCGATGCGCATCTTCAGCCTGCGGCCACAGCCTGCGCGCAATCGACAGGGTCAGCAATACACCGCCAGCAGAGAACAGCGGCGACACCAGGCGCGGCCACCACTCATTAAAACCAAACACCGCCCAGCCCAGGTTGTACAACCAGAACAGCAGCGGCGGTTTATGGCTGTAGGTTTCTCCGTTCTTGAACAGCACCAGATATTCATCGCGCAGCCACATCTCCCACGCCACGCTGATGTAACGGGTTTCGTCAATTGGCGTCATCGGTCGCGTCAAAAAAGCGACGGCGGTCAGCACCGCCAGCAACAATAAAGGCCCTAGCGCGGGCTTAAACGATTGATTCATGATGGGTCAGAGGGGGTTTCAAGTTCTTTGGCGATACTGCGTCCATGCCGCATACGCCGATAAAGGCGCACACCGAGTAGGCCGGAAATGATAAACAGCAGGATGGAGCTTATCAACTGCCAGCGCGAGTCGATTGTCAGGCCGCTGCCTGCCAGGGCAAAAATCAGCGTCTGCGGCAGATAGCCGATGAAACTGCCGGCAAAAAAGGCCGGGCGCGGAATGCGCGAAACACCGGCAATCAGATTCGTGACCAGATTACTGCCCGCCGGCAACAATCTCACCAACACCGTCATGCTGAAGGGATGACCTTGCACGAATTGGTCGAAGGCTTCGATTTTTGCGGGAAACATTTTGCGAATGAGATGGCGGCCAAAAATGCGCGCATAGAAAAATGTCAGCACACAGCCGCCCAGCGCGGCCAGCGCGGCCAAGGCAGTGCCGAGACTGACGCCAAAAGCATAGCCGCCAAGAAACGCCACCATCTGACGTGGCAATCCGGTTGCGGTGAACAATATGCCAAGCGCCAGAAAAACCATCTCTCCGGCAAAACCCGCCTGACCGCGAATATGGCTGTCAATCCAGTCACGCTCAAAAACATGCGCAGCGCCGGTCTGCTTGAGCAACAGACCAATAGCCACCAGCGACAGGATCAGGAATATCCCTCGCAGCCATACGGGCAGATGCGGGCGTCCCATCAATCGGCAGAAACGATTTCCGGGCGCTTGACCCGTCGCTGCAGCCAGGCCACGCCAAGCAGATCAACGATACCCACCCACAGGCGGTTATGAACCCCGTATTTTGATGTGCCGCGCTCACGCGAGCGATGATTGACCGGCACCGACACCACCGCACCGCCATTGCGCTGCACCAGTGCAGGCAGAAAACGATGCATATGATCGAAGTGCGGCAATTCCATGAAAGTGGCACGCGCAAACACCTTCAAGCCACAACCGGTATCCGGTGTGCTGTCCTTGAGAAAACGGCTGCGCACGCCATTGGCGATTCTCGATGACAGCTTGCGAATGAAAGTGTCCTGGCGTTTGTTTCGCCACCCCGCCAGCAATTGCAGATTGGCTGGCTGCGCCGGGTCTGCCAGCGTATTGAGCAGCGCCGGGATATCCGCCGGGTCGTTCTGCCCATCGCCATCCAGCGTGGCGATCCACTCATAACGCGCCAGTTTCACGCCGCTTGCGACAGCCTGACTCTGCCCGCAGGATGCCCGGTGCGTGACAACACGCAACATGGAAAATTCAGCCTGCAATCCCGCCAGTACGCGCGCCGTATTGTCAGTGCTGCCGTCATCAACGTAGATGATCTCGAACTCGGTTTTACCGCCCAATGCAGCGCCAATTTCTCTTACCAGCGGGGCTACGTTGTCCTGCTCGTTTTTGACCGGCACAACGACCGAAACGCGGCCTAGATAAGGATGGCTGGGCATGAATTACAAGTCCAAGACGATCTTAGAAAGCCGGATTCTACGGGTACTCGCACCGCTGTCGCAATCCGCTCGACTTACTTCCAGACATCGCGCTGTGATCGGGAGTGAGGGCTGGCCGCATGGCCGGATGATTGCTTGCGCTCGCCACGATCCGTTTTTGCGCCATCCTGAAAGGTCTGACGTTCCTTGCTGCGACGGTCGGAAGAACCCGCAAAGCCGGCTTCACGCTGGCCACGTTCCCGGTTCTGGCCGCTGCCGTACCCGCCTCTGCCCTCTTTGCCTGCATAGCCTCCACTTCTGGGTTTGTTGCCATACCCTGGCTTGCTGTCACGCGCATATCGTCCGCCTGGCTTGCCGTTGCCATTGCCTGAGCGCGGGCGCTCTTCACGCATACGCGTCTTGGGCTCCAGACCGGGGATGATGCTGGCTTCCAGACGATGGCCGGTATAGCCGGAAATACGACGCAGCAACAAACCATCGCGGCTGGACACCAGCGACACGGCAATACCCGAAGCGCCTGCGCGGCCGGTACGGCCAATGCGGTGTACATAGTCTTCGGCCTGCTTGGGCAGGTCAAAGTTGATGACGTGGGAAATACCCGCCACGTCAATGCCGCGCGCGGCCACGTCGGTCGCCACCAGCACGCGAATCTCGCCGCGGCGCAGCTTGGTCAGGGTGCGGTTGCGCGCGCCCTGATGCATGTCGCCGTGCAAGGCCGCCGCATGGAATCCCTGCTGATAAAGATCATTAGCCAGTTGGTCGGCGTCACGCTTGGTGGCAGTGAATACAACCGCCTGATTCACATCGACATCACGCAGCAGGTAATCGAGAATGCGGTTTTTGTGCTCAAGATCGTCGCAGAAATGCAGGCGCTGCTCGATATTTTCGTGTTTTTGCTGGGCGCTGGCGATTTCGACTTTTTTCGGGTTGCGTAACAGATTGCTGGCAATTTGCGCCATCTTGCCGTCGAGCGTAGCCGAGAACAGCACGGTTTGACGTGATTCGGGCGTGGCCTTGGCGATCAGGTTCACATCGTCGATAAAGCCCATGTCCAGCATACGGTCGGCTTCGTCCAGGATCAGCATTTCCAGACGCGAGAAATCAATCTTGCCGCGCTGAAGATGGTCGATGAGACGCCCCGGAGTCGCCACCAGAATATCCAGCGGACTGGCCAGCAAACGGTTTTGCACATGGTAAGGCGTGCCGCCCAGAATCGACACGCACTTGGCGCGGCGCATGTATTTACCGTATTTGGTGGCCGCCGCCGTGATCTGTTGCGCCAGCTCACGCGTGGGCGACAACACCAGAATGCGCGGTCCCTTGCCGGGACCCACCGGGGCTTCGTTCAGCTTGTGCAAGGCAGGCAGCATGAAAGCAGCGGTTTTACCGGTGCCGGTTTGGGCAGAGGCCATCAAATCATGGCCGTCCATCACGACGGGGATCGCCGCGGCCTGAATGGGCGAGGCTTCGGTGTAACCCGCATCGGCAATCGCCTTGAGGATGAACGGATGCAGGGTCAGGTTTTCAAACGACATGGTTTTCTTCCAGAAACAGGCAACAAAAAATGACGGTGCCCGCGTGCCCGTGCCGCAGGGTGGTCAGCGCTCAGTCGCTAACCACAGACACTGATGCATGATCAGGAAGAAGGTCAGGGACGCCGCTGCAAAGGCGGCTGTGAACGACTACGAAATACTCTCAAGAAACATTTGGCGGAGAGGGGGGGATTGTTCGGTTTGCGCTTGCCTCGCGCAAACCTCATCCCTCGCGTATCGCTCGGGACCAGCCTTCGGCTGTCCGTCGCAAGCAGTGCTTGCTCCGCGAACCCCGGGGGAGGTTCTCACCCTACCCCACTCCACACATCAAAATACCCCTCGGGGGCATTTTGATGTGTGGCGGAGAGGGGGGGATTCGAACCCCCGTCAGGGTATTACCCTGAACACGCTTTCCAGGCGTGCGACTTAAACCACTCATCCACCTCTCCGCGAAGCCGCGCATTCTAATTCAGACACTCACTATTAGCAAATTTATCTTTGCTTATCTATTTGATTAACGTGATAAAAATCTGCTCTTGAAAACCATGTCGCCATCCCCAGATAAGGAAAGATTTTTTCTGGAGACCGTAGATGCAAGCCGAAAACAACAATCCCGAAATCTCTTCAGGCGTTTTGAACGAAAACGCCGATGCCGAGATCATGCCCAGTCTGCATGAGGCACTGAAAGCCGCCGAATTGCAGGCCGCCGAACATCATGACGCCTGGCTGCGCGCCAAGGCCGAGACGGAAAACATGCGCCGCCGCGCGCAGGAGGATGTGGCTCGCGCGCATAAATTTGCGGTCGAGGGCTTCGCCTCGGAAATGCTCGCGGTAAAAGACAGTCTGGAAGCGGCGCTGGCGGCTGACGCCACGGATACCGCCAATCTCAAAAGCGGGGTGGAGCTCACGCTCAAGCAGCTGACCAGCGCGTTTGGCAAATTCAGTCTGGTTGAAATCAGCCCCATGGGTGAGGCATTTGATCCACACAAGCATCAGGCCATGAGCATGGTCGAATCCGACCAGCCTGCCAACACCGTGGTATCGGTGCTGCAAAAGGGCTATCTGCTGAGCGATCGGGTCATCCGCCCGGCGCTGGTCATGGTCGCCAAACAAAAAGAATAAGCCCTTGAAATTTTGACCCTATCCCCAACCTTGCTAATCAGTTGAACAACTCTCTTTAAGGAAACACACCATGGGACGCATTATCGGTATTGACCTGGGCACCACCAACTCCTGCGTGGCCGTCATGGAAAACGGCACGCCGAAAGTGATCGAAAACGCCGAAGGCGCGCGCACCACGCCTTCCATCATCGCCTACGCCGACAACGGTGAAATCCTCGTCGGCGCGCCGGCCAAGCGCCAGGCCGTGACCAACCCCAAGAACACCCTGTACGCGATCAAACGCCTGATCGGCCGCAAGTTCCAGGAGAAGGAAGTACAAAAGGACATCAGCCTGATGCCGTACAAAATCGTACAGGCCGATAACGGCGATGCGTGGGTGGAAGTGCGCGACAACAAAATGGCGCCACCCCAGGTTTCCGCCGAAGTGCTGCGCAAGATGAAGAAAACCGCCGAGGATTACCTGGGCGAAGAAGTCACTGAAGCCGTCATCACCGTACCGGCCTACTTCAACGACAGCCAGCGCCAGGCCACCAAGGACGCCGGCCGCATCGCCGGTCTGGAAGTCAAGCGC
>CAYTZP010000042.1:0-13617 GCA_964442685.1 uncultured Thiobacillus sp.
TGCGCGCCAGGTAAATTGCGCTGCGTTCCCATTTACGTTGCATCGGCCCTTCGGCGCCGATTGCCTTGAGCGTTTCCAGCCCCACCAGGCTTTCCACCAGACCGGCGTTGCGCATGGCGCCCGCGCGATAAGTGGTTTCCGAGAGTTCGTGCATTTTGCCCTGCACCAGCCAGCCGTATGTGCCTACGATCAACATGCCGAACAGCACGGGGATGAACATGGGCAAGTCGATCCAGGCCATGACACCCAGAAACAGCAAGGCAAACGGCAGGTCGATGAGGCCGGTGACGGTGGCGGAAGTAATGAAATCGCGCACGGTTTCAAATGAGCGCAGGTTGGCGGCAAACGAGCCGACCGAGGCCGGGCGGTTTTCCAGCCGGGTACCGAGGACTTTTTCCATGATCCGACTGGACAAATCCACGTCCACGCGCTTGCCTGCCAGATCAATGAAATAGCCGCGCATCAGGCGCAGGCCAAAGTCTGCGGAGAGGATGATGGCAAGACCAATCGCCAGCATCCACAGGGTTTCCAGCGCCTGATTGGGCACCACGCGGTCGTACACGTTCATGGTGAACAGCGGCAGCGCCAGCGCAAAAACATTGATCAAGGCAGCGGCCATCAACACATCACGATATACCGGCAGGTTTTCCAGCATGGCGCCCCAGAACCAGTGGCGCTGGCGGATATTGCCGACCTCCGGCGCGCGGGCGTCAAACATGAACTGGGGACGCGCGAGAATCGCTGAGCCAGTGTAATTGGACTCCAGTTCGATCAGCGGCATGTTGACTGCGGCCTCGCCCAGCTCGGGCAAAATCACGCGAGCGATGCTGCCGGGCTTGACCCACTCCACCAGCAGGCATTGCCGTCTTTCAGCAGCAGTACCACCGGCAACAGGGCCGGGTTAATGCTGGCGATGGGACGCTGGGTGATCTTGCTGGCAAGTCCCGCGCGACGCGCGGCGCGTTTAAACAGCGAAGGCGTCAGCCGATTGTTGACCAAAGGCAGCCCGGCAACCAGGGCATCGCGCGAGCGCGGTTGTGCATGAATCCGTGCCAGCGTCACCAGACACTCCAGTAGCGGGTCGGTACGCAATACGGCTGACGGCTGGGCGGCAGTCGTATCTTGTTTGATGCTTTCTGATGCTGGTTTCTCTGACATGCCCGGGCAGTCTCTTCCTGAGTGAGGTTGTTATTGATTTGTTAGGGAGCCTCTGATCAATTCCTCCATGAGCCGCGTTGCAGCCGGATTTTGCTGTCTGGCGCGAAGCAGTGCGCAGGTCGTATCCCGATACGACCTTCGTTGCGCGCCTTGCACTTCATTCCGCAAAACCAGGCGCGCGGCCATGTGGGAATTAATCAGAGGCTCCCGAGGCGTAGAAATACCATGTAATCCAGCCCGCACACAATATAACTAAAGGCCGAAAATGCACGCTTGAAGCTGGACAGAACGCGATAGGCAAAGAAATTTACGGAGATAACACGCCTTACTACAGCGGCAGCATGAAAAAAGCGGACACATGGTCCGCTTTTTTGGGGGTGAGGCGCCGGTTTACTTGGATTTGTCCAACATGAAATCGACAGCGGCCCTGACCTCGGCATCAGACAAGGCAGCTTGGCCGCCCTTGGCTGGCATGGTGCCCTTGCCTTTGATCGCGGCTGTGTACAACGCTTGTTTGCCGGCCTTGAGTCGGGCAGCCCAAACGGCCTTGTCGCCCGTTTTGGGTGCGCCGGCTACGCCGGCAGTATGGCAGGCCATGCAGGCTTTTTTGTAGACGGCTTCGCCGGTATTGCTTGCAAAAGCAGGCGCGGCAAGCATGAGGGCGATCAGGGTGAAATGGCGCATGATGTTCTCCGTTCGGCTTGGTAAAGATGTCAGTGCTTCATGTGGGATGGTTGCGCTGCGGGTGTCATGCCGCGAACCTCGGCGGACACTTTGAGCGTTTCCATTTTGCCACCACGCTGGATTTTCAGTGTGAGTGGAACCTTGTCACCCGCCTTCAGCGGGTGCTTCAATTCTTCGAGCATGAGATGCAAACCGCCGGGTTCGAGTTTGACGGTTTGTCCCTTGGGTAAGTCGATTTTTTGCAATGGGCGCATCAGCATGACGCCGTTTTCCATTTTCATTTCGTGCAACTCAACCAAACCGGCTGCGGGGCTGCTGGCTTGCAGCAGCGCGGCATTGCTTGTGCTGGTAAGGTGCATGAATCCGCCGACCACCATTTGACCCGGTGCTGGTTCCCGCACCCAGGCGTTTTCAACTTTAACCGAAGGGGCGGCAAAGACCGGCAGCGCCAAACCCGCACCCAGCAAAAAAGCCATCAATTTCACAAGTTTTCTCCAGTAAAAAAAGCCCGCACGCGGGCGGGCTTGAATAGGAAGGATGTACATGAAGCAAACCATGCACAATCCAATCCTGGGGTTTTCACGGCAGAAAGGCAATGTGGCATTTTGTCGCAGTGCGTAATTCAGCCCGCGTGCTTGCGGTAAGGGTAGAACTCGTCGCCCACCCGGTTCATGCGCGAGACATCAAAGCGCAATTTGTCCGCTCCGCTGAATTGGGATTCGATGGCGGCATACGCCTCGCTGGCCCATGCCTTGTTTTTGAGTTCGTCCACAATGCCCTCGACCCAGCGCAGCCGGTCCACGCCTGAGGTCAGCGTTTTGCCGCAGGCATCATAAACCTTGCGGACTAGATCCGCGCCGATGCCGCCAGCTTTGAGGCGGGTGGCCAGCTGGATGCAAGCTTCGGCGCCGCCGCAGGATTGCGCGGCCTGCATGAGCACGGACTCGGCGCCGGCGCTGTCTCCGCCCTTGTCCATAAGCGCGGCAATATGCGCCAGCGCGTAGTGGTCGGCAGCCTTGGCTTTGGCCTCGGCCAGCAATTTTGCGCCCCAGGCGGCGTCACCAATATCGGCGATGACCAGTTCGGCCAGTTTGGTGTAGTCATAGGCGCTGGCGGCAGCGTTGGCCTGGATGCCCGCCTCGCGCTGTTGCACATAGGCGCGGGCTTTTTCGCGGCCAAGTTCCTTGTTTTTCAGCGCGGTGGCGGCGGTTTTCACCACTTCCTTGAACCAGACGAAATCGCCGGATTTGGCAGCGGCGTTGTCCAGCAGGCGTCCCACCCAGGCGGCATCGTTGACATGCTTGTCCACCGCCAGAATCAGCGGGCGATAGCGCAGGAACTGGTAGGCGCCTTCGTCCAGCATGGCCTCAACCTTGCCAAGCAGCTTGGCGGCGTAAAACGGGTCTTCCAGTTCGGCCATGACCGCGTCAGCCAGCGCGAAGAGTTTTTTCGGCGTATCGGCCAGATCTTCCTGCTTGCCGAATTCGACATACCTGGCCTGGTTGGCGGCGCGTTTGTCGTACTTGGACTGCACGCGGGTAAGGCGGTCGGCATCGTCGGAAAAATCGGTCTTGGCGGCGTCCACCACCTTGCTCATTTCGTCCAGCGAGGCCACGGCGTTTTCTGCCTGATCCATCAGCGTGGCCGCGCCCACCGCATCGCCGGTGGATTTCAATCCGCGTGCCAGGTCGATGAATTGTTCGGTGGCGGTAGCCAGCTCGCCGCCCTTTTTCAGCACTGACTGCATGAATTCGGTTTCGCCGATGGATTTGGCGGCATCGAGCAGGCTTTTCACGGCGTTGAAGTCCGCCGCGCCGTCCAGCGCGCGCTGGTACAGCGCCTTGGCCTTGGCGGGATCGCCCAGGGTCTTGGCAGTCTCGCCCGCCAGCGACAACAGGTCGCCGACATTGGTCATTTTGGCGGCGGCTTTTTCCAGAATCGCCCCGGCGTAGTCCTTGTCCAGCAGATGCTCGACCGAGGCGGCGGCGAGTTTGGTGTATTCCACCGCGCGGGAGATCTTGCTTTCTGCCTTTTCGTACACCTTCTTGGCAAAACTGTTCTCGCCCATGATCTGCATGGCCTGCTTGCCGAGTTCGATCAGCGGATCGAGGTTGTTGGTTTCCTTCAGCGCCTTGTCCAGCGCGGCGGCGGCGCCGTCCTTGTCGCCGAGGATTTTCATCTTGCCTTCGGCCAGATACACCTGCTCCTCGCCGGACATGCAATAGTCTTCGGCGGTTTGCAGCAACTCCTCGGCGCGCGCCTGATCGCCCAGCGCCTTGTATACAATGGCCACGGCGGCCAGATCCTTGGTGAACTGGCAATCGTCGGCCACCTTGTCCACCAGTTCCTTGGCATAGGCGGCGTCGGCGGGTTCCTGCAGGGCTTCCAGCGCCAGTGCGGCGTAGTCGGCGCCGCTGCTGCAAGCGGATTCTTTGGAACTGAGGATGTCGCGGGTGGCCATGTTAAAACTCCTGAAATGATTGCCCGCAAGTTTACTCCGCCGGAATTAAGCCTTGGCTAGGAAGGTTTTATGAGCGCATAGCGGGAATTTATTCTGAAGTGAAGGGTGAAGGGTGAGCGGGAGGTTTTACCCTTCTCCCTTCACTTCGTCAGAGCACATAGCGGCTGAGATCTTCGTCTCCGGCCAAGGTATTCAGCCGGGCATTGACGTAATCGGCGTCGATGGTGAGGGTCTGGCCTTCACGCTTGCTGGCCTCGTATGAGACTTCTTCGAGCAGGCGTTCCATTACCGTGTGCAGCCGACGTGCGCCGATGTTTTCGGTTTTTTCGTTGACCTGGTGGGCGATTTCGGCAATGCGGCGAATGCCGTCTGGCATGAAGTCGAGCTTGACCCCCTCGGTTTCCAGCAGCGCCTGATATTGGCGGGTGAGGCAGGCAGAGGTCGCGGTGAGGATGCGTTCGAAGTCTTCCACCGAAAGCGAGGTGAGTTCCACGCGGATGGGCAGACGACCCTGCAGTTCGGGGATGAGGTCGGACGGGCGCGAAAGGTGGAACGCGCCGCTGGCGATGAACAGAATGTGATCGGTCTTGACCATGCCGTACTTGGTGGAGACGGTACTGCCTTCAATCAGCGGCAACAGGTCGCGCTGCACGCCCTGGCGCGAGACATCGGCGCCGCTCGTGCCTTCGCGCGCGGCAATCTTGTCCACTTCGTCGAGGAAGACAATGCCGTTCTGCTCGACCGCTTCCATGGCGGCGAGCTTGATTTCCTCCTCGTTGACCAGCGCGGCGGCTTCTTCCTCGGTAGCGAGCTTGAGCGCCTCTGCGACTTTCAACTTGCGCGTGCGGGTGCGACCGCCGCCCATGCCCTGGAACATGCCCTGCAATTGTTGCGACAGGTCTTCCATGCCGGGCGGGGTGAAAATCTGCATCGAGGCCGCAGGCTGGGCAAGGTCGATTTCGATTTCCTTGTCGTCGAATTGGCCTTCGCGCAGCATCTTGCGGAATTTTTGCCGGGTGGCGGAGTCTTCCGGCTTGGCTGGTTCCGCCTCAAAGCCGAATCCTTGCTGGCCCAATCCAGACGAGCGCGGTGGCGGCAGCAGGGCATCCAGAATGCGTTCTTCGGCGGCGTCCTGCGCGCGCATCTGCATTTTCTCCATTTCGCGCTCGCGGATTTGCTTGACGGCAATTTCCATCAGGTCGCGGATGATGGAATCCACGTCCTTGCCGACATAGCCGACTTCGGTGAACTTGGTGGCCTCGACCTTGATGAAGGGCGCGTTGGCCAGCCGAGCCAGCCTGCGCGCGATTTCGGTCTTGCCAACGCCCGTGGGGCCGATCATGAGAATGTTTTTCGGCGTGATCTCAAAGCGCAGCGGCTCTTCCACCCGCGCCCGCCGCCAGCGGTTGCGCAGGGCGATGGCCACGGCTTTCTTGGCTTCCTGCTGGCCGACGATGTGCTTGTCGAGTTCGTGAACGATTTCTTGCGGGGTGAACTGTGTCATAAAAACCTATCAACGCAGAGGCGCGGAGGCGCAGAGAAAACCAGAATAAAAAATTCCACGTTTTTTGCGTCTCTGTGTTCAATCCAAAGTTTCGATAATGTGATTCTGGTTGGTGTAGATGCAAATCTGCCCGGCGATTTTCAGACTTTCGGCCACGATGTCGCGGGCACTGAGTTCGCTGTGGTTGAGCAGCGCCATGGCGGCGGACTGGGCGTAGGCGCCGCCCGAGCCGATGGCGGCAATGCCCTGTTCGGGTTCCAGCACATCGCCGTTGCCGGTCAGGATCAGCGTGCTGGTCTTGTCGGCCACGGCCAGCATGGCTTCCAGCCGGCGCAATACCCTGTCCGTGCGCCAGTCCTTGGTGAGATCGACGGCAGCGCGGATGAGATGGCCCTGATGTTTTTCCAGCTTCGATTCAAAGCGTTCAAACAGTGTGAAGGCGTCGGCTGTGGCACCGGCAAAACCGGCCAGCACTTTTTCCTGGTGCAGCCTGCGGATCTTGCGCGCGGTGGATTTGATGACGATGTTGCCCAGCGTGACCTGGCCGTCGCCGCCCAGCGCGACCTGGTCGCCGCGACGGACAGAAAGAATGGTGGTGCCGTGATATTGATCCATGATTAAAAGAAGATAAAGCTCAAACCGAAATGGGTGCGGCGCGGCGGAATTCAAGCCCGGTAATGACGCGGCTCATGCAGGAATTGAACGGAGCTTTTCTAGTTGAGCCTGGCCGGAATGAGGGTTGCCAACTGGTCGATGCCCATGGTGATGAAAAGCTCGTTGACCAGGGCGTTCTGACCTTGCAGGGTGACGGTTTTGCCATTGCCGAGAAGTTGCATTAACAGGCCAATCATATTGCCCACATAGGCGTAATCGACCCGCGTAACCGCAGTGCAGTCAACCATGATTTGTTTGCGCGATTGCGCATATTGGCTCAGCTGGGCGATCTGCCCCTGGCTGGCGTCCACAATGCCACTCAGCACGAAAGCGTCCTTGGGCAATACGGGCGCGGGAGCTGCCACTTCTTCGGCGGCCTGGGCGGCTTCCCAGGATGGTGGCGACAGTTCGAAAGCCACGGCGAAATCCACCGCCATGTCTTCAAACTCGGTTTGTTTGCCGAGCAGTTGGTAGATTGCCATCAACAGTTGCCAGTAGGCTTGCACGCCGGGTTCGGCATGCATCCGCGCGCGCAGCAGTTCGGTCATTTTGCTGGCGCCGCTGACCTGGAACTTGATTTTTTGCTTGCGGCTGGCCACCAGCAGATTGGCTACGCCTTGTGCGCCCTCCGGGCTGGGGTCGATTACCTTGGAAAAATCCAGCTGCAATGCGGTGTGCTTGTCCAGACTGGACAGGATGTTGACCAGTTTGTCGCCTGTTGTGCTGTCCAGTTGTGGCGGCAAAGACAGCAGACGGGTGGTGGCTTGTTGATCGACTGTTTGTAGTTGCGCTTCTTGCCAGGCTGGCGGCGAGCTTTCAAAGCGCATGGCAAAATCCAGCCCCAAGCGGTCAAAATCGGCCTGCCGCCGGGTCAGCCGGTAAAAATCGAACAGCATGTGCCAAACGCGCAAATCGTTCCCTGCCAGCAGGTTTCTCAGTGCGGGTTCAATATTGTCAGCCTGACCGCTGGCATACAGAATGGCAATTTCGCCGATGGCCGAATCAGCGCCCGCGCCCGCTTCTTCCACCACGATGCCGTGGTGCATGGGGGTGCCGGGGCCAATGGTGGACAATGCGGGGTTGAGCGTGGTCGTGCGCGATCCCGAACCCGGTGCGACCGGCTCGGGTTCGGGTTTGTTGCGATCCTTGCGAAAAAATGGAAGTGCCATAAGTTGCGGGCAGCGAATTCCGGGAAAGTCTTGTTGATTCAAGATGATACTGCGGAACGTCCGATAAGTGGCCGGTATTTTCCGATAAACGGCCAATTCTGACATTTTGGGTCACTCGGTTTTGGCTGCCTGGGTGAAGTCTTCAAGGACTTTGGCGACAAAAGCCGGTTCCAGATCACGCACGATGAAAACGAAGCGGCTGCGATGATCATCCGAGGGCCAGGCGTCGAGTTCTGTTTCCGGGTACAGCACATGTTGCACGCCGTGCAACACCGTAGGGCGGTCGTGTCCCGCGAGGTTGACGATAGCCTTGAAACGCAACAGGTATTCCGAGCGAAAACTCACCAGCATTTCCAGTGCGGCCTGCAAGCCCGCCAGCGGGATGGGGGTGTCGATGATGACCGAAAACGAATGGATGCGCTGGTTGTGCGCCTGCGTCGTAGCCTGTTTTGCCCCCAACGCGCCAGAGCGTACCGGTTTGTAGCGTTGCGCATTCAGCCAGTTTTGCACATCAGGAATTTTGTCGCGCGGGTTGAACAGCCCGAGATTGAGAATTTGCCTGAAATCCATGTCGCCGTTGACGGCGATCAGTTGCTCGGCGCCGGGATTGCGTTCGCGCAGCTGTGTTTGCAATGCGGCAAGCGCGGCGGGGCTGGCGAGGTCGGTTTTGGTGAGGATGAGCCGGTCGGCTACCGCCGCCTGTTTTTCGGCTTCGAAATAACTTTCCAGTTGCGCCTCGCCCAACACTGCATCAACGGTGGTGACGACGCCATCCATTTTGAAACGTGCACGCACCCAGGGATCATTCAACAGGGTGTCGAGAATCGGCGCGGGGTCGGCGATGCCGGTAGTTTCAATCACCACGCGCTCAAAGCGTGGAATATCCCCGCGCTCGCGCGCCATGAACAGATTCTTCAGTGTCGGCGAGAGCGAACCGGATACGGTGCAGCAGACGCAGCCGCCCGACAACACGGCCATCGGCCCTTCCATTTTTTCCAGCAAGTCGTGATCCAGGCTGACATCGCCGAACTCGTTCATCACCACGGCGGTGCGCGGCAGGGTTCGGATTAAATGGTTCAGCAAGGTGGTCTTGCCGCTGCCCAAAAAGCCGGTCAGCAAGGTCACGGGGATGGAGGCGGGAGTTTGCGGAGTGTTCATGTTGGAAGGACGTCACACGCAATTTGGCGGGCGTATTGCAGCTAATGTTATTCGGGCAAGGGTTCGGGCACGTGCACGGCAAAGCCTTGCACATAATCCACGCCGATGTCGCGCAGTTTTTCGATATGCACGGCGGTTTCGGCGCACTCGGCAACGGTTTTACGACCCAGATCATGGCCAATCTGGTTGAAGGCGTTGACGATGGCAAAATCGGTCGGGTCGCGCAGCATGTCAACCACAAATGCGCCGTCGATCTTGAGGTAGTCCACCGGCAATTGCTTGAGGTAGGAGAACGACGCCAGGCCTTTGCCAAAATCATCCAGATAAAATACGCAGCCGCGCGATTTCAGTCCTTCGATGAAGCTGCGCGCGCTGGCGAGTTTGTGGATGGCGGCGGTTTCGGTGATTTCAAAAGCCAGCCGACGGCCATCAATCTCGTGTATGTCCATCAGCTCCAGCACAAAGTCGAGAAAATAATCATCGTTCAGGGTCAGTCCGGATAGATTGATCGAATAGACGGCATGATCGTGCGCGTGTTTGGCGAGCCAGCCAAACAGGGTGCGCACCACCCAGCGATCGACGGTAGGCGCGAGATTATAACGCTCCGCCGCCAGCAGAAAATTGAGCGGGCTTTCTGGCACAGAGGGTACACGTTTGACGCGTAACAATACTTCGTAATGGACCGGCTCGTCGCCAGGGTTCAGGGCGATAATGCGCTGACGGAAGAGTTGCAGAAGGTCTTGCTGCACCGCCTGACCAAACCAGCCAACCCAGTCCATTTCTTCCTGCATTCTTTGCATACTGCCCTGGGCGGCTTCGTAAACATGCAGACGGTTTCGCCCCATCTGCTTGGCGCTGTAGCAGGCCATGTCTGCCTGCGCCAGAATCTCGCCGGGCGTGTTCGAGCGGGCGTCAATACTGGTAATGCCGACGCTGGCGCCAATGTGGTAA
Organism: uncultured Thiobacillus sp.; assembly: GCA_964442685.1. GTDB lineage: Bacteria > Pseudomonadota > Gammaproteobacteria > Burkholderiales > Thiobacillaceae > UBA6918. The sequence goes on from CAYTZP010000042.1 coordinate 9,740, forward strand.
ACGTGTGTTTTGTAATGAAATACGTAGTCGTTAATGGCTTCGATCAGCAGCTTGGCGATGACTTTGGCATGATAAATACCCTTGTTGAACAGTAACAGCCCGAACTCGTCTCCACCCAAACGCCCCAGCAGCGCATCTTCCGGCAACACCGGCTGGAGAACCTGCGCCAATTCGCTGAGCAATTGATCACCTGCGGCGTGACCGCAGCGGTCGTTGATCAGTTTGAACTGGTCAAGATCGACATAGCAAAAAGTGTGGCGGCTGCCTTCTTCTTGCGCCATGCGCAAAGCGCGTTGCAGGCGACCTTCAAGCGCGCGACGGTTGGGGAGTCCGGTCAGTGAATCGTGATACGCCATCAGACGCATCTCTTCCATGAGATGTTCGATGCGTTCGACCGAGAGGTTGAGCGCGTTGGCAGTTTCGATAATTTCAGGCGGGCTGTAAGGCGCTATCTGCACCCGCGACTGGTAATGACCGTCCTTGATTTCCTGCGCCATCAGCCGCGTGGCCGACAAACCTTTGAGATTGACGCGCAGCAATTCGGAAATCGCCCAGGCGACAAGCGCGAGCAATAGCGCAAAGCCCAGAACCGACCGCCACAACATGTTCCAGATCAGGTTTTCCAATGGGGTGGCGTCAACCAGCACATTGACCTGGCCATAAGTGACGCCGCCTACAATGATTGCTTTTGATTTGACCGCTGGTTGCAGGTCAAGCAGGTGCGCAAACCATTCCGGGCGGTCGATTTTCGCATCCGGGCTGTCAACGATAACGGGTTTGCCGTGACCGTCGTCAAAGCTGATCCATTTGACGCCATAATCAATGGCGCTGCGCTTCTTGAGGGTTTGTGCGATGGACGGGATGTCGCCGAGGACGGCTGCTTCGGTAATGGATAAGGCGATGGATTCTGATTTGAACGTGACATTTGCGCGGACAGTTTGTCCAAACTCGTCACGGACCGTATGCAGGATGTAACTGCTGACGAGCGCAAAGGAAATGCTGAGCAAAACCACCACCGTCAACTGCACCCGTGCGGGCAGACTGATTTGCATGAAGAACTGAAGCAAGGCGTGGCGCATGGTGTGGTATGGCGTTTGTCAGTCCAGCGGTACGCGCGTATTGCGGAAGAACGTGCGGTAGTTGTTGTAGTTGGTGTCGGTGGCCGGAGCAAAGCCGCGCGGGGTTTTCAGTTCCAGTGCGCGTGCAGCCATCAGCAAAACGGCGTAACCGGCGGGATCGTCTTTCATGTAAATCAGCGCATCGCGCACCTTGCTGGTGATGCTTTTGGGCACGCTGGGGTGCGCCATCACCGCCAGGTCAAAATAGGGTTCTGAACTCCAGAGCACGCGGTAGGCGAATTTTTCACGCTGGGCAAAATCCGCCAGGATCTTGTTGTTGACCCCTGCTGCGGCCACCCGCCCGCCGCTGAGTTGACCCATGCTGGCCTCCTGGTTGCCGCCAAAGACCGGATTGACACTTACACCCTCGCGCAGCAGTTTGTCCATCGGCAGAAAATAGCCCGCAAACGCATAGGGGTTGGCAAAGCCGACTGACTTGCCTTCAAGCTGTTTCAGGTTCTGGATAGGCGATGCTTCGGGTACGACGATTTGCCCGCGAATCGGCTCGCCGTCCTGTCTTGCCAGCACGGTATAGCCCAGTTTGTCGCGTTCTGGCGTAAACAAATGGTTGGTGTAAACAAACGCGAGCTCGCCCTTGACGGCAAGGTCGGTGGTTTCATTTGCCGTGCGGGCGATGCGCAGGCTCAGCGGTACGCCGGTTTTTTCTGTGACGTAGCGCAGGATGGGATTCCAGTATTCCGCCGTCAATGTGACCGAGCGTTGATTGAGTACGCCAAACGGATAAGCCTTGATGTCGGGGCGTGAAAAATCCTCCGCCGTTGCGGGTACGCTGGCGGCAAGGAGGCAAGCAGCCAGAAAGAGCATTGCGGCGCAATGGCGGGTGAGGAGTGTGAACATGGTGTGAGATATCGCTGCCAGTGTAGTGGCTTGGACAACGAACGCGGCCAAACGCAAAGCCGGATTTTACAGTTGTTTGCGTTTTGACCTGGTTGTACTTTGGTATCGTTTCTTGTCACGTTGTTCTCATCAAAACCGCGCGTGCAGTATGTAGAAACGAGCCAGAGCCGCCTCGTCAGTCCGGGAATGGCTCGGGGATGTGCACGCCGTAGCCCTGCACATAATCCACGCCGATTTCGAGCAGTTTTTCTATTTGCTGGGGGGTTTCCACGCATTCGGCCACGCTCTTGCGCGATAGATCGTGGGCAATCTGGTTGAACGCATTGACAATGGCGTAATCCGTGGGGTCGCGCAGAATTTCCAGTACAAACGAGCCGTCGATCTTGAGGTAATCGGCGGGCAGTTGCTTGAGATAGGAAAACGAGGCCATGCCCTTGCCAAAATCGTCCAGGGAAAACGCGCAGCCGCGTGACTTCAGGGCGTCGATGAAGCGGCGGGCGTTGTCCAAATTTTGCACGGCAGCGGTTTCAGTGATTTCAAAGGCGATCCGGCTGCCGTCGATTTTGTGCTTGTCGAGCAGTTCAAACACGAAATCGAGGAACAGCGTGTCATTGAGCGTGAGCCCGGAAAGGTTGATGGAATAAATGGAAAGATCGCGCGGATGCGCAAGCATCCAGCCGAACAGGCTGCGTATGACCCAGCGATCCACCGTGGGTGACAAACCAAAGCGCTCCGCCGCCTGGAGGAATTCGGCCGGGCTGCCAAAGTTGCCGTCGGTGCGCTGGATGCGCAGCAGCACCTCGTAGTGCGAAGCGCGGCTGGCACTGCCCAGCGGGTCGATGCGCTGGCGGAAAAGGGACAGGCGTTTTTCCTTGAGAGCCTGGCCAAACCAGTTGACCCAGTCCATCTCCTCCTGGAGCTTTTGCATGCCGGACTGGGTGGCCTGAAAAATATGCGAGCGGTTACGTCCGGCCTGCTTGGCGGTGTAACAGGCCATATCGGCCTGGGCGAGAACCTCGCCTTCGTCGCGGCTTTTGTTGGTAATGGCGGTGATGCCGATGCTGGCGCCAATATGATAGGTACGGTCTTCGTATTCGAAAGTGAAGTCGCGAATGGCATCAATCACGAGGTTGGCGACGGCCTGGGCGTAGTGGGGGCTTTTGTTGAACAGCAACAGCCCGAACTCATCTCCGCCCAGGCGGCCAAAATAGGCATCCTGCGGCAGGGCGGACTGAATGGCCCGGGGTAGTCGGCATAACAGCAGATCGCCTGCGGCGTGGCCGCAAGTGTCATTGATCAGCTTGAAATGATCCGGGTCGATGTAACAGAACACGTGGCGCGAGTAGTCTTTCTGCGCCATGTGCAGCGCACGCCCCAGGCGGCCTTCCAGCGCGCGGCGGTTGGGCAGGCCGGTGAGGGAGTCATGGTAAGCCATCATCCGCATGTCGTTTACCAGTCCGGCGATCTTGTCGGCGGTGTGGTTGAAGGCGTTTGCGGTTTCCAGGATTTCGGGGGGGCTGTGGCGGCTGACTTGTACGCGCGCCTCGAAATCACCCTGCTCGAATTTCTGCGCCATCGAGCTCAATGCGGACAGGCCGGTGAGGTTGACCCGCAGCAGACGTGCAATCACCCAAGCGGTAAGTATCAGCATCAGGGCGTAGGCCGCGAGCGAGCGCGAGATGATGAACCAGACCTGGTTCTCGTCGCCGATGGTGTCAAGCTGAAGCGAGACGGTGCCAAAATGATCCAGGGGCGTACCAATATCCCTGCTGACGACCGGCGAGCTGAGGTCGAGCAGGCTGGCTTGCTGGAAAAAAGAAAACTGGCTTATCGCAATGCGCTATGGAGGTTTGCGTTTGGCGCGCGGGTGGGCGCTGTCGTACACCTTGGCCAGGTGTTGGT
>CAYTZP010000042.1:13717-15557 GCA_964442685.1 uncultured Thiobacillus sp.
GGTTTGCGTTTGGCGCGCGGGTGGGCGCTGTCGTACACCTTGGCCAGGTGTTGGTAATCCAGGTGAGTATAGACCTGTGTGGTGCTGATGTTGGCATGGCCGAGCAAGTCCTGCACGGCGCGCAGATCGCCGGACGATTGCAATACATGGGTGGCAAACGAGTGGCGCAGCATGTGTGGATGCAAATGGGCGGGCAATCCGGCTTTTTGCGCCCAGCGCGCCAGCCGCAGCTGGATTTGCCGGATGCCCAGGCGCTGCCCCTGGCGGGTGACAAAGACGGCCCGGGAGGCTGTGGCGGGTCTGGCTGCCAGCCAGCGCTGAATGGCGGCGATGGCTTTACTGCCGACGGGAACGATACGGGTTTTGCCGCCCTTGCCGGTGACGATGGCATTACCGGCAGCCAGATCCAGCATGGGCAAATCCAGCCCGGATAACTCGGCCAGACGCAGGCCGGAAGAGTAAAACAGCTCGGCCATGGCCAGGTCACGGATTTCCAGTGTGTTTTCAGGCGCGCAGCTCAGTAGCTGGGCGCACGCATCGACCGAGATGACCTCTGGCAGGGCGCGCCGCGATTTTGGCGGATGAAGGCCGGCACACGGGTTGCGCGGAAAATTCTGGCGCTGGCAGGCAAAGCGGTAAAAGCCGCGCCAGGCCGACAGGGTGCGCGCCAGGCTGGTAGCGGATAAGCCCTGGCTGTGCAGGCGGGCTATAAAGTGCCTGATGTGCTGGCTGTCGAGCGTGTTGAGCGGGGTTTTGTCAGCCAGGCGAACCAGTTGTTGCAGGTCGCGCTGGTAGTGTTCAACGGTAAGTTTGGATAGCCGCCGCTCGGCGGCGAGATGGACGAGATAGCGTTCGACGGTATCGTTCATTCCAAACCCGTTTTTACCGCAGGGTTTGCAGAGGGCGCGGGGGAAAATCCCGGAAAACTCTGCGGTTCATTTTTTTAACCCAGGCGGGTCAGCGCCGCGCCAAGGAGTTGCCCAAGCCGACCCAGATACAGCGTGCCCATTTCCGGATAAAAGCGTTGTGCGTCTTCCGAGGCCAGCACCAGCAGCCCCACGGTTTGCTCGCCAGCGTTGGCGAATGGGTTGAGCGGAATGGCGGCAAAGGATTTCAGATGTGCCGCCGCTTCGCCAAACCATGCCTGGGCTTCGGCGTGGCGCAGCGCGCCGCAGACCGGATGCATCTGCGCGCGCGCATCATTTTTGAGCGTTTCGCTGACGGGCTGGCTGGCGGCGGAATCCGCCGTGTGCCACAGGCGCAGGGCGTGATGCGGTACGGCAAAGCCTTGCTTGAGGTGCTGGTCGAGCGCGGCGAGCAGGGCGGGCAGCGTGGGCGCGGCGGCAATGTCGAGCGACAATTTGTGCATTTTGTCGGAAATGGCGTCGTTCTCCTCGCCGAATTGAATCAGTTCGGCGAGCTTGCCTTCCAGCATCAAAACCTTGTCGCGCAGCGACAAAACCTGCCGCTCGGTGATGGAAACCGCGTGCGTGCCGTGCGGGTGAGTGATGCGCAGGGCATTCAACAAGTCGGGAAACTGGTTGAAAAAATCCGGATGCGCGGTGAGGTAATCCGCAATCTGGCGCGCGTCAAAAGTGTCAGTCATCAAAACTCCAAATTCCGTCAAAAACAGAAACAGCCGGGCCGGTCATCATCACCGGCTGGTCTTCGCCCTGCCATTCTATGGTCAAAATCCCGCCGCGCGTTTGCACGTCCACGCGCGCATCCAGCAGCCCGCGTGTGATGCCGGCGACGACGGCAGCACAGGCGCCCGTACCGCAGGCCAGAGTTTCGCCCGCGCCGCGCTCATACACGCGCAGCTTGATGTGGCCACGATCGA
>CAYTZP010000043.1:0-15501 GCA_964442685.1 uncultured Thiobacillus sp.
CCACCACCATTACTCGTCTTGCAAGGCCATGCGACATCATGTCGCATCGGCTGTACTAGCGATTCTTTCTACAATCCCCGCTCAAAATATTCCGGGGAGTGTCTGATGAATTCCGTCAAGTTGTTCAGGCGGCCGCTATGGTTCGCGCTTACTGTTGTTTTGCCATTTTCTGCGCATGCCGACCAAGTGATTGTCTTGCCCGAAGTGGTGGTGAAAACCGCCAGAGACAATTCTGCGTCTTTGCCATTGAGTGTTTTGAAACTGGATGATGAGGCATTGCAAAGCCTGAGGCCTGCCACCAGTGACACCGCATCTCTGCTGCGCGATTTTCCAGGGCTGAGTCTGCAAGGTGCGGGCGGCGTGTCCAGCCTGCCGTCGATTCGCGGTCTGGCGGATGATCGTTTGCGTATCAAGGTGGACGGCATGGATTTGATTGCGGCCTGCCCTAATCATATGAACCCGCCCTTGTCATACATTGATCCCGGCGCGGTTGAAACGCTCAAGGTGTATGCGGGAGCCAGCCCGGTGAGTGTGGGCGGAGATAGTATCGGCGGCAGCATTGTGGTGGAATCGGCTGCCCCCGAGTTTGCCAAACCCGGGCAGGGCAAACTGCTCAAGGGCGAGGCGGGCGCGTTTTACCGCAGCAACGGTAATGCGTTCGGCGGCAATCTTGCAGTCACGCTGGCCGGTGAACAATTCAGTTTCAATTACACTGGTTCCAGCGCGCAATCGGGAAATTACACAGCGGGCGACGACTTCAAAAACTATACATTCAGCGGGCGCACAGGTCATACCCTGGCGCGGGATGAAGTGGGTTCCACGGCATATAAATCCATCAACCACGCGGTCAAGCTGGCGTGGAAGGGCGAAGATGATTTGCTGGAATTCAAGTATGGACGCCAGCATATTCCATACGAGAACTTTCCCAACCAGCGCATGGATTTGACCGATAACACCAGCGATCAATTCAACCTGGCATACACCGGCCAGCGTGAATGGGGCAAGCTCAAGGTGCGTGCGTATTACGAGCACACCCGGCATGAGATGGATTTTGGTGATGACAAGCGGTTTTATTACGGCATGGCTTCAGGCGGGAGCAACCCGCCTGGCGGTAACGGCACCTTCTGTGCGCCGATTAGCCCGAGCTGTGCACACGGGATGCCGATGTACAGCGAGGGCAAGAACGCGGGTTTGGCGGTCAGTGCGGAGCTGCACGTTTCAAGGGACGATACCCTGCGTGCGGGGGCAGAAGTGCAAGCCTATCAGCTGGACGACTGGTGGGCAGCGTCTGGCGCGAGTATGTGGCCGGGTACTTTCCGCAACATTAACAACGGCGAGCGCGATCGCTATGCCGTGTTTGGTGAGTGGGAAACACGCATTGCGCCGCAGTGGAGCGGCTTGCTGGGTGTGCGTCATGAGCTGGTGAAAATGGATGCCGGGGATGTGCATGGCTATGCCGCAAGCAACGGGATGGGCAGCAACCAGTTGATCGACAGCAGCAACTTCAACAGCCGCTCGCGCCAACGCAGCGACCACAACTGGGATCTCACGGCGCTGGCGCGTTTTGCCCCCGATGCAACGCAGAGCTATGAGGCGGGTATCGCGCAAAAAACCCGTTCGCCCAATCTGTACGAACGCTACACCTGGTCTACCTGGTCGATGGCCGCAGTGATGAATAACTATGCGGGTGACGGCAACGGCTATGTCGGCAATCTTGATCTGAAGCCCGAAGTGGCGCACACCTTGAGTCTGGCCGCCGACTGGCACGATGCGGGCAGTAAAACCTGGAATCTGCGCATTGCGCCGTATTACAGCCGCGTCAACGACTACATCGACGCACGCTGTATGCCGGGCAAGACATGCACGCCTGGCAGATTCAACGTGCTCCAGTACGTCAACCAGTCGGCGCGCATCATGGGTGTGGATGTGTCAGGTCAGACCTTGCTGGCCAGTACGCCAGCCTATGGCGACTTTAGCCTGAGCGGCGTGCTGAACTACACACGCGGCGAGAACCGCGACACCGGCGATGACTTGTACAACATCATGCCGCTGAATGCCAAGCTGGCGTTAAAGCAAACCTGGGGGCGCTGGAGCAATACTGTGGAAGCCCAATTTGTCGCCGCCAAGGATGATGTGTCGCAAGTTAGAAACGAGATCAAGACCGATGGCTACAGTCTGTTCAACTTGCGTAGCAGCTATGTCTGGAAACAGCTTCGCGTCGATGTGGGGGTAGAAAACCTGTTCGATACAGCTTACGAGCTTCCGCTGGGCGGCGCTTATGTGGGACAAGGCACCACCATGTCGATTAATCCGCCGACAGGCAACTATCCGCAGTGGGGTGTGGCCGTGCCCGGCATGGGACGTTCGATTTACGCCGGACTCAACGTCAAGTTCTAACATTCTCCAGCCAGGCCTGCCACTGCTCGAACAGTGCCGGGCTGGCGGAGGCAACCACCGAGCGTTCCCAGATTTCGCCGTCGTCAAACGCGCCTTCCAGGCACGACAGCTTGCCGCCCGCCTCTTCAAGAATCAGCGCACCGGCGGCGTAGTCCCAGAGTTTTTGTTTGCCGTGCACATAAATATCGAAACGTCCGGCGGCGGTATAGCACCAGTCCAGCGCCGAGGCGCCAAAGTTGCGCAGCGAAGCATAGGGCGGCTCTGCCACCAGCCTGGCAATCAGGTCTTTGGACAGTCGTTTGGGTTCGATGCCGGCCATGGCGCGGCGCAGTTCGTTGACTGGCGTGCGGATGGGCAAGGGTTCGCCGTCCAGAAACGCGCCCTGTCCGCGCGCGGCATAAAAGCATTCGTCGGCGATGGGGTCATACACCACGCCCAATTCGCGTCGCCCGTTTTTAAGCCAGGCGATGGAAATGGCGAAATAGGGAATGCCCGCCACAAAGTTGGAAGTGCCGTCGATGGGGTCGATGCACCACAGTCCGTTATCGCCCGCATTCCAGGCGGCGCGCTGCTCGGCCTCGGTCATTTCCTCGCCCAGCACCGGGCAGGGGATGATGTCGGCCAGTGCCGCAACCAGCGCCTTTTGTGTCGCCTCGTCGGCTTCGGTAAACAAGCTGCCGTCGTTTTTGTGCGTGTGTGCCACACGCAGGTAGCGCGGCGTGATTTCGCTGCGCGCGACTTCACGCACCAAAGCGATGACCTGTTGCAATGCGGTATTCATTACGCCTTCCATTTGATCGAACAGCCCATGCTGGGAATCTGTTCCGCCGGGCCGTGCTGGGTGAGCGCGACTTCCCGCATGGCTTCAAACAGATCGCGGCGCACGCCCTCGGGCGCGGTTTCCTTGCGCGATGCGTCAAAGCGTCCACGGTATTGCAACTCGGAACTGCGGTTGAAGCCGAAAAAATCCGGCGTGCAGACCGCGCCATAGGCTTTGGCGACTTGCTGGGTTGCGTCCAGCACATAGGGGAAGGAAAAATTGAATTCTGCCGCCACGGCTTTCATGTTTTCGAAACTGTCCTCAGCGTATTCGGCAGGGTCGTTGCTCATGATGGCAATGGCGTGGAGACCGTGCCGGTCTTTCAGCTCGGCCAGATCGCGCACCAGCCGTGGGCGAATGGCTTTCACATACGGGCAATGGTTGCAGATGAACATGACCAGCAGACCGTTTGGTCCCATCGCATCTTGCAGCGTCCAGTTTTTGCCGTCCACGCCGGGCAGGTTGAAGTCGGCGGCGTTCCAGCCAAAATCACAAACGGGGGTGGTAAGAGAAACCATTTTCAAAAACCTTTAACGCAGAGGCGCGAAGACGCGGAGAACAGGGATAATCCTAAATTCCTCACCACAGAGGCACAGAGACACGGAGAAATCCGCAAATACAACACCTTGTGGCTGCTATGGGGATCACCCTTTGGGTGAGTTGCATAATTCGCGCAACTCACTATTTTTACTCGGTGTTCTCCGTGCCTCTGTGTCTCTGTGGTGCAAATGCTTTTTTTAAGCATAATTCAGGTGCTATTTTCTCCCCAACTTTGCCATATTCAAAACATGCCACGTTTTTTTGTTGATGCGCCCCTGGGGCCGGGTGTCAAACTTGAGCTGCCTCCCGTGCCGGCGCACCATGCGGTGCGCGTGCTGCGTCTGGTCAAGGGCGACGAGGTGGTGTTGTTCAACGGCCAGGGCGGCGAGTATCTGGCGGTGCTGGAGTGGGTGGATCGTGACGGCGTGCGCGCGCGTTGCGTGGAATGGCGCAATGTCGAGCGTGAATCGCCGCTCGACATCCGCCTGGCGCAGGGTATCTCCAGCGGCGAGCGCATGGACTACACCCTGCAAAAAGCCGTGGAGATGGGCGTGCGTGAAATTCAGCCGCTGGCGATGCGGCGCAGCGTGGTGAAATTGAACAAGGAACGCGCCGAAAAGCGCGTGGCGCACTGGCGCGGCGTTGTCATGTCGGCCTGTGAACAAAGCGGGCGCAATTATTTGCCGCCCGTGCCGCTGCCGCTGGATATTCCGCAATGGCTGTCCGGCGCGCCGCAAGGCTTGAAACTGTTTTTGTCACCCGATGCCGAAGCCACGTTGAATAGCCTGCCAGTGCCGGATGGGACAGTGTGGCTGGTGGCAGGACCAGAAGGCGGTTTCGAGCCGGAGGAAGCCAGGCTGATTGGCGATTTTGGTTTTACCCCGGTGCGCCTGGGGCCGCGCATCCTGCGCACGGAGACCGCCGCGCTGGCGGCTGTTGCAGCAATGCAAGCACTGTGGGGCGATTACGCCCGCTAATGCACTGAAAATCTTTGTATCTGTGGCGTGACGCGGTACATTCATACCATGCACAACAACATCACCGAATTCGTCCACTGGTTTCGCGCCGCCGCGCCGTATATCAACGCGTTTCGCGGCAAGACTTTTGTCATTGCCTTTGGCGGCGAGCTGGTGTCGGAAGAACTGTTTACCGGACTGGCGCAGGACATCAACCTTCTCAGCAGCCTTGGCGTGCGGCTGGTGCTGGTACATGGCGCGCGCCCGCAAATCGAACAGCAACTTAAAGAGCGCAGTGTGGAAATGCGCTACGTCAACGGTCGCCGCGTGACCGACGCGCCTGCGCTGGCCAGCGTCAAGGAGGCAGTTGGCATCGTGCGTGTGGAAATCGAGGCGCTGCTGTCGCTGGGTCTGGCCAACACGCCGATGGCGGGGTCGGACATTCGCGTGGCGGCGGGCAACTTTGTCACCGCCAAGCCCATCGGCGTGGTTGATGGCGTGGACTTGCAGCATACGGGCGAAGTACGCCGCATTCACGCCGAAGCAATCCAGAAACGCCTGGAGGACGGCGAAATCGTGCTGCTTTCGCCCATCGGCTATTCGCCCACGGGCGAGATTTTCAATCTCACCCTGGAAGATGTCGCCCTGCACACAGCGACTGCGCTGGCGGCGGACAAGCTGATTTTCATCATGGAAACCGAGGGCGTGCAGGATGCGAAAGGCAAACTCGTGTCCGCGCTGACCGTGGAAGACGCGCTCAAATTGCTCGATAAAAAAGCCAAGGCCAAAAAAATCACGCCGCAGGACGATCTTGCCTACTACCTGCCTGCGGCAGTCGCGGCCTGCAAGCGCGGGGTCAAGCGTGCGCACCTGCTGTCGCGGCATCGCGACGGCGCGCTGCTGGCCGAGCTGTTCACGCGCGACGGCGTGGGCAGCATGATTAGCCCCAGCCCGCTGGAAACCATCCGTCAGGCGACGATCGAGGATGTCGGCGGCATTCTCAATCTGATCGAACCGCTGGAGCGCGAAGGCATTCTGGTGCGGCGCTCGCGCGAACTGCTGGAAATGGAAGTGGAGCGTTTTCTGGTGCTCGAATCCGATGGCGTGATTGTCGGCTGTGTGGCGCTGTATCCGTTTCCTGAGGAAAAGGCTGCAGAAATGGCCTGTCTGGCGGTGCATCCCGAATACCGCAAACGCGGCAATGGCGACCGCCTGCTGGAGGCGGCGCGGACGCTGGCCAAAAAGAAAAAAATGCGCGAGCTGTTCGTGCTGACCACGCGCGCCGAACACTGGTTTGAAGAGCGTGGTTTCATCGAAGCTTCGCCCGAGGCGCTGCCGCGCCGCAAGCAGGTGCTTTACAATTTTCAGCGGCGTTCCAAGGTGTTACGCAAAACTCTGTAATGCGCGCCGCAGGCATGACAAGCGCGCAAATTTGAAGTCAGACAAAAAACGCATGAGATTTTTTCGAGGATTAATCAATATGCCTTTGCGCAGTTTCTTCCAGCAGGGCATTGCCGCATTTGCAGGCTTGCTTTTTTGGCTTGCTGCGGTGCTGCCAACGACGTTGAACGCGGCTGATGCGCCTGTCAAGTTCGGTGTGTTTCCCAATCTGTCGGCGCGCGTATTGATGGAGACTTATCAGCCGCTGGCAACGCACCTTCGCACTGCGCTTGGTAAAACAGTTGAGCTGCAAAGCACGCCAGACTTCAAGAGCTTTCACCAGCGCACCATGGCGGGCGACTATGACCTGCTGGTGACAGCGCCGCATCTGGCTTGGCTGGCCTGGAAAAAGGCGGGCTACCGCCCCTTGCTGGCGTATAAGCAGCCGGTCAGGGGTTTGGTAGTGGTGCCCCGCGACAGCCCGGTGAAAAAACTGACCGACCTCAAGGGCAAGCGGATTGCGACGGCAGATGCCCTGGCCATCGTGGTGTTGCGTATGCAAGGCATGATGGAAGCCGAGGGGATGCTGCTGGATCGGGATTTTGTCAGCATTGATGCGCGCACCCACAATAATGCCGCCTTGCAGGCGCACCTCGGGCAGGCCGACGCCGCCATTATTGGCGCCTTGCCATACCGCAAACTGGCGGGAGATGTACGCAACAATCTGCGCGTGATCGCTCAATCAGATCCTCTGCCAAGCCAGGTCTGGCTGGTGGGCGGAAAGGTGACGCCCCAACTGGAGGCAAAGCTGGTCAAAGCCATTGAGTCTTACATGAATGCCGAAGCTGGCAGGCAGTTTCTTGAAGCTGGTGGTTTTGGCGGGGTGCATCGTTTGACCCGCACCGAATTGAACCAGGTATCAGAAGATGCAAAACGCGTCGAGCGCCTGGTTGGCGGGCAAACTGACGCAAGTGCGCGCCCATGAGCTGGCTTAAGCGCGCTATTCAACCCTACAGCCTGAGGGCGCGTTTTTTTGCCGTCACATTCCTGGTGCAAGTGTTGCTGCTGGGGATTTTGACCACCAATGGCGGGCGCCTGATTCACCGTGCGATAGAGACGCAGATTGAACATCGCATAGACGATATCGGACGTCTGCTTTCATCCGCCCTGGCCGTGCCGATGATGCAACGCGATCTGGCCAGCGTGCGCGATGATGTTGCTGAAATGGCAAAAGATGACAGTCTCGTCTACCTGATGGTACATGATCAAAATGGCATCGAGATTGCGCGCTTTGATCGGCGCACGGACAAGCAGCCGCTGATGGATGGCGCTGCCGATATTCAACTGGCGGGTGAACGGCTTGGCCGCATTGTCTATGGTCTATCCGCCAGTGAGGCGGTTGCTGCACGTAACCAGGCCTTGTTGCAAAGCAGTTTTCTGGCCTTGCTGGCGGTTGCCGCGAGTGTGTTTTTGCTTTTGGCAGCGGGCAAATGGCTCGGGCGCAGGCTGGCTGTTTTACGCGAAGTCAGCGACCGCGTAGCCGCCGGGGATTTTCAGATGCGGGTTCCAATCAAGGGCGAACCCGAGATTGATAGTGTGGCGCAGACTTTCAATCGCATGTCTGCTGCGGTGCAGGAGCAGGTGCGGCAATTGCAGGAAAGCCAACAGCGATTTGCCGCGATCGCCGATTACACCTATGACCTGGAATTCTGGCTCTCGCCCGAAGGCAAGCTGTTGTGGGTTAATCCTTCAATACAGCGCATGTTTGGCTACAGTGCGGAAGAATGCCTCACGGCGGCGGGCTTTCCCTTGCTGCTGGTGCATGAAACGGATCGCCCGGTCGCCGAGGAAAAGCTGCGTAGCGCTCTCAGCGGCGGGCGCGATAGCGGCTATGTTTTCAGGGCGCAACACCGCAACGGCAGCACCTTCTGGGCGGTGGCCAACTGGTTGCCGATACACAATGCGCAAGGCGAAAACATCGGCTTGCGCGCCAGCGTGCACAACATAGACGCGCTCAAGCAAACCGAAGAGAAATTGCGCAACACGGTGCTGGATTTACGCCTGTCCGAGAACTTGCAGGCGCGTTATCTGGATGACTCGGAGCAGGAACGCGCGCGACTGGTGGCATTGCTGGCGGCGATGAATCTGGGCATTCTGTTTGTTGCAGAGGATGGTCGCGTGGTGTATCACAACCCGACATTTACACGCATGTGGGGGATAGACGAACGGCTTGCCCTGATCGGAATGCAGGTGGCGGACGTGCTGGCCAAATCCAGCAATCAGCTATCCCGCCCGGATCACTTTTCGCGCCATTTGTTGTCGGTAATGGAAACCCGCGAGATGTCAGACAGCTTTGAAATCCAGCTGGCGGATGGGCGAACCATCACTGAACTGGATTATCCGGTGCGCGACAAGGACGGACGTTTTGCCGGGCATCTGTGGGTGTACGAGGATGTCACGCATGAGCGCCAGACCGCAGAACAATTGATCTATCTGGCCGAGCGCGACCCATTGACCGGGCTGTGTAACAGGCATCGTTTCCAGGCCGAACTGGCGCGGGTAATCAGCGAAAGCGACCGGCACAAGGCGCACTGCGCGGTGATGTTTTTCGATCTGGACGAGTTCAAGGAAATCAACGACAACTTTGGCCATCGTGCGGGTGATGCGCTGTTGATGCGTGTGGCCAGCGAAGTGGTGTCATTGGTGCGCGATACCGAAATTTTTTCCCGTCTGGGCGGAGACGAGTTCGCCATCCTCCTGCCCAATGCCGACGCGGGACAAGCCGAGGCATTGGCCGAGCGCGTGGTGCGCGCCATCGGCCAAATTCCCCTGCGTTATGAAGGACGCAATCTGCGGGTGACGGCCAGTTTGGGTATTGCCTACTATCCGTCGCAATCAACCAATGCCGAAGATTTGGTAGCCAAGGCGGATACCGCCATGTATCAGGCCAAGCAGGCGGGCAAGAATACCTGGCGGGTATTCCGTGAAGACAGCCAGAGTGCGAAGGTAACGATGGAGCGCCTGACCTGGAATGAACGCATCAGCCGCGCGCTGGAACAAAACCTGTTGCGTCTGCATTTCCAGGGCGTGTTCCATGCAAAAGACCGCAAGCTTTCACATTACGAGGCGCTGGTACGCATGGTGGATGAACGCGAGCCGGACAATCTCATCATGCCTGCGGGGTTTATCCCGATTGCGGAAAAAAGCGGACGCATTACCGAAATCGACCGCTGGGTGGTTGCCGAGGTCATCCGCACGCTGGCGGCGCATCCCGAGATGCCCGGGCTGGCGGTGAATATTTCGGCGCGCTCGTTTGCCGAACCGGGTTTGCCGCAGTTCATCAGCGAGCAACTCCAGCTGCATCAAGTATTGCCGTGGCGCTTGATGGTGGAGTTGACCGAAACCGCAGCGGTGTCCGATTTGCAGGATGCGCAGCGCCTGATCGAGGCGTTGCGGCAGCTGGGTTGCGGCGTATGCCTGGATGATTTCGGCACCGGCTTTTCTTCGTTTGCCTATCTCAAGCATTTGCACGCCGACACGATCAAGATTGACGGCATGTTCATCCGCGACCTGCACCTGGACAGCGACAATCAGGTATTCGTCAAAGCCATTGTCGATATTGCCCAGGGCATGGGCAAGACCGTGGTCGCCGAATATGTCGAAAACCACAAAGTGCTGGAGATGCTCAATCATCTGGGCGTGGATATGGTGCAGGGGTACTTGCTCGACATTCCCGGGACGTTGCCAAAGCGCGGCGTGTAACGCTGCATTATCCCGCCGCAGGCGCAAGGTAAAATGGCGCTTGTTTTCTTGCGATTTTCAGCCATGCAAAAAGTCATCATCATCGGCCTTGGGCAGCTTGGACGGGTGTTTTCCGGCGCGCTGCTGCGTATTGGCTGCCAGTTGATCCCGCTCAATCGCGGCGACGATATGGCGGTTTTGGCCGCGCAACACCCCGCCCCGGCCTTGGTGCTGGTGGCGGTGGCCGAAGCCGATTTGCAAAGTGTATTGGCAACTCTGCCCGAAGTCTGGAAACCCCGTGTCGGTTTGATTCAGAATGAGTTATTGCCGCGTGACTGGCAGATTCACTGGATTGAGGATCCCACGGTGATTTCAGTCTGGTTTGAAAAGAAACAAGGCATGGATGCCAAACCGCTGATTTCTTCGCCGGCGCACGGCGCGCAGGCCGGTCTGCTGGTGCGCGCACTGAAGGCGATTGATTTGCCCGCGCATGAGATCGCTGATGAAGATGTGCTGCTGTTCGAACTGGTGCGCAAGAATGTGTATATCCTCACTACCAATATCGCCGGGCTGAAAACTGGCGGCACGGTCAGCGAACTATGGCAAAACCATGCGCCTTTCGCGCGTCAGGTCGCGCATGAGGTGATGGATATTCAGGACTGGTTAACAGGTGTCAGGCATGATCGTGAGCAACTTATCAGCGCGATGCTGGAGGCGTTTGCGGGCGACCCTCAGCATGGCTGCACCGGGCGTTCTGCGCCTGTGCGGCTGGCGCGCGCCTTGCAGCATGCCGATCAGGCCGGGCTGGCTGTGCCGACCTTGAGAAAACTGGCCGCAGGTGAACACGCATGAAACTGGCTGCAGCTTTTCTGGCAATATGCCTGTCAGGGGCGGCAATCGCCGCGCCTGTCAAATTCAGCGACCGTCTGCATGAGAAATTCCAGCATGACCGCTGCCTGCAATGTCATCAGTTCAACAGCACCAAGAACAATGGCCGGGCGTTCGCATCACACAAATCGCGTTACCTGTGCAGTCAGTGCCACAACCCCGGCATTACTGGTATAGGGCGTAACGACTGGATGGCGCCGGATGCGATCCTGGATCAGACCGGCATGAGCGCAAAGGCAACCTGTCAGTTAATGAAGCGCAGTATGGGCAATGACAACCGGAAAATTCTCGAACATCTGCTGCACGATGCACGCATTATTTGGGCGCTGAAATCCGGCATGACCCCGGGCGGAAAAAAAGACACGGTGCCAGGCGGTCTGGCGGAGTGGGAAAGGGATGTCAGGGCGTGGGCGGCGGACGGGATGCTGTGCGAATGAGCTTGTCTGCCTGATTGAGCGGTGGGTCGCTTTTCAGCCTGTTGACCCCCCTCACCCTAACCCTCTCCCACAAGGGGAGAGGGGAAAGAACAGTTTGGACTTTGTCAGCACTCTGAAATCAGGGGCTCCTTAGATCACCACCATCTCAAAATCTTCCTTGCGCGCGCCGCAGTCCGGGCAGGTCCAGTTCATCGGCACATCTTCCCAGCGCGTGCCGGGCGCGATGCCATCCTGCGGCCAACCCCTGGCCTCATCGTAGATGTAGCCGCATAGCAGGCACATATAAGTCTTGAATTGGTCGGAGTTGCTCATGGGCGGGTGCAGGCTTTGGGATAAAATCGGGTTTCCATTCTAAATCAGCCGCCCGGCGTTGCAGCAACCACGCCGGGCGCGAAAGTCCCCTACATGTCGCAAAATCCTCCCATGGTTCTTACCTTCGCCGCCTCAGACCCCACGGGCGGGGCGGGCGTGCAGGCCGATATTCTGACCCTGGCGGGCATGGGCTGCCATCCCTTGTCGGTCATCACCGCAATTACCGTGCAGGATACCGCCGGGGTGGATGGCGTTTCCCCGGTGGATGCGGATTGGGTGGCTGACCAGGCGCGCATGTTGCTGGAAGACATGCCGGTGGACGTATTCAAGATCGGACTGTTGGGCAGTGTGGAGAACATGGCGGTGATTGCCGAAATTCTCTCCGACTACCCGGATATCCCGGTGGTGCTGGATCCGGTGCTGGCCTCCGGGCGCGGCGACGAAATGTCTTCCGAGGACATGATCGCAGCGTTAAAGGAAATGATCATTCCGCAAACCACGCTGATTACTCCCAACAGCATCGAGGCGCGCAGGCTGGCGGCGAACGACGGTGAAGATGAGGATTTGCCTTTGCCTGAGTGCGCCAGTCGGCTGCTGCAACTGGGTTGCGAGACGGTGCTGATTACCGGCACGCACGAGAACACCCCGCGTGTACACAATATTCTCTACGGCGCCGCTGCTGGCGCGGCGGGCGTGATTCAGACCGATACCCGGGATCGGCTGGCTGGCAGTTTTCATGGCTCGGGCTGCACCCTGGCTTCGGCTATCGCGGCCAGCCTTGCCTATGGCAACGATTTGCCGCGCGCGGTCAAGGACGGCCAGGATTTCACTTACGAAGCCTTGAAGGCCGGGTTTCGTCCCGGCATGGGGCAATATCTGCCGGATCGGTTTTTCTGGGCGCAGGAAGCGCCGGTGCAGGGCAGCGCCTGATGGATTTTCCTGCCGGTCTGTATGTCATCACCCCGCAATGCGCCGATACCGCACGCCTGTTGCAGATGGTGCAGGCCGCACTCAAGGGCGGCGCGGCGATGGTGCAATACCGCGATAAAAGCGACGACGTGGCCTTGCGCCACGAGCAGGCCAGCGAATTGCTGGCGCTCTGCCGCCGCCATGCGGTGCCGCTCATCATCAATGACGATCTGCGGCTGGCCGATTTGACCGACGCGGATGGCGTGCATCTGGGCGCTGATGATGGCAGCCTGCGCGAGGCGCGACTGATTTTGGGGCCGGACAAGCTGGTTGGCGCATCCTGTTATCAGGATTTGCAACTGGCCGAGGCTGCCGTGACGCAAGGGGCGGATTATGTGGCGTTTGGCAGTTTTTTTGCATCGCCCACCAAGCCCCATGCCAAACCCGCATCGCTGCAAATTTTGCGCGACGCCGGAAAATTGCCCGTGCCTGTGGTCGCCATCGGCGGCATCACGGTGCAGAACGCGCCTGCATTGATCGAGGCCGGGGCGGACAGCCTGGCCGTCATCAGCGCAGTTTTCGACGCGCCGGATATTGCAGTAGCGGCGCGACAATTCAATCAACTTTTTATTTCAGAAACGGAAGCCTGATGGATCGCAATCACAGCCTGTTTGAACAATCGCAAAAAGTCATTCCCGGCGGCGTCAATTCACCTGTGCGCGCCTTCAAATCGGTAGGCGGCGTGCCGCGTTTTTTTGCGCGTGGCGAAGGCGCCTACCTGTGGGATGCCGACGGCAAAAAGTACATTGATTACGTCGGCTCGTGGGGTCCGGCGATTCTTGGTCACGCCCACCCCGATACGGTCAAGGCGGTGCAGGATGCCGCTGTGCGCGGCTTGTCGTTTGGCGCGCCGACCGAAACCGAGCTGGAAATGGCCGAACTGCTGACCAGTCTGTTGCCCGGTTTCGAGAAAGTGCGGCTGGTGTCGTCCGGCACCGAGGCCACCATGAGCGCCATCCGTCTGGCGCGGGGTTATACCGGGCGCAGCAAAATCATCAAGTTCGAAGGCTGTTATCACGGCCATGCCGATTTTCTGCTGGTGAAGGCGGGCTCGGGCGCATTGACATTTGGCAACCCCACTTCCGCTGGCGTGCCTGCTGAAGTGGCGGCACAAACGCTGGTGCTGGACTACAACGACCTCGCAGGCGTCGAGCGCACCATGGATAAAATCGGTAGCGAGATCGCCGCTATCATTGTCGAGCCGGTGGCAGGCAACATGAACCTGGTGCAACCCGGGGCAGGTTTTCTGGAAGGTTTGCGCGAGCTATGTACCAAACACGGCGCCGTGCTGATTTTTGACGAAGTGATGACTGGCTTCCGAGTCGGGCCGCAGGGCGCGCAAGGGCTGTATGACATCGTGCCCGATCTGACCACGCTGGGCAAAGTCATCGGCGGCGGGATGCCGGTGGGCGCCTTTGGCGGTCGCCGCGACATTATGGATCGGCTTGCGCCAGTAGGCCCGGTGTATCAGGCGGGCACCTTGTCCGGAAACCCAGTGGCGGTGGCAGCAGGTCTGGCCACGCTCAAGGCCACCCGTGCAGCGGGCTTTTATGAAAACCTTTCTGCCCGCACCGACCAATTGCTGGAAGGACTGGTCAATGTCGCCAGCGAAGCGGGCGAAACATTCAGCGCTGCCAGCGTGGGCGGCATGTTCGGGGTGTTTTTCAGCGCCATGCCGCCGCGCAGTTATGCCGAGGTGATGGCCTGCGACAAGGATCGCTTCAACCGCTTTTTCCACGCCATGATTCAAGAAGGCGTGTATCTCGCACCGTCGGCCTTCGAGGCCGGTTTTGTTTCGGCAGCGCACGCCGAAGCGGAGATTGCCGCCACGATTGATGCGGCACGGCGTGCCTTCGCGCGCATGTGAGCGTATGTGTTGAACGCAACAAAAAGCCCGGCTTTGACCGGGCTTTTTGCTGGTGCTGAAGGTTTATTTGGCAGGCGTTGCGGGCTGGGTGGCTGGCATGAACATCTGCATCCAGTTGAACAGCGGGTCTTGTGCGCCGCTATTTGCCGGCAGGGTGGTGGTGGCCGCAGCCGGCGGGTTGGCCGGCATGAAAGTTTGCGTCCAGCCAAACATCGGATCCGAGGATTTGGCAGGCGTGGCCGCTGCCTGCGGCGCTTTCTGCGGTGCGGTGGCAACGGGTGGCGCGAACATGTTCGTCCAGCCGCTCATGGGGGTGGTGTTCTGGCTTTGTACCGGCAGCTGGGTACCAGACACTGCTTGTTGCGGTGCGGCTGGTGCGAAGATCTGATATGCACCATACGCAGGGACAGGCGCCTGCGGTGCTGCCGTCGGCATCATCGGGAAGAAAGACGGCTGCTGTTGCACAGGCGCAGCGGGTTTGAGGTAGGGATTAACCGCGCCCATTGGATTGGCGTAGGGATTGGACATCATTGGCTGGAGGCTGCCATAGCCGCCAAAACTGCCGAAACCGCTCATGGGCACCATCATGCTCATGGGGTTCATCATGCTGCTGCCCATCATGGGCGCGGCCATCATGGTCATCGGCATCATCATGCTCATGGGGTTCATCATGCTGCTGCCCATCATGGGCGCGGCCATCATGGTCATCGGCATCATCATGCTCAAGGGGTTCATCATGCTCATGGCGCCAAACTGGGCTTGTGCCGAGCCGCTGATCAGCACGGCAGTGACGAGTGCGAGGCGAGATGTATGCATAGTGTGTTCTCCGATTGGTGGTGGTGGGAAAGCGGTATTGCCTAAGATTGTTTGTGCTGCTTTGATTGTACCCGTTTATGCGGGCGCTGATTTTGCGGGAAAGTAAAACGCCCCGCAGTGCGGGGCGCGATTGGCGGCTGACAGGCCTTATCTGGCTGGGGCAACCGGTGCGCTGACAGCAGGCGGCATCGGCATCATGCCCATCGGTACCATCATCATCTGGTTCATCATGGCGGGATCCATCATGGGCTGCATCATGCCTGTGGGTGCCTGCATCATCGGACCCATCGCACCCATGGGGGCGGTCATCATCGGTGTCATGCTACCCATGGGCGCCATCATGGAACCCATCATGGGGGTCATGCTGCCCATCATCGG
>CAYTZP010000044.1:0-15362 GCA_964442685.1 uncultured Thiobacillus sp.
CAATGGTGCCAACGTTTACGTGCGGTTTCGTACGTTCAAATTTTTCCTTGGACATGTTTTTACCCTCGTTTGATACTTAAATTTCTTGATCTGGAAAATGAAGTGCTTACTTCTTGTTCATGACCGCCTCGGCCACGTTTTTCGGCGCTTCGGAATAGTGCTTGAATTCCATGCTGTAAGTCGCACGTCCCTGACTCATGGAACGCAGGTCAGTGGAATAACCAAACATTTCGGCCAGCGGAACTTCAGCCTTGATGGCCTTGCCGCCGCCCGCCATGTCATCCATGCCCTGGATGATGCCGCGACGACGGTTCAAGTCGCCCATCACATCGCCCATGTAATCTTCGGGCGTTTCGACCTCTACCGACATCATCGGTTCAAGCAGCACCGGATTGGCTTTACGCATACCGTCCTTGAACGCCAGGATGGCCGCCATCTTGAAGGCCTGTTCGGAAGAGTCAACTTCGTGATAGGAGCCGTCGAACAGCGTGACTTTGACGTCCACCACCGGAAAACCAGCCAGCACACCGTTGGGCAACGCTTCGTTGAGACCTTTCTCAACCGCAGGAATGTATTCACGCGGAACCGTACCGCCCTTGATGGCATCCACAAACTCAAAGCCTTTGCCCGCTTCGTTCGGCTCCATCTTGACCCAAACGTGGCCATACTGACCTTTACCACCGGATTGTTTGACGTGCTTGCCTTCGACTTCGACCGCTTTGCGGATGGCCTCGCGGTAAGCAACCTGGGGTGCACCCACGTTTGCCTCTACACCGAATTCACGCTTCATGCGATCAACCAGAATTTCCAGGTGCAGTTCACCCATACCGGAAATAATGGTCTGGCCGGATTCTTCGTCAGTACGCACACGGAATGAAGGATCTTCCTGCGCCAGACGACCCAGCGCGATACCCATTTTTTCCTGGTCAGCCTTGGTCTTGGGCTCCACCGCAACATGAATCACCGGCTCAGGGAACTCCATACGTTCAAGAATGACGGACTTGTCCGGCGAGCACAGCGTGTCGCCGGTAATCGCGTCTTTCAAACCCACGGCAGCGGCGATGTCACCTGCGCGCACTTCCTTGATTTCTTCACGCTGGTTGGCGTGCATTTGCAGAATACGCCCCAGACGCTCTTTTTTACCCTTGACCGAGTTGTAAATGGTATCGCCAGAATTCACCACACCAGAATACACACGGAAGAAGGTTAGCTGACCAACATAGGGGTCAGTCATGATCTTGAATGCCAGCGCAGCAAACGGCTCTTCGTCCGAAGCCTTGCGCACTGCGGGCGTGCCGTCTTCCAGCTCGCACGGGGTAGGCGGAATATCCAGCGGCGAAGGCATGTACTCAATCACCGCGTCCAGCATACGCTGAACACCCTTGTTCTTGAACGCGGTGCCGCACAACATGGGAACAATTTCACCAGCAATAGTGCGAGTACGCAGACCAAGATTGATGTCAGCCTCAGACAAATCCCCTTCTTCGAGGTATTTGTTCATCATCTCTTCAGAAGACTCGGCCGCAGCCTCAACCATCTTCTCGCGCCACTCGTTGCAGGTATCGACGAGGTCAGCAGGAATATCTTCGTAGGCAAACTTCATGCCCATCGAAGCCTCATCCCAAAAAACGGCCTTCATCTTGACCAGATCCACCACGCCCTTG
The DNA here is from genome assembly GCA_964442685.1 of uncultured Thiobacillus sp. Taxonomy (GTDB): domain Bacteria; phylum Pseudomonadota; class Gammaproteobacteria; order Burkholderiales; family Thiobacillaceae; genus UBA6918. The sequence goes on from CAYTZP010000044.1 coordinate 1,665, forward strand.
AAGTTTTCTTCTGCGCCAATAGGCACAACAACAGGCACAGGGTTGGCACGCAGGCGCGTCTTCATCTGGTCATAGACCTTGAAGAAATTGGCGCCCGTGCGATCCATCTTGTTTACAAAGGCGAGACGCGGCACGTTGTATTTGTTGGCCTGGCGCCACACGGTTTCAGACTGGGGCTGCACGCCACCTACTGCACAATACACCATGCAAGCACCATCCAGCACACGCATGGAGCGCTCGACCTCAATGGTGAAATCGACGTGTCCGGGAGTATCAATGATGTTGATGCGATGCTCCGGGAAGTTGCCTTCCATACCCTTCCAGAAACAGGTGGTGGCCGCAGAGGTGATGGTAATTCCACGCTCGCGCTCCTGCTCCATCCAGTCCATGGTGGCCGCGCCGTCATGCACCTCGCCAATTTTATGGGATACGCCGGTGTAGTAAAGAATACGCTCGGTCGTGGTGGTCTTGCCCGCATCAATATGCGCAGAAATACCGATATTACGGTAACGCTCGATAGGAGTAGTACGTGCCATGATTGTCTTGTGTTCCTATCAGAAGCGGAAATGAGAGAATGCCTTGTTGGCTTCAGCCATACGATGCACTTCTTCCCGTTTCTTCATTGCAGCACCGCGACCTTCGGATGCATCCAGCAACTCACCCGCAAGGCGAGCACCCATGGATTTCTCGCCACGCTTGCGGGCGGCGTCACGCAGCCAGCGCATGGCCAGCGCAGAACGACGCGAGGGACGAACTTCGACCGGAACCTGGTAGTTGGCACCACCAACACGACGACTCTTGACCTCAACGATCGGGCGCACGTTATTCATGGCCGTGGAAAACACTTCCAGCGGATCCTTGCCGGATTTTTTGGAGATTTGCTCGAACGCACCATAAACAATACGTTCAGCAACAGATTTTTTTCCGCTATTCATGATGGCATTCATGAATTTTGACACTTCAACATTGCCGAACTTGGGATCCGGCAGGATTTCACGTTTTTCAACTTCGCGACGACGAGGCATGTTTCGCTCCTGGGCTTATCTGGTGGATCGGCTTATTTGCCGGCTTTTGCACGTTTGGCACCGTACTTGGAACGCGACTGCTTGCGATCCTTGACGCCCGCCGTATCCAGCGAGCCACGCACCGTGTGATAGCGCACACCAGGCAAGTCTTTTACACGACCGCCGCGAATCAGCACCACCGAGTGTTCTTGCAGGTTGTGACCCTCACCGCCGATATAGCTGATCACCTCAAACCCGTTGGTCAGGCGCACCTTGCACACCTTACGCAACGCGGAGTTGGGCTTTTTCGGGGTAGTGGTATAAACACGCGTACAGACGCCGCGCTTTTGGGGGCAAGCCTGCATCGCAGGCACCTTGCTCTTGCTAACAGGTGCCTGACGGGGCTTGCGGATCAGCTGATTGATAGTTGGCATTCTTGCTTCCGTTCAGTTTTCGTATGCGACCAAACCACACAACATTTAATCAACATTGCTTGGACGCGATCAAAACAACCGGGACGGCCTGAGCCGTCCCGCAGTTAATTTTACCCAGCCCGAAATCGACAAACCCGACCTCTAGCCAGAAACCCCCGGCCGCCAGACCGGGAAAAAGACGCGCGATTTTAAGTAGTCAAACCCGACTTGTCAAGCCACTTCCTGGTTTTCCCGCTGCGCTTGTGTACTTTCTTCCATCAGGTGTGCGGCTCCCAAGTCCTGGCCAAGCGATTGACGGCGACGTGTGTTGTGATAAGCAAGACCCGTGCCTGCCGGAATCAGGCGTCCCACAATGACGTTTTCTTTCAGGCCACGCAAATCGTCTTTCTTGCCCATGATGGCCGCTTCCGTCAGCACGCGAGTAGTCTCCTGGAAGGATGCGGCAGAGATGAACGAGTCGGTGGACAACGAAGCCTTGGTGATGCCCAGCAGAACCGGGGTGAAAACCGCCGGCTCTTTGCCCGCAGCCAGCATTTCGTCGTTCAACTGGAGCACCTCGGAACGTTCTACCTGTTCGCCGCGAATCAGACCGGTGTCACCTGCATCCACTACATTCACGCGGCGCAGCATCTGCCGCACAATGACTTCGATATGCTTGTCGTTGATCTTCACGCCTTGCAGACGGTACACATCCTGCACTTCGTCGGTAATGTAACGCGCCAGCGCCTCGACCCCCTGCAAGCGCAAAATGTCCTGTGGATCAACCGCGCCATCCACGATCATTTCGCCTTTTTGCACCACCTGACCATCGTGCGCGGTCACATGCTTGTCCTTGGGAATCAGGTACTCATGCGCCTGGCCGTCAAAGTCGGTAATGACCAGTCGCTGCTTGCCCTTGGTGTCCTTACCGAACGAAACCGTTCCGGTCACTTCGGCCAGCACGCCGGCATCCTTCGGCGAACGCGCTTCGAACAGCTCGGCAACGCGCGGCAGACCGCCGGTAATGTCGCGGGTCTTGGAACTTTCTTGCGGGATACGTGCCAGCACATCGCCCACATGCACGTCCTGACCGTCTTTCACGGTAATGATGGAACCGACATGGAAGGTGATATTCACGGTGGTGTCAGTACCGGCTATCTTCAATTCCTTGCCGGCTTCGTCCAGCAGCTTGACCTGTGGGCGCACGCCTTTGGCTGCGCCGCCCTTGCGGGATTTCGGGTCAATCACGACCAGGGTGGACAGGCCGGTCACATCGTCAATCTGCTTGGCAACGGTCACGCCCTCTTCCACGTTCTCGAAACGCACCTTGCCGGTGTATTCGGTAATGATGGGGCGAGTGTGCGGATCCCACGTGGCAAGCACGGCACCAGCCTTGATCTTGTCGCCATCGGTCACGGTCACGGTGGCGCCGTATGGCACTTTGTGGCGTTCACGTTCGCGTCCGGCATCGTCCATCACGATCATTTCTCCAGAGCGGGAAATGGCGATCAGTTCCTTGCGCACGTTGGTTACATAGCGCATGGTGGAGGAATAACGCAGAGTGCCGTTGGATTTGGCTTCAAGCTGGCTGGTTGCTGCCGCACGCGATGCCGCACCACCAATGTGGAAGGTACGCATGGTGAGCTGGGTGCCCGGCTCGCCAATCGACTGGGCGGCAATCACGCCAACCGCTTCGCCCACGTTGGCCAGATGGCCGCGTCCCAGGTCACGTCCATAGCACTTGGCGCACAGGCCGTAGCGGGTTTCGCAGGTTAACGGCGTGCGCACTTTGACCTCGTCAACACCAGCGGCATCAATCGCGTCGACCATATCTTCGTTCAGCATGGTGCCGGCTTCGATCATGGTTTCCTGGGTTTCCGGATGCACCACGTCCACTGCCGTAACACGGCCGAGAATACGCTCGCGCAGCGGCTCAACCACTTCACCGCCCTCAACCAGCGCCTTCAACATCATGCCGTCCTTGGTGCCGCAATCGTCTTCCACCACCACCAGATCTTGCGTCACATCCACCAAACGACGTGTCAGGTAGCCGGAGTTTGCGGTTTTCAAAGCCGTATCTGCCAGGCCCTTACGCGCACCGTGGGTAGAAATGAAGTACTGAAGCATGTTCAGGCCTTCGCGGAAGTTCGCGGTAATCGGCGTCTCAATGATCGAGCCGTCGGGCTTGGCCATCAGGCCGCGCATACCCGCGAGCTGGCGAATCTGCGCAGCCGAACCACGCGCACCGGAGTCGGCCATCATGTAAATGGCGTTAAACGATTCCTGCGACACGACTTCGCCCTTGCGGTTTGTCACTTTCTCGCCGCCCAGCTGCCCCATCATGGCCTTGGCTACCGCATCACCGGCGCGACCCCAGATATCAACCACCTTGTTGTAGCGTTCACCCTGCGTCACCAGACCGGAGGTGTATTGCATCTCGATCTCTTTGACCTCGGCTTCTGCCGCATTCAGGATCGAGTCTTTCTCAACCGGAATCAGCATGTCCTTGATGGCAATCGACATACCTGCGCGAGTTGCATAGGTAAAGCCGGTGTACATCAGTTTGTCGGCAAAAATCACCGTTTCACGCAGGCCGCAGCGACGGAAGCTGGCGTTGATGAGCTTGGAAATTTCCTTTTTTCTCAGCGCCTTGTCCACGTAGGCAAAGGGCAAGTCGGGCGGCAGAATTTCGGACAGCAAAGCGCGTCCGATCGTGGTTTCCACGCGCTTGACGGTCTCCACGCGCTCGCCATCCACCATGCTGGCTTCTTTGATGCGCACGGTCACGCGGGCATGCAGCTCAACCGCGCCTGTATCGTATGCGCGCTTGGCTTCGGCCACATCGGCAAAAAAACCGCCCTCGCCTTTGGCGTTGACCTTTTCACGCGTCATGTAATACAGCCCCAGCACGATATCCTGCGAGGGCACAATGATCGGCTCGCCGTTGGCGGGCGACAGCACGTTGTTGGATGCCAGCATCAGGGTGCGCGCTTCCATCTGCGCTTCCAGCGACAGCGGCACATGCACGGCCATCTGGTCGCCGTCAAAGTCAGCGTTGAATGCCGCGCACACCAGAGGATGCAGCTGAATGGCCTTGCCTTCGATCAGGATCGGCTCAAACGCCTGAATTCCCAGGCGGTGCAGCGTAGGCGCGCGGTTGAGCATGACCGGATGCTCGCGGATGACTTCTTCGAGGAAGTCCCACACGATCGGCTCTTCGTCTTCCACCATTTTTTTGGCGGCCTTGATCGTGGTCGCCAGACCCATCACTTCCAGCTTGTTGAAGATGAAGGGCTTGAACAGTTCCAATGCCATTTTCTTGGGCAAACCGCACTGGTGCAGTTTGAGCTGCGGCCCCACCACGATGACCGAACGGCCAGAGTAATCGACGCGCTTGCCCAGCAGGTTCTGACGGAAACGACCGCTCTTGCCCTTGATCATGTCGGCCAGCGATTTGAGCGGACGCTTGTTGGCACCGGTCATGGCCTTGCCGCGACGGCCGTTGTCCAGCAGCGAGTCCACCGATTCCTGCAACATGCGCTTTTCGTTGCGCACGATGATTTCGGGTGCCTTCAGTTCAAGCAGACGCTTCAAGCGGTTGTTGCGGTTAATGACGCGACGGTACAGATCGTTCAGGTCGGAGGTGGCGAAACGGCCGCCATCCAGCGGCACCAGCGGACGCAACTCGGGCGGCAGCACCGGCAGCACTTCCATGATCATCCAGTCCGGCTTGATGCCGGAACGCTGGAAGCCTTCCAGCACCTTGAGGCGCTTGGAAATTTTCTTCATCTTGGTGTCGGACGTGGTGCGCGTCAGTTCTGCACGCAGACTTTCCACCTCGCTGCTGACGTCAATGCCACGCAGCAATTCACGGACGCCTTCCGCACCCATGATGGCCTTGAACTCGTCGCCGTATTCTTCGACCTTGGACAAGTAATCGTCCTCGGTCATGATCTGGCAACGGGTCAGCGGCGTCATGCCTGGCTCGGTCACGACATAGGCTTCGAAATACAACACGCGCTCGATGTCGCGCAGGGTCATGTCCAGCACCATGCCCAGACGCGAGGGCAGCGACTTTAGGAACCAGATGTGCGCAACCGGCGAGGCCAGTTCGATGTGACCCATGCGCTCGCGGCGCACTTTGGACAGCGTCACTTCTACGCCGCATTTTTCACAGATCACGCCGCGATGCTTGAGGCGCTTGTACTTGCCGCACAGGCATTCGTAGTCCTTGACCGGGCCAAAAATCTTGGCGCAGAACAGGCCGTCGCGCTCCGGTTTGAAGGTGCGGTAGTTGATGGTCTCGGGCTTTTTGACTTCGCCGTAAGACCAGGCACGGATTTTTTCCGGAGAGGCGATGCCGATCTTGATGGCATCAAATTCCTCTTCCTGGGTGGCTTCCTTGAACAGATCCAGCAATGCTTTCATGGTTAGTTCCTCGCCGCTAAACTAAGTTAAATACGGATTAATAACGTTCCAGATCGATGTCGATGCCCAGGCTGCGGATTTCCTTCACCAGCACATTGAAGGATTCCGGCATACCGGCCTCGATCTTGTGATCGCCCTTGACGATGTTTTCGTACACCTTGGTACGACCATTTACATCGTCCGACTTCACGGTCAGCATTTCTTGCAGCACATAGGATGCACCGTAGGCTTCCAGCGCCCACACTTCCATCTCGCCGAAGCGCTGGCCGCCGAATTGCGCCTTGCCGCCCAGCGGCTGTTGCGTAACCAGCGAGTACGGGCCGGTGGAACGCGCGTGCATCTTGTCGTCAACCAGGTGGTGCAGCTTGAGCACATGCATCACACCCACTGTCACCTGGCGCTCGAACGGCTCGCCGCTGCGGCCGTCGTACAGGGTGAACTGGCCGCCCTCAGGCATGTCTGCCAGTTTCAGCATGTGGTGAATTTCTTCTTCCGACGCCCCGTCAAAGACTGGTGTGGCAAACGGCACGCCTTTCTTGAGGTTGGCGGCAAGTTCCAGCACCTCGGCATCAGACAGATCGTCGATTTTTTCCTGCGCGCCGCGGCTGTTATAGATTTCTTTCAGGAAGGCGCGCATGTCCTTGGCCTTGGCCTGCGCTGCCAGCATGGCGTCAATCTTCATGCCCAGACCCTTGGCCGCCCAACCCAGATGGACTTCCAGAATCTGTCCCACGTTCATCCGTGACGGCACACCCAGCGGGTTCAGCACGATGTCAACCGGCATCCCGTTGGCCATGTAGGGCATGTCCTCCACCGGCGCGATCTTGGACACCACGCCCTTGTTACCGTGGCGACCCGCCATCTTGTCGCCGGGCTGCAAGCGACGCTTGACGGCGATATAGACCTTGACCATTTTTTGCACGCCGGGCGGCAGTTCGTCGCCAGCGGTCAGTTTCTTTTTCTTCTCTTCAAACATGGCATCAAATTCGATGCGCTTGCCAGCCAAACCTTCCTTGATGGCTTCCATCTGACGGCTGATTTCATCATCCGCCACGCGAATGTCAAACCAGTCGTGACCCGGCAAAGACTCCAGATATTCCTGGCTGATCTTGCTGCCCTTGGCCAGCTTCTTGGGGCCGCCATTGACAGTTTTGCCCAGCAACATGCGACCGAGACGGGAGTATGCATCCATCTCGACAATACGCATGCGGTCAGCCATGTCTTTCTTGTATTCGTCCAGCTGGCTGTTGATGATGCTTTGTGCACGCTTGTCGCGCTCAATGCCTTCGCGGGTGAATACCTGAACGTCGATCACCGTGCCGCTCATGCCGGACGGCACGCGCAAGCTGGTGTCTTTCACGTCGGAGGCTTTCTCGCCGAAAATGGCGCGCAGCAGTTTTTGTTCCGGAGTCAGTTGGGTTTCGCCTTTGGGCGTGACCTTGCCAACCAGGGTGTCGCCGGCCTCGACTTCAGCGCCAATACTGATGATGCCAGACTCGTCCAGGCGCGCCAGCTGGCGCTCGGTCAGGTTGGGAATATCGCGGGTGATTTCTTCCGGCCCCAGCTTGGTGTCGCGGGCGACAACATTGAGTTCTTCAATGTGAATCGAAGTGTAGCGATCTTCCGCGACCACTTTTTCCGAAATCAAAATCGAGTCTTCGAAGTTGTAACCGTTCCAGGGCATGAACGCGACGGTCATGTTCTGACCCAGCGCGAGTTCACCCATGTCAGTCGATGCACCGTCGGCAATCACGTCACCACGCGCCAGCTGGTCGCCCACCTTGACCAGCGGACGCTGGTTGATGTTGGTATTCTGGTTGGAACGGGTGTACTTGATCAGCGAGTAGATGTCCACGCCGACCTCGCCCGCCTTGGCTTCATCATCGTTGACGCGCACCACGATACGGCTCGCATCAACATAATCGACCACGCCGCCACGGTGAGCTGTGACCACGGTGCCGGAGTCAATCGCAGCAGTACGCTCGATACCGGTGCCAACCAGGGGCTTCTCGGTACGCAGGCAGGGCACGGCCTGACGCTGCATGTTGGAACCCATCAGCGCGCGGTTCGCGTCATCGTGTTCCAGGAACGGAATCAGCGAAGCCGCCACCGACACCACCTGCGCCGGTGCCACGTCCATGTATTCGATGCGGTCGGGTGTGGACAGGGTAAATTCGTTCTTGTGACGACAGGACACCAGTTCGTCCTTGAACTTGCCTTTGCCATCCAGCTCGGCATTGGCCTGCGCAATCACGTATTTGCTTTCCTCGATCGCCGACAGGTATTCAATGACGTCTGTAACCTTGCTACCGTTGACCTTGCGGTAAGGTGTTTCGATAAAGCCGTAATTGTTGACCCGCGCAAACAGCGCCAGCGAGTTGATCAGGCCGATGTTCGGACCTTCCGGGGTTTCAATCGGGCACACGCGGCCATAGTGGGTGGGATGCACGTCACGCACTTCAAAACCGGCGCGCTCACGCGTCAAACCGCCCGGCCCCAGCGCAGAAACACGGCGCTTGTGGGTAATCTCGGACAGCGGGTTGGTCTGATCCATAAACTGCGACAGCTGCGACGAACCAAAGAATTCCTTGATTGCCGCGCTAACCGGCTTGGCATTGATCAGGTCATGCGGCATGAGATTGTCGGATTCTGCCTGCGACAGACGCTCCTTGACCGCGCGTTCGACACGCACCAGACCCGCACGGAACTGGTTCTCGGCCAGCTCGCCGACCGAACGCACGCGGCGGTTGCCCAGATGGTCGATGTCGTCAATCTCGCCACGGCCATTGCGCAACTCAACCAGAATACGCATGACCTCAATAATGTCTTCGTTGGACAGCACGCCTGCGCCCTCCAGCGCATCGCGGCCGACACGGCGATTGAACTTCATGCGCCCGACCGCCGAAAGGTCGTAACGTTCTTCGTTGAAGAACAAAGCATCAAACAGCGCGTTGACGGCTTCTTCTGTAGGCGGCTCACCCGGGCGCATCATGCGATAAATGGCAACGCGCGCGGAGTAGTCGTCAGGGGTCTCGTCAATCCGCAAGGTCTGCGAAATAAACGGGCCGTGATCCAGATCGTTGATGTACAGGGTCTGAAACTTGCTGACACCCGCTTCTGCCATTTTCAGCAGCGACTCATCGGTGATTTCGTCGTTGGCTCGCGCCACCAGCTCGCCCGTGGATTTGTCCAGCACATCGTGCGCCAGCACACGACCGGTCACAAACTCATTCGGGATCGCCCACATCTTCACGCCAGCGGCATCCAGTTCCCGCACATGTTTGGCAGTAATGCGCTTGTCCTTGGGCACGATGACCTTGCCATCCTTGCCGCAGATGTCGAAGCGCGCAATTTCGCCACGCAGGCGATCCGGCACCAGCTCAAACTGCACACCCTGGGCGTTAACATGGAAAGTATCCTTGCTGAAGAACATGTCCAGAATCTGTTCCGGCTTGTAGCCCAACGCTTTCAGCAGAATGGTTGCCGGCATTTTGCGGCGGCGGTCAACCCGGAAGTACAGATAATCCTTGGGATCAAATTCGAAATCCAGCCAGGAGCCACGATAAGGAATAATCCGCGCCGAGAACAACAATTTGCCAGAGCTATGCGTCTTGCCGCGATCATGTTCGAAGAACACGCCAGGAGAGCGGTGCAGCTGCGAGACGATCACGCGCTCGGTGCCATTGATAACGAAAGAGCCGGTGGGCGTCATGAGCGGCAGTTCGCCCATATAGACTTCCTGCTCCTTGACTTCCTTGATGGTTGGCTTGGAGGCTTCCTTGTCCATAATGACCAGGCGCACCTTGGCACGCAGAGGTGCGCAGAAGGTCAGACCGCGCTGCTGGCATTCCTTGATGTCAAATGCCGGATCGCCCAGCACATAGTTGACGTATTCCAGGCGCGCATTGCCCGAGTGGCTGGAAATCGGAAAAATCGAAGTAAACGCCGCTTGCAGACCTTCGTTCTTGCGATTTGCAACAGCGACCGCTTCCTGCAGGAAATTGCGGTAGGACTCAAGTTGCGTGGACAGCAGATAAGGTACTGGCAACACATTGGCTCGTTTGCCGAAACTTTTGCGAATGCGTTTTCTCTCGGTGAACGTGTAGGCCATGGAGTCTCCTTGGGGGTTCAGATGATGAACAAATCAGTCGCGCCCGCTTGTGCGGCGCAGAATATTTCGGCACACGCAAAAAGCAACGAACCCGGGCGCCATGAATGGCTCCGGGTTTGCCGTTTGCGTGTGCCGTCTTCGCGGGTCGGCGCCCACGAAGACAGTCTGGCTTACTTAATCTCGACGGTCGCGCCAGCTTCTTCCAGCTGCTTTTTCATCGCTTCTGCGTCGGCCTTGCTGACGCCTTCCTTGATGGCCTTGGGAGCGCCATCCACCAGATCCTTGGCTTCTTTCAGACCCAGGCCGGTTGCGGCACGCACTACCTTGATGACTTCAACCTTTTTCGCGCCAGCCGAGGTCAGCGTGACGGTGAATTCGGTTTGTTCTTCAGCAGCAGCGCCACCGCCAGCAGCCGGTGCAGCAGCAACCGCCACGGCAGCGGCAGACACGCCAAACTTTTCTTCCATTTCCTTGATCAGCTCGGACAGCTCCAGCACGGTCATACCGGCGATTGCGTCGAGAATCTCAGCTTTAGATGCAGCCATTTGTAACTCCTGTCAAATATGAGGTTCGATAAATAATGTCGTTCAAGCAGCTTCTTTTTGGTCACGCACCGCAGCCAGACCGCGCGCGAACGCGGACATGGGCGCCTGCATGGTGCCAAGCAGCATGGCCAGCAACTCGTTACGGCTCGGCAAGTTGGCCAACCGCTTCACGTCGTCAATCGACATGACCTGATTGGGCATGGCGCCGGCCTTGATCACAAAACGTTCTTTACCTTTGGCAAAGTCGTTCATGACCTTGGCGGCAGCCACCGGGTCTTTGGAAAGGCCATAGACGAGCGGACCGACCATCTGGTCAGCCAGCCCTTCAAACGGTGTTCCCTGAACCGCGCGACGCGCAAGCGTGTTTTTGATCACGCGAAAATACACACCATTGCTACGCGCGTTGGCACGCAGCGTGGTGATATCCGTGACCACCGTACCGTGGTACTCAGCCAGCACCATCAACTGGGCACCCGCAACTTCTGCGGCAACTTCAGCAACGACTGCTTTCTTTTCTTCCAGATTCAGACTCAAGGTCTTCTCCTATTAAATGCGAGGCAAACTTCACCCCACGTTTGGCGACCTTGACAGGAGTACAACAAATAAACCCGCATTGGGACCGCCATCTGCGTAGGGTTCGGGTGACAGAAATCGGGTAACAGGAGACAGCCCTGCCACACAACCCTATCGCCTTCGATTAAGCCAATAAAAACTGAAACCCGCGAACAAACTGAATTCTGTTCCCTGATTTCTGTTCCCTGACCCCTACGGTCTTGGACAACCCTCTCCGACCGGCTTGCGCCAGCCAGACAGGCCCAAAATCACTTCAATCAGGCGCTCAGCGAGCCCTGATCCACCCGCACGCCTGCACCCATGGTGCTGGAAACCGACATGCGCTTGAAATAGACACCTTTGGCGGAAGCAGGCTTTGCCTTGTTCAGTGCCTCCACCAGCGCCACCAGGTTTACCTTCAGGTCTTCCGGCGTGAACGAGGCGCGACCGATGGTGCAATGCACAATGCCGCCCTTGTCGGTGCGGTACTGCACCTGACCGGCCTTGGCGTTCTTGACCGCTTCAGCCACGTTCGGCGTCACGGTGCCCACCTTGGGGTTGGGCATCAGACCGCGCGGACCCAGAATCTGACCCAGTTGGCCAACAATACGCATGGCGTCCGGCGTGGCGATCACCACGTCAAAGTCCATCTTGCCAGCCTTGACATCGGCAGCCAGATCGTCGAAACCGATCACGTCAGCGCCGGCCGCTTTGGCCGCTTCTGCATTTGCGCCCTGCGCAAACACGGCAACACGGACAGACTTGCCGGTACCCTTGGGCAGCACCACCGAACCACGCACCATCTGGTCGGATTTACGCGCATCAATACCCAGATTGACCGCCACATCGACGGATTCGTCAAATTTCGCAGTTGCGGTTTCCTTGACCAGTTGCAGCGCTTCCAGAACCGGATAGGTTTTGCTGCGGTCAACTTTTTGCTTGATAGCCTGAAGACGCTTGGAAAGTTTTGCCATGATTAAATCTCCGCGTCGATGCCCATGGAACGGGCAGTACCAGCAATCGTACGCACCGCAGCATCCATATCGGCAGCGGTGAGGTCGGGGGTTTTGAGCTTGGCGATTTCTTCAAGCTGCGCACGGGAAATCTTGCCAACCTTGTCGGTATGCGGCCTTGCAGAACCCTTGTCGAGCTTGATCGCCTTCTTGATCAACACCGTTGCGGGCGGCGTTTTCATGATGAAGGTGAAGCTCTTGTCAGCAAATGCCGTGATGACCACAGGGATGGGCAGGCCGGGTTCCATGCTCTGCGTTTTGGCGTTGAACGCCTTGCAGAATTCCATGATGTTCAGGCCTTTTTGACCCAAGGCCGGGCCGATTGGCGGCGATGGGTTCGCCTTTCCTGCCGGCACTTGCAGCTTGATATAGCCGATTACTTTTTTTGCCATGATGACTCCTTACAGATTGAGTGTTAGCGCGCTTTCGCCAGCCCGCAACCAGGCCTGCTACTTACGCTCCTCCAGTTCGGACGGGCTATTCCCGTCCCGGTCAGACTTTCTGGCAAGCTTCCATGCAGAAAACCGATTTGCCAAAAAAAGCCGGTTCACACAAGCGAACTAGACTTTTTCGACCTGACCGAATTCCAGCTCGACCGGCGTTGCCCGGCCAAAAATCAGCACCGAGACGCGCAGCTTGCTCTTCTCGTAATTCACTTCTTCGACATTGCCATTGAAATCGGTGAAAGGCCCGTCGATGACACGCACCGTCTGCCCCACCTCAAACAGAATCTTGGGCTTGGGCTTCTCAACCCCTTCCTTCATCTGATTCATGATGGCGTCCACCTCTTTTTCAGAGATAGGCGCCGGCTTGTTGGCAGCCCCGCCGACAAAACCAGTTACCTTGGGCGTGCTTTTAACCAGATGCCAGGTGTCATCGGTCATTTCCATCTGCACCAGCACATAACCAGGGAAAAACTTGCGCTCAGAGGTGCTTTTCTTGCCCCCCTTCATTTCTACAACTTCTTCCACCGGCACCAGAATCTGACCAAAAAGATCCTTCACGCCTGCACGGTCAATTCTTTCGACCAACGCCCGCGCGACACTTTTCTCAAAACCGGAATAGGCATGAACAACGTACCAGCGCATGCTCATCAGAACGCCCCCCCGATAGCCAGCTGAACCAACCACCGCAGCAGAGAATCAACCAGCCACAAAAATATCGCCATGACCAACACAAACAGCAGAACGATGCCGGTTGTCTGCATGGTTTCTTTGCGCGTCGGCCACACCACCTTGCGTGTCTCTTCCCGCGCCTCGCCGGCAAAAGAAAAAAACGCCTTACCCGGCTGCGTAAGATAAAACACCACAGCCGCCGCCACCAGACCGCCAACAATCATCAACACGCGCACCAAGGCCGGCTGGTCTGCGAAGTAATAAAACCCCGCCACACCAGCCACAACCAGCAATACCGCCAACAGCAGTTTGATCTTGTCAATCATTCAGGTCTAACCACGGCACGCCGCGGCTTCCATTCATTGTTCTGGCAGGCCAGGAGGGTCTCGAACCCCCAACCTTCGGTTTTGGAGACCGACGCTCTGCCAATTGAGCTACTGGCCTAAAACTTACTCCCGAGCCTTACTCGATCACTTTCGCCACGACGCCAGCGCCGACGGTACGACCGCCTTCACGG
>CAYTZP010000045.1:0-14944 GCA_964442685.1 uncultured Thiobacillus sp.
ATAAAGACACGCCATCAGACTTGACGAACATAAACATTATGTTTATCGTCTTGTCATGATTCAAACATTCGCTGACGCCGAGACCGAAAGGTTTTTTGTCACTGGCAAATCCCGCAGACTGCCATCTGAAATCTTAAAGCGCGCGGCGATGCGTTTGAGTCAACTGCACGCTGCCACACGGATAGAAGACCTGCGCTTGCCGCCATCCAATCAACTGGAAAAGCTAAGCGGCGACAGATCTGGTCAATGGAGCATCCGCATCAACGGACAGTGGCGGATTTGCTTCCGGTTTGAGGGAGAGCACGCCCTCGCAGTTGAAATTGTGGATTACCACTAAGGAGTCAGACCATGATCAAAAACGGCTTACCTGCCATGCACCCCGGAGAATTCCTGGCCGAAACACTGGAAGAACTGGACTTGTCTCAGGCTGCATTCGCCAGAGCGATTGGCGTTTCCCCCATGCGCATTTCTCACATTATCAACGGCACACGCCCCGTTACAGCCGAACTGGCGTTGCTGTTTGGTCGCGCCTTCGACCAGACCCCGCAATACTGGATGAACCTGCAAATGGACTATGACCTGAAAACCGCCCAGTCAGCCATAGGCAAGCGGCTGGGGCATGTGCAGGCTGTATTGCATGCGTGAGTCAGAAACCGTGATCCACAATTTTTCCAACTGGAACTGGGCGCGTTGCTGACGGCCGACCCGAGCCGTACGCGCTTGCGCCTGCTACCGCTGCTGCCAAGGTAATTTATTGATGAGAAACCGCGGCACGTCCCTATTCATTCATGAAGAAACGCCGTAAACACCCAACCCCACAAAAGCAAATTAGGCCGCTTCCACCCAATCCACCGCGTTTGGCCTTAAAGACATGGATAAGGCGTGGTTCACTTTTTCTTATTGGCGGCATCTTAGTACCGCTTGTGATCACCCTTTTGACTTTGGGGCCGGATGGAATTCGCAGGATTCCTGATATCCCGAAAGCGATTACCGAAACTTTTAACTCAGTAATCGAGCAACGTGAAATAGACTACGGTTTGTCAGATTCATGGGCATTTCTACCGAGCAATACAGTTGCCGCTGGCAGTGGTGTTCCAATTCGTCTAGACCTCACGAGTAAGGAAGGGATGATAACAGGAGAACTCTACTCGCAAGCAGTACGTAAATGGACCATCTATGATATGGCTTTGGTTGAGGGAAAACGAGATAAGGAAAAGCTCTACTTAAATGTCTTTGATTTTGTTTATGGAAAGCGAACTCTATTTGCAAAACTTGAGGTTAGCTTCCAAGAAGATAGCGATGGGATAATGGATCACATTCCGGCACTGGTCGATTCAACGCTCAGGGTCAACACCACATGGCAAAACAAAGATGTCCTACCAAAAACATTTGTGCTACATCGAGTCAAAACTAACGAAATTTAATCTTGCATGTAGCAATCAAGCAATTGCCAAATACCGCACTTCCAGAATTTCCAGCTCACGTTTCCCCACAGGCGTCATCAAGTAAACCACATCACCCTCCCGCGCTTTGAGCAGGGCGCGGGCCATGGGCGAAACCCATGAGATGTGGTTTCTTGAAGGTTCGGCTTCGTCGATGCCGACGATGGTATAGGTGGCTTCCGCGCCAAGATCATCCAGCACGGTGACGGTGGCACCAAAAAAGACCTGGTCGGTTTCTTCTCGCGTGGCGGGATCAACGACCTCGGCATTGTCCAGACGCTTGCTCAGGTAGCGAATTCTGCGGTCGATTTCGCGCAGGCGTTTCTTGCCGTAAATGTAGTCGCCATTTTCAGAGCGGTCGCCGTTGCTGGCGGCCCAGCGGATGGTTTCCACCAGTTTTGGGCGTTCGTCTTTCCACAGTTGTTCAAACTCGGCGTTCAGCGCCGCAAAGCCCTTGGGGGTCATGTAGTTTTTGACGCCTGCTGGCAGCGGGTTGGCGATGTCTTCCTCGTCGTCTTCAGGGGCGTTGTCGTTTTCTTTGGTGAAGGCTTTGCTCATGGGCGTGATTGTATCGGGGCTTTCAACATCACGCAGTCATTGTGAGGAGCGCAATGACGAAGTCGGTGATGCGCTATAAAATGCCGGACATGAATAGTTCGTTTTCATCCGTACCCCCCCAATTCGAGCGCACGCACATTTTGCTGGGCGACGCCGGGTTGGCCTGTCTCGCATCGAAGCACGTAGTGGTGGCTGGCTTGGGCGGGGTGGGTTCGTATTGCGCCGAGGCCTTGGCGCGCGCAGGCATTGGTCGGCTAACCATTATCGATCACGATGTGGTGGCGGTTTCCAACATCAACCGGCAGTTGCCCGCACTATTGTCCACGGTGGATCAAGCCAAGGTGGACATCATGGCGGCGCGCATTCGCGACATTAACCCGGATTGCGATTTGCGCATTCAGCGCAAATTCATCGTGCCGGAAAACGTGGCGAGCCAGATTCCGGCGGATGCGGATTATGTGATCGACTGTATTGATTCGCTCAACTGCAAGGCGGCGCTAGTGGAGCATTGCGTAAAGACCGGCCTGCGCATTGCCTCCAGCATGGGCGCTGGCAACCGGCTGGATCCTTCGCGCATCAAGCTGGCGGATATTTCCAGAACCTGCGGCTGCCCGCTGGCGGCAATGATGCGCAAGCGTTTGAGAAGGCGCGGCATTTACAAGGGTGTGCTGACGGTGTTCACCGATGAGCCGGCGCGGCCACCCAGACCACCCGAGCCGGTTTCCGGCCGCGGTCGCCCACGCGCGGTAAACGGCACCATCAGTTATATGCCGCCGCTGTTTGGTTACATGCTGGCCGGTGAGGTAATCCGCAGATTGCTGGAAACTGACTGAGTTATTGCGCGGCCTGCTCCACTTGCCGCTGACGTGCTTCTTCTGACTGTTGCAGTGTTGCGCCAACATCCCTGGCCTTGTCCAGCGCATTAACCTGCTCCTGATAAATGCCGGTGTAAGGCTGATCGGTTTTTGGTGTTGGCGGCTGGGCGGGTTGCGGTGGCTGGTCGCAGGCTGCGCACATTAAAGCCACCAGCAATATCGAGGCAAATTTCATGGCGTCCTCCGGTTTATTTCGCGCTCTTGCGCAAAAATTGATCAATGATGCGCAGGCGCATCAGGCTGTCATTCATCTCCAACAGGTCCTGCTTGACCTTGAGCCTGAAGGGCAAAATTTCTGACAGGCGATAGCCCACCCACACAGCGTTTTCAAAATGGTTTTCAGACAGCCCCGTGTCCCCCAGGGCATGTTTGAGCACTTGCACGCACAAGCGCAACTCATCTGGCACGGCACAATCCGCTTCGCTGCTGACGGTTTCAACCTGCGCCACCAGCAATCCCTGATTGTCTGCCTGCCAACTACGCGCAACGTAACGCCCCACGCCTGCCACCACGATGTGAAAAATGCCGGTTTGCGGCATGTCCCACTCCACGATGCGGACTTCCGTCCCCACCTCATAAGGCACGGCTGGCGCGCCCACTTCGCTGCCTTCACGAATGCCGCACACGCCAAATGTAGTATCTTGCAACAGACAGTTTTTGATCAAATCCAGATAACGCTGTTCAAACACCTTGACCGGCATGTGCCCGCCGGGAAAGACTATGCTGGAAAGCGGGAATAGCGGCAGGCTATGGGTTTGCGCTGACAGCAGGGCGCTGAATTTTTTAAGCATGGTTTTTCAGCCAGTTTTTTTCTGGGCTTTTTCAACATCACGCGTCTTCGCCCCAGCGCTTCATCAAGTCATGCGGTATCCGCATTTGATCCAGCACGCGCGCGACCAAAAAATCCACCAGGTCTTCAATGCGCTGCGGGTGATGATAAAAACCGGGGTTGGCAGGCAGAATGCTTACCCCCAGCCTGGACAACTTGAGCATGTTTTCCAGATGCAGTGCCGAGAAAGGCGTTTCGCGCGGCACCAGAATCAGCTTGCGGCCTTCCTTGAGCGTGACATCTGCCGCGCGTTCGATGAGATTGTCCGACAACCCATGCGCAATGGAGGCCAGCGTGCCCATGGAGCAAGGGCACACCACCATGGCATCGGAAACACCCGTGCCGGATGCAACGGGGGAAAACCAGTCCTCGCGTGCGTAAGCGCGCACCGTGCCGGGTTTGTCCGGATAACGCGCCTTCAGCCAGCTTTCCAGCTCGGCAGCGCGGCTGGGCAAAGTCAGCTTCAACTCCTGTGCGGCCACTACCTGCGCTGCCTGCGAGGCCAGCACCCTCACATCCGCGCCCGCATCTAGCAGGCATTCCAGCAAACGCAGGCCATAGGCCAGGCCGGAGGCGCCGGTCAGCGCGAGAGTCACGGTTTGCGGTGGATGGATAAGCGGCTCAGACATGGGGCGATTGTGCGTCATTTACCGGCACGGGCACAATGCCGCGCACGATGTTCTCCTGCGCGCTATCTTCGCGCGTCAGGCGGGCGACGATGATGCCATTGACCGCGCCAAATGCCAGCGCACTTAGCGCAAACACCGGCATCAACAGCATCAGATTGGCTTCTGCAAACAGCCAGTATTTAGCCAGCACGAGCTGGCCGCCGATATGTGCAAAAGCCATCAGCACGGAAATGGATACCGCGCCAAACCAGCGGCGTGGCAGGTAGCTGGCCAAGGCCATCAGCGATAAACTCGCCACGCTACCGGCGCAAGCCAGCCAAAATCCTGGCGTCAGAAAACTGCCCAGCAACAGGCTGCTGCCCAGCACGCGGATAACAGCCACCCACACTGCGGTGCGAATGCCGTAACGCAGCATGACCAGTAGCACGATGATGTTGGCCAGGCCGGGTTTGACCCCGGGCAAAGGGCTCGGCACGGCGGCCTCGGCCAGACTGAGGCCGATTGCCAGCGCGGCCAGTGCGGCAATGCGCCGATCTTCTGGCGTTATCGGCAAGCGAATTTCGCGCATCAGTAATTGACCGAATCGTAGGCCCTTGTCGCGCCCTGAATTTCCAGGCTGACTTCGTTGGCCAGACACAGCGCGGTTTCGCCCGCCCGGTTGATCCAGCCCTGCTTGACGCAGATTTGGCGCGGCCCGGGATCGCTCTTGACGCGCACCTGACCACGCAGAATTTCGATGACGCTTACGCCCAATTTGCCGGGCACGTCATAGCGGGCATCACGATCCAGCGGCGCTCTGGCGACAATCTGGCCGTGGGCGCGCACCACCAGGGTGTTTCCAGGCGGCTGCAACCAGGCATGAATGAATAGTGCTGCGGTACACAGACCGGCAACCAGCAAGATCAGTACGTCGCCTGCCTTCAATACATTGGGGAACTTCACAGCGCCAGCTCGCGGTGACGCACAAGCACCTGCTCGCCCTGAGCAAAAGCCCGGCCAAGCGATTCGACGAAATACACCGAGCGATGCTGACCGCCAGTGCAACCAATCGCCACAGTCAGATAAGCACGGTTGTCGTGAATGAAACATGGCAGCCACTTTTCAATGTAGCTGCGAATGTCGCCCAGCATGGCAATCGCCTCCGGGCTGGCTTCAATGTAATTTTTGACGGCAGCATCCCGCCCGGTCAACGCTCTGAGTTCTGGCACATAGTGCGGATTGGGCAGACAACGCACGTCAAATACCAGATCGGCATCCAGCGGAATACCGTGCTTGAAACCAAAGGATTGAAACAGAAGCGTGATGCGCGACTTGTCGCGTGACACCAGTTCACGCACCCATTGGCAAAGTGTGCCGGGCGCCAGGTCGCTGGTATCAATGCGGTGAGCGTGGCGCATGACGCTGGCCAGTTTTTCGCGCTCCAGATCAATGGCCTCAGCCAATGAAACGCTGTCCGACGAAAGTGGGTGCTTGCGTCGCGTTTCCGAAAAACGTTTGACCAGTGTGGGAGTCTTGGCCTCGAGAAAAATCACGCGCACATCGAAACCGCTCGCCTGCAATGTCTTCAGGCGTTCGGGAAAGCTGACAAAGTCCTCGCCCCCGCGCGCATCCACGGCAATGCCGATGCGTTGTTGCCCCGATTTTGATAGGTGCGACACCACGCTTTCCACCAGCGACAGCGGCAGGTTGTCGATGCAGTAATAACCGGCGTCTTCGAGCACGGCGCTGGCAATGCTCTTGCCCGACCCGGACAGCCCGGATACCAGCACCAGTTGGCTCGCCATCCTAAGAGGCATCCTCTTGCATGTAGCGTTGCTGGCGCGCTATCAGTTCGTCCGCCGGGTTGATCCCGCGGCTGATCAGTATATGGTTGCGTACAGCCACTTCCAGCAACACCGCCAGGTTGCGGCCTGCTGCCACAGGAATACGCACTGTAGGGATGCTGACATCAAGGATTTCGGTTTGCGAGGCTTCCATTTCCAGGCGGCTGGTTTGGCCGGACTGATCACCCGGCTTGACCAGCCGCACGATGAGCTTGAGGTTTTTTTTCAGTTTGACCGAGGTTTCGCCAAACAGCGAGCGGATGTTGAGAATACCCAGTCCGCGCACTTCAAGAAAATCCCGCAGCATGGGCGGGCATGTGCCTTCCAGGGTTTCTGGTGCGACATGACGCAATTCGACCGCATCATCCGCCACCAGGCGATGGCCGCGCGTAACCAGCTCCAGCGCCAGTTCACTCTTGCCAACGGCGGCCTCGCCCTGGATCAACACACCCACGCCCGTCACTTCCATGAACACCCCATGCACGATGGTGGTCTCGGCCAGGTTTTGCATCAAATAGTGATTGATGTGGGCAACCACTTCAGAGCTGGGCTGACTGGAAAGAAACAGCGGTGTGCCAGTTTTGTCTGCGGTTATCTCCAGTATGGACGGAATGCTTTCACCGTCGGCCACAATGGCCGCTGCCAGCTCGTCGGTAAACAGGTGGTGCAGCGCCTCTTCAAAGGCATCTGCACTCAGTTTGCGCAGGTATTCAAGTTCCGGCTTGCCCAGCACCTGGATGCGGTTGGGATGCACCAGGTTCAAGTGACCAATGGGCGCCGAGTTGGCCTTATGCAGGGATTCTGAAGTCAGGGAGCGCCGACCACCGTCGTTGCCCGCCAACCAGGTCAAATCCAGTGCATCCGTATTTTCCCTGAACAGCTTATCTACCGTGATAATGCTTATGCCGTCCATGCAGTTAACAGGTCGTAAAGTGCATCCGGCGGGGCTGTCTGCATTTGCTTGCGCATGGCCTCATCGCCAAAAAGCTGCGCCAGTTCGCCCAGAATTTGCAGGTGATGTTCGTTGGCGTCTTGCGGCACCAGCAGCACAAAACAAAGATTGACGGGTTGCCCATCCGGCGATTCGAACTCCATGCCGGGTTCGATGCGGTAGAACGCGCCAATGGCTTCATCCAGCCCCTTGATCCGGCCATGCGGGATGGCAACCCCCGCCCCCAGCGCGGTGGATCCGAGGCGCTCGCGTTCAAACAGGCTGTCGAAGACATCCTGTTTCTTGAGCCCGCCAACTTCTGCGAACACTTGCGCCGCGTGCTCGAACAGTTTTTTCTTGCTGGCGAAAGTGCTGGCGGCAATGATGCTTTCGCGCTTGATCAGAGGAGAAATCAGGTTCATGTGTGGTTCCGAGCCGGAGAAGCCGACCCGGACAGGCAGGATTATACGCTGGAGGCCTGGTGTTTCAGACCACCCGCTTCAGGATGATGATCGGCACTCTTTTCCTTGTGTTTAACGATCTGCCGATCGAGTTTGTCCGCCATCATGTCAATAGCTGCGTACATATTGCCGTCTTCTGCATGGGCATGAAAATCCTTGCCTCGAACATGCAGTTTGACTTCGACCTTATGCACCAGTTTTTCTACCTGCATGATGACGCCGATATCAATTACTTGGTCAAAATGCCGCTTGACGCGCTCCAGCTTGTCTGCAACATAGTCCCGGATGGCAGGGGTGACTTCAAGATGATGGCCGGAAATGTTGAGATTCATAATACCTCCTGGTATGACAGGGTGAAAAAAGCCCCGCCCCAACGGAGCGGGGGGACAAAATTCTGCTTGGAATCGGGGGAGAGGGGATAGTTGAATACGCACGCCACACTACCAAGTTAGGGGAAGATGGCGCAATTTTCAAGTATCAGTCGAGTCAGTGTCAGTCGAGTCAGTTAGCCGACTCTGTTGCCGACTCAGGCGGTTTTTCGCAGATTGGCTGTCGGGATCAACAAGGCTTCGCGGTATTTGGCCACGGTGCGCCTGGCCACCACAATGCCCTGCTCGGCAAGAATTTCGGCAAGACGACCATCGGACAGCGGCTTTCGGGTGTCCTCCGCCGCCACAAGTTGTTTGATGAGGGCGCGAATGGCGGTGGAAGAACATGCGCCACCCGCCTCGGTCGCCACATGGCTGCCAAAAAAATATTTCAGTTCGAACAAACCACGCGGGGTCATCATGTATTTTTGCGTGGTCACGCGTGAAATGGTGGATTCATGCAGATCGACGGCTTCGGCGATTTCTCGCAGTACCAGCGGCCGCATGGCCACTTCGCCGTGTTCGAGAAAGCTCTTTTGCCTGTCCACTATCGCCTGAGAAACACGCAAAATGGTATCGAACCGCTGCTGGATGTTTTTGATCAGCCATTTCGCTTCCTGCAACTGGCTGCTCAATTGCCCGCCGGCATCCTGCCCCGCAGTGTCACGGTGACGCGACAGGATGTCTGCATACAGCCGGTTGACGCGCAATTTAGGCATGGCCTCATGATTGAGACGCGCCACCCATATGCCCTTGATTTTACTGACATGCACATCTGGCATAACGTACTGGATAGCGCCCGAGCCAAACGCGGCACCCGGTTTTGGGTTCAGGCTCAGGATCAATTGCCTGGCCTGTCGCAGCGCGGTGTCGTCTATGCGCAAGACTTTCTTGAGTTTGCCCACATCGCGCGCGGCCAGCAGTCCCAGGTGATCCGTTGCGATGGTCAGTGCATCTTTGCGCACTTCGGTTGACTCCGGCATGGCTCGCAGTTGCAGGGCAAGGCATTCGCCCAGGTTGCGCGCACCCACGCCGACCGGGTCGAGGTGTTGCAGGTGCTTCAGGGCAATTTCCAGCTCATCCAGTTCAATCGGCGGTTCTGCTTCAAGATTTGCGGCAACATCTTCCAGCGTCTGCTCCAGGTAGCCGTCCTCATCGAGCGCGTCCACCAGTGCGCTAACCAGCGCGCGGTCACGCTGCGACAAAGTCAACAGGCTGACTTGTGTCAACAAATGCTCGCGCAGGGTGGCGGTTGAGGCGGGCGATTGATCGCGCGCATTTTCCTCGTCGTCATCCGGGCGACTGGCATAGTCGCTCCAGTCCTGCTCATCCTGTGCCGTGATTGCGCTGTCCGCGCTATCTGCACCGGCCTGTTGCTGTTGCGGGTCTTGCGGGCCTGGTGTCGTATTATCTTCGTCGCTGCCAATCGCATCCGCTCTTTCCAGCAGCGGGTTGTCCTGCAAGACGCTTTCCAGCTCCTGTTCCAGTTCGAGCGTGGACATCTGCAACAGGCGGATGGCCTGCTGCAATTGTGGCGTCAGCGTCAGGTGCTGACCTAGCTTGAGCTGAAGGTGGGCTTTCATGTGTGTGCAACAATCCATCCTGCCCGGGAATCCATCCTGTCCGGGACAGGCTGGCAAGTCATAGCTTGAAGTTTTCGCCCAGATATACCCGGCGCACGGTTTCGTCCCGGATCAGTTCATCTGGCTGCCCCGAGGCCAGCACTCTGCCTTCGTTGATGATGTAGGCGCGATCGCAGATGCCGAGTGTTTCTCGCACGTTGTGATCGGTGATCAAGACGCCGATATCGCGTTCGGTCAGAAACCGGATCAATTTCTGGATATCCAGCACGGCAATCGGATCCACCCCGGCAAAAGGTTCATCCAGCAGGATGAAGCGCGGGTTCATGGCCAGCGCACGGGCAATTTCCACACGCCTGCGCTCGCCGCCCGACAGGCTCATGGCCTGCGCATCGCGCAAATGCCCGACATGCAGGTCTTCCAGCAAATGATCGAGGTGTTCCTCAACCTCGGCTTCACTGTAGCCCTTGAGCTGCAATACGGCACGCACATTATCCGCCACCGTCATTTTGCGGAAAATGGATGGTTCTTGCGGAAGATAGGAAAGCCCGAGCCTGGCTCGCCGATGGATGGGCTGGTGCGTGATGTCATGCTCGTCCAGCCTGATATTGCCGGCGTCTGCCATCACCAATCCGACAATCATATAAAAGCAGGTTGTCTTGCCCGCGCCGTTGGGACCGAGCAGCCCGACAACTTCACCGCTGTCCACGCGCAGCGAAACGTCATGCACGACTGTGCGTTTTTTGTAGGTTTTCTGCAGGGCGTTCGCCGACAGCTGCTTCATGGTTTTTTGACTGCCGGTTTGTTGTCCGGCTGCACGGCTTTGGTTTTGGGCATGATGGTGACGCGCACCCGGCTGGCGCTTCCGGCTGTGTTCTGCTGGCCGGTGACTTTGTAAAACTCGGTTTTGGCGTCGTAGGTAATCAAAGCCCCGCGAATTTCGTCACCGCCTTTGCGCAGCCGCGCGTTGCCTTGCAGTTTGAGCAAGTTTTGCACGCCGTCATATTCCATGTTATCGGCAAAACCTTCGATGTATTCATCCACACCGTCGCGTTTTTGCCGGAAACTCACCGGCTTGCCGGTAGCGGAAACTTTTTGCAGACCTTCATCATTCTGCGTGGCCTCCAGACGATCCGCGCGCATCATGAGCGTGCCCTGCATCAGCAGCACATTGCCCTGGAATACGCTGAGCTTGCGGATGTCATCCAGGGTAACGTTGTCCGCCTCGAGATGGACGGGGCGGGTACGATCCGCTTTTTCTGCCAGTGCTGTAGTGGTCAGTCCCGCCAGCAGGGAAAACAGGAATATTTTTCTATACACGATGTGGACTCTGGATTTGCGCCTTGACGCGCCCTGTAAGTTTAAGAACGCGTGAATTGACTGACAAGTTCAGCCCGCCGGCTGTCACTTTCATGCCCGGCTGTTCGATGACGACGGGGGCGCGGGTGGAAACCAGGCCTTTATCCGGCAACACTTCCAGCCGCTCTGTCCGCATGGTCATTCCGCCCCGGCCGCTGACGGAGGCTCGGCTCAGCGTCACTCCACCCACGAATTCAACCTGCTCCCCACCCGGGCTGACTACAGCTTGCGTCGCAGTCACTTTCAATTCACCCTGTTTGGCGTGTAGTTGTGTGAGCACAGGCGCATCGAGCAAGGTGGCTTTGTCGTCCGTGTAGTGCTTGAGCCTGGCTGCCACGAGCCGGTAGCGCGGAGCCCCTGCGGAGTCGGTGCTGACGGCCATAAAGTTTTCCACGATGGAATCCGGCTCTTTCAGGTTGATACCGTTTTGCTGACTGCTTGCCTGGATGGTCTGGTCAAGCCAGAACGTCAGCAGCGCCAAAAAACCCAGCACTGCAAGCGGCAGCCAATACTGGAAACGCTCGATCATACGAGGTAGATGGCCATTTGCGTGTCGAAACTGCCCTGGGCACGCATCAACATTTCGCACGCTTCGCGCACGGCACCACGCCCGGCCTCCCGGCGGGTGATGTAATGCGAATGTGCTTTGACCAGGTCTGGCGCGGCAGGCACGGTGATGGCCAGGCCGGCACGTCGCATCACTGGCAAATCAACCACATCGTCGCCCATGAACGCCGTCTGTTCCGGCGTCATGTTCAAGTCTTGCAATAACTGCCGGTACACCGCCAGTTTTTCGTGCGCGCCCTGATGCACATGCGTAATACCAAGATTGCGGGCACGGTGCGCCACCAGTTGGGAGGTTCTGCCGGTAATGATGGCCAACTCCACGCCAGTATTCTTGAGCATTTTCAGCCCGTGCCCGTCCAGCGAATTGAAACCTTTGTATTCCTGGCCGTCATCTGCCAGATAAAGCGTGCCGTCAGTCATGACACCATCGACATCGAAAATAATCAACTTGACCCCACGGGCACGATCCATCGCTTCCTGCGTCATCAAACCACTCCCGCTTTCAAAAGATCATGCATGTTCAAAGCCCCGACCAGCTGTTTATTTTCATCCACCACCAGCAGGCCGTTGATTTTCAGTTCCTGCATTTTTTCCACAGCTTCGACAGCCAGTCGATCCGGGTGAATGGATTTGGGTTGTCTGGACATCAACTCCGCAATGTTGGCGGCTCGCACATCAACCGCGTTTTCCAGCGCGCGACGCAAATCACCATCGGTAAACACGCCTGCAAGAATATTGTTCGTATCAACTATTGCCGTCATACCCAGTCCTTTTCGGGTCATCTCCAGCAAAGCATCTTTCAGTCCGGCATTTTCCCTCACTACCGGCAGCGCATCACCTGTGTGCATGACGTCACGCACATGCACAAGCAGTTTTCGCCCCAGGCTGCCGCCAGGATGGGTGCGGGCAAAATCTTCAGACGTAAAACCGCGCGCATCCAGCAACGCAACCGCCAGCGCATCACCCAGCGCAAGCGCCGCCGTGGTGCTGGCTGTGGGCGCCAGATTGTGCGGGCAGGCTTCTTTATCGACTGCTGCATTCAGGTGCACGTCAGCCTCTCTCCCCAACGTGGAAGCCGGGTTGCCGCTCAGCCCGATTAGCTTCGCTCCACGCCGCTTGATCAAGGGCAGGATGGCGGTAATTTCCGAACTTTCGCCCGAGTTTGACAATGCAATCACCACATCGTCATGCGTGATCATGCCCAGGTCGCCATGGCTGGCCTCGCCAGGATGGACAAAAAAAGCCGGGGTTCCTGTGCTGGCAAACGTGGCTGCCATTTTCCGGCCAATATGCCCTGACTTGCCCATCCCGGAAACCACAACCCTCCCGGCGCAGGCCAGCAGCAACTCAAGCGCATCAACAAAAGTCTGATCCACCCGATCTGCCAATGCGCGCACCGCATCGGCCTCGATACCCAGAACTTGCCGCGCCAATGTCAACGAACGATTTGTATCTACCAACCCCATCTGCTTCCTTTAGCTTTTTCGTAAGTATACTAGGGATGCCTCTACAAGCCTTAGCACTCATGCATTCCACACTAGAGCTGGTTCTCATCATTCTTGGCGCTTCCGTCCTCGTCGCCACGTTGGCGCAGGCACTGCGCTTACCCGCAATGCTGGGGTATCTCCTGGCCGGCATCATCATCGGCCCACATGCCCTTGGCTGGTTGCCAGACACGCCGCAGGCGCGATATATCGCCGAGTTCGGTGTGGTGTTTCTGATGTTTTCCATTGGTCTTGAGTTTAGCCTGCCGCGTATGCTGGCGATGCGCAACATCGTGTTCGGGTTTGGCGGCGCACAGGTTTTACTCACTATCCTGATCACCCTCATCGCCACCAGCCTGTTCAGCTTGTCCATACCAGCTGGCATTGCGCTGGGCGGAGCGCTGGCCATGTCTTCCACTGCGATTGTCTCCAAGCTGCTGGCCGACCGCGTCGAATTACAGTCCGCGCATGGCAAGCTGGCCATGGGCGCGCTGTTGTTTCAGGATCTTGCGGTTGTTCCGCTGCTTATACTGATTCCTGCTTTCGCCATGCCGGCCGATCAATTAGCTGGCGAAATGCTATGGGCTCTGGTTAAGGCAACGCTTGTGCTCGCGGTTATTTTGTTCATCGGGCAACGAGTTATGCGCCCGCTATTTCACCGCATTGCACAAACTAAATCGTCCGAGTTATTCACGCTCAACCTGTTGTTGATTTCACTTGGCTTGGCATTTCTCACCGAACAGGCTGGCCTGTCACTTGCTCTGGGCGCCTTTCTGGCGGGGATGCTGGTTTCCGAAACCGAATATCGTTACCAGGTTGAAGACGACATCAAACCATTCCGTGATGTGCTGCTTGGCTTGTTTTTCATTACGATAGGAATGCGCCTGGACATTACCATTGTTGGCGCACAAGCCCCGCTGGTTTTGTTGTTGCTTTGCGCCATCGTGTTTGGCAAGGCTTTATTGATATGGGCGCTGTGTCTGGCCTTCAAAGCCAGTCACAGCACGGGATTGCGGGCAGCAGTCGCGCTGGCGCAAGGTGGCGAATTTGGGTTGGTCTTGCTCGCCCTATCTTCCGATCTGGGCGTGCTTTCACCCACAACGGCGCAGCCGGTGCTCGCCGCAACAATCATTTCCATGCTGTTAGCTCCCTTGTTCATTCACCGCATGGAGTGGGTAACGCGCAAACTGGCCAATCAGGAATGGGCGAATCGCGCCAAGGAAGTTCATGATATCGCCATCAAAACTTTCGGCAAATCCGGGCATGTCATCCTTTGCGGTTTTGGTCGTAGCGGGCAAAGCCTTGCTCGCTTTCTGGAGGCAGAAAACATCCCTTTCGTGGCACTTGACTCCGACCCAACGCGGGTTAAAGCAGCGGCAGCTGCAGGCGAAAGTGTCGTATTCGGAAACCCTGCAAAGCGTGAAGTGCTTGTGGCAGCGGGTATATCTCGCGCCCGTGCTGTAGTCATCAGCTTTTCAGATTTGAACGCTTCCATGTCAATCATTCGCCATATACGCGACATCAAGCCTGAGTTGCCTGTTGTGGCGCGAACAGCAGATGACAGTAACGTCGAAAAACTTAAAAACGCAGGCGCAACGGAAGTCGTGTCCGAGATTATGGAAGGATCGCTGATGCTTGCTTCACATGCGCTTATATTACTGGGCTTGCCACTCGCACGCGTGCTGCGCCGTATCCGCGCAGTGCGCGAATCCCATTATGCGCTCTTGCGCGGCTTTTTTCATGGCACTACTGATCTTGACGAAGACTGTCGAGACGAATTCGAGCCGCGCCTACTTTCAATCCTCATCCCTGCTCAGGCTGCATCCATCGGCAAAACCCTTGGGGCACTTTCACTTGAGGAACTCGCTGTCGATATTGTCGCAGTGCGCCGTGGCGGGGTGCGCAGTGTATCCCCTGTACCGGAGACCTTAATTGAAAGCGGAGATGTCCTGGTATTGAGAGGCCGCCCAGAAAATCTGGCCACTGCCGAGATTCGTTTATTGCAGGGGTAGTTTAGTGTGGTGTATCTACGCCTGCT
>CAYTZP010000046.1:0-13207 GCA_964442685.1 uncultured Thiobacillus sp.
CTATCGCTTGACTGGGCACTTGCGCAATCCAGGCTTGATATGCGGCCACACGGCATCAAGAATCCGTGCCTGAGCCTTTTCATTTGGATGTATACGGTCGTCCTGCATCAGTTTAGGGTCAACGCCCACGCCACAGACAAAGCAAGGCACAAGGGTAATCTTCTCCTGCTGTGCCACTTCACCATAAACTTTTGAGATCGCCTCGGCATAGGCTTTGCCATAGTTAGGCAAGATTGGCGCCTCAAGCAAGGCCACCCATGCACCAGCTGCCCTGGCCTGGCGTACCATGCTGGTCAAGTTTTGGCGAATGTTGGCGGGCGGTGTTCCACGCAAGGCATCATTGCCGCCAAGTTCGATCAGAACAGCTTGCGGGCGATGACGCACCAGCGCGGGTTGCAGGCGCCGAAGGCCATTTTGTGTGGTATCGCCGCTAATGCTGGCGTTAATGACTTTCCACTGCGGACTTGCCTTTTTCAGTCTTGCATCAAGCAAGTCTACCCAACTCGTGCCGCTTTTAAGCCCAAAACCGGAACTCAGGCTATCGCCGAGAATCAACAATGAACACTGACCCGCTGACGCACTCAAGGGCAGCCACAGCAGCAAAAACAACACGCGCAAGCGATAATTCATTCTTCAATCGACCACGTATATACACTGATGACGCATCCTGACGGCGCGCTGTTCCATGATTCCATCGTTTCTGCACGCGCGCTCTCGCAAAGCGTGCCAACCGCAGAAGGCAGGCTTACCATCCTCAACGAGGTCAACCTCGACGTCAAGGCTGGCGAAACATTGGCAATCACCGGAGCCTCCGGTTCAGGCAAATCCACCCTGCTTGGATTGCTTGCCGGGCTGGATCGGCCCTCATCTGGTGAAATCCGGCTATTGGGAGAACGAATCAACGATCTCGACGAAGATGCCCGTGCCCGCCTGCGCGCTGGTAGCATTGGCTTCGTGTTCCAGTCATTTCAACTGTTGCCAGCACTGACTGCACTGGAGAACATCCTTATGCCGCTGGAGCTGGCCGGGCAGGCAGACGCGCACGAACGCGCCCTATTCTGGCTGGATCGCGTCGGTCTGGCAGGGCGCGCCACGCATACGCCGCGCCAGTTGTCCGGCGGAGAGCAGCAGCGAGTTGCCATCGCCCGCGCCTTTGCTACCAATCCAAAAATCCTGTTTGCCGACGAACCTACAGGCAATCTGGATGCCGATACCGGTGCGCGCATCATTGATCTGTTGTTTGAACTCAATGCCTCGGCCAAAACCACGCTGATTCTGGTGACCCACGACGAAGCCCTGGCCTCCCGATGCCAGCGCAGATTGCATCTGGTTGCAGGGCATGTTCAGGAAGCAATTTCCGCATGAAGTTCGCCAAACTTGGCCTCTGGCTGCTCAAGCGCGAACGCCGCAGCGGTGAATGGCGGGTATTGCTTCTGGCCCTGATCATTGGTGTTGGCAGCGTCAGCACAACTGGATTCCTTGGCGACCGCCTGAAGCGCGCCATGAGTGAACAGGGCGCGGGCTTTCTGGGGGCGGATCTGCTGGTCACCAGCCCGCGCCCGATCGAAACCTGGCCTTCGCATCAGCTGATAACCAGCAAGGTGATCGAATTCCCCAGCATGCTGGCAAAGGGGGATGCATTCCAGCTTGCCACTTTGCGGGCCGTGGATAGCAGTTACCCCTTGCGCGGCAGCGTCAGCATTGCGCCCAGACCTTTCGAGCCAGCGGCAAAGCGCCCGGCGCAACCGCAGCCGGGTGAAATCTACGTTGCCCCCGACCTGCTCACCCTGCTTTCCGTCAACGTGGGCGAAAAAGTGCAGATCGGCGAGGCGCAGTTCACCATTGCTGGCGTGGTGGCCGAGGAGCCGGGACAACTCGGTGGCGTGTTCGGACTGGCTCCACGAGTTTTCATGCGCGCCGATGAGGTGGAAAAAACCCGCGTGTTGCAACCGGGCAGCCGGATGACATACCTGTATCAATTTGCAGGCGAAGCGGATGCACTCGGCAAATTCAGCACTGCGCTGAAACCCACGCTGGACAACACCCAGCGTCTCATCGGATCGCGTGAAGGTGTGGAAACCCTGCGTGGCGCTTTTGCCAATGCTGATCGCTATATCCAGCTCACTGCGCTTATCAGCCTGCTGTTGTCGGTGGCAGCCATTGCCATTGCGGCGCACCGCCACGCGCTACGGCATTATGACCAAGCTGCGCTGCTGCGCTGTTTTGGCTCGACTACCGCACAATTGCGCAAGCTGTATGCCATCCAGCTTTTGTCGCTTGGCCTGATCGGCAGCCTGATCGGCGTAGCTATTGGCGCAATCATGCAACAGGCACTGGCAGGTCTGATTCTGCCCAGTGCTGCGGCCAAGCTTCCCACGCTCGGACTTGCGCCAGTAGGTGCGGCTCTCGCCAGTGGCTTTCTGGCTCTGGCCGGGGCAAGCCTGCCTGCCCTGCTCCGCTTGAGCCGGGTTCCGCCACTTCGCGTGCTGCGGCGCGAACTGCCACCCATGCCCATCGGTGCGTGGCTCAGTGCCGCCATCAGTGGATCAGCCTTGCTGGCGCTGATCGCCTGGTATGCCGGAGACGTGAAACTGGTAGCCGGTTTTGCCGGTGCGCTGCTGGGGCTGGTTCTTGTGCTGGTTCTACTCGCGCGACTGGCGCTGCTGGGTGGCCGTGCCGTGCAGCGTCTTTCGCATGGCTCAGTGCGCTTCGGCCTTGCCCAGTTATTGAGACATCGTTTCGATAGTACGCTGCAACTTGGCGCCTTCACGCTGGCACTGTTTCTGGTGGCCTTGCTGGCCCTGGTGCGCAGCGACCTTATCGCAGGCTGGCGACAGCAGCTGCCGCCCGATGCGCCCAACCATTTTCTCGTCAACATCGCGCCCTATCAACAGCAGGCCGTCGCCGACCATCTTTCACAACATCATCTCGAAGCCTCTGCCATCTATCCCATGGTGCGCGCCCGCCTCACCCTTCGTAACGGGCAGCCAATCGCAGAAACGCTTCCCGAAGAAGCACGCGATAACAACAGCTTGCGGCGTGAGCTTAATCTAACCTGGACTTCTACCCTACCCCCCAACAACACCATACTGGAGGGTCAATGGCATGGCAGCCGCAACACTGCCGAAATCTCGGTCGAATCCGGCATGGCTGAAAAACTGCATCTCAAAATCGGCGACGAGCTGGGCTTTCAGGCGGGCGATCAAACCCTGACAGCGCGCATCACCAGCATCCGCAGCGTGAAATGGGATTCGATGCAGCCCAACTTTTTCGTCATCTTCGCGCCCGGACAACTGGACACGCTGCCCACGAGTTCCATCGCTGCCGTGCACGTCCCCTTCACTGCTGCCGATGCGCTGCCCGGCTTTGTCAAGGCATTTCCCGGCATTACCGTGCTGGCGCTGGACAAGCTCATTGCCAACATTGAGGCCGTGTTCAACCAGATCATCGCCGCCATTCAATTGCTGCTGGGTTTTCTGCTCGCCGCCGGCATGGCTGTTGTCATCGCCACGCTTCTGGCCAGTATGGACGCCCGGCAGCAGGAAGCCGTGCTCATGCGCACGCTCGGCGCGCAGCGTGCCTATCTTGCCAAAGGCTTGCTGAGCGAGTTCATTTCGCTGGGATTACTGGCCGGACTGCTGGCAAGTATTTGTGCAGAAATCGCCATGAGCCTGATCGCACAGCGCCTGTTCGATCTGCCTGTGCGCCTCCATCCCTGGCTATGGCTGGTGCTGCCACTATCCGGTGCACTGCTGGTCAGCCTGAGCGGATGGTTGACCACGCGCCACATCACCCGCGTGCCGCCCATGCAGTCACTGCGAGATTTGAGCTGAGTTTGAGGGATTTCTTGTTGTGGTTGATTCTGGATTCAGAAACCTCAATTTAATTCCTGCATAACCAGTCCACCCCGCTGCATGATACTCATCTCGCACCTTGCGGGGTGGTCAGCCTGCGTCCTTCTCACCCTTTCTGGCGAGTGCATTGAAAATATCCACCGGCAACGGGAAAACAATGGTCGAGGACTTGTCGCCGGCAATCGAGGTCACGGTCTGCATGTAGCGCAGTTGCATGGCTTCTGGCTGCTGGGCCAGCATCTGCGCGGCCTGCAGCAGTTTTTCGGATGCCTGAAGTTCCCCTTCGGCATGGATGACCTTGGCGCGCCGTTCGCGCTCGGCTTCGGCCTGCTTGGCAATCGCACGCACCATGGATTCGTTGATGTCCACGTGCTTGATTTCCACGTTGGAGACCTTGATGCCCCAGGCATCCGTCTGGCTGTCCAGCACCTGCTGAATGTCGGTATTGAGCCGTTCACGCTCTGCCAGCATTTCGTCCAGCTCGTGCTTGCCCAGCACCGCGCGCAGCGTGGTCTGCGCGAGCTGGCTGGTGGCTCCAAGAAAATCCTCCACCTGGATGATGGCTCTCTGCGGATCCACCACGCGGAAATACACCACGGCATTGACCTTGACCGACACGTTGTCGCGGGAGATCACATCCTGCTCGGGCACGTCGAACACCACCGTGCGCAGGTCCACCCGCACCATCTGCTGAACGCCGGGAATGACGAGGATGAGGCCCGGTCCCTTGACCTTCCAGAACCGGCCCAGCATGAAAATGACGCCGCGCTGGTATTCGCGCAGGATGCGCAGGGAGGAGATGACCAGAAGCGCCAACAGGAAGAACACCCCGGAAAATCCAATTTCAAATCCAAATCCCATGATCAGTCTCCTTGGCTAGTGATGGGCGAAACGGTCAGAACCAGCGCCTGCCTGCCCGTAATGCGGATAAGCTGGCCGGGCGACAGGGCAGTGTCGCTTTTCACTTTCCAGCGTTCGCTGTGCACGCGCGCCCAACATTCGCCATTTTCGCAATCCGTCACCACGCCCTCGCTGCCGATGAGCTCCTCCTCGCCGCTGACGACAGGACGCTTGCGCGCCTTAAGCGCAAAGCCGGCAATGGCCGCGATGGTCACCGCGCTGACGAGCGCGAGCACGACAATGAGCGCGATGGGAATGCCAAACCCTGGCACGTCGGTATCGATGAGAATGACCGCACCAAAAACAAAGGCTGCCACGCCGCCCAGCCCCAGGATGCCAAAGCTGGGGGCAAAGGCTTCCGCCACCATGAAGGCAATGCCCAGGGCAATCAGTGCCAGACCCGCATAGTTGACTGGCAGTTGTTGCAGCGCATACAAGCCCAACAGCAGGCAGATGGCGCCCACCACACCGGGCACGCCCAAACCGGGGTTGTAAAACTCGAAAAACAGGCCGTACACGCCAATCATCATCAGGATGAGCGCGATGCCGGGTGCCGTGATAGCCGACAGGAAACGCGTGCGCCAGCCGACTTCGTGCGTTGTCACCATGGCGCTGGCCGTCTTCAGCTCGACCTCGGCACCGCTTGCCAGCTTGATCTTCCTGCCGTCCACCTGCTTGAGCAGATCGGGTACGTCAAAGGCAATGTGTTCGATGACCTTCGATTTCAGCGCCTCGGTCGCGGGAAGGCTGACGGACTTGCGAACCGCCTGCTCCGCCCAGTCCGCATTTCGACCGCGCATCTGCGCCAACCCGCGAATGTAGGCTGCCGCGTCATTCATGGCTTTTTCCGCCATGACATCCTTGGGCGGGGCCTCCCCTGCCCCGGGCTTGCCATTCGGACTTGCCGGCTTGCCGGGCGGATTGCCACCTATGCCCGGCACGCCGATGGCCACCGGCGAGGCTGCGCCCAGGTTGGTGCCCGGCGCCATGGCGGCTACATGGCTGGCATACAGGATGTAGGTGCCGGCGCTGGCCGCACGCGCACCGCTTGGTGCGACATAACTTGCCACCGGCACCGGCGAGGCCAGAATGTCCTTGATGATCACGCGCATCGAGGTATCCAGACCGCCGGGCGTATCCATTCTCAACACGACAAGCTGTGCCTTTTCTGCTGCGGCGTGTTTCAGGCCACGCGTGACATGGTCGGCCGTGGCCGGCCCGATGGCGCCATCGATATCGATCAGGATCACCGGGTTTGCCAAGGCAGTCATGGGCAGGATGAACAGCAGCCACATCAGGGCTCGCCAACATGACTGGGCAGATTCTGCAACGCGATGGAAACAAACAATTTCAAACCGGGACATTTGTTCAACAATCATGACCAATGCTTTATTTATAGAAGCCAATTTCTGGCTTGCGAAGAAATCACGTCACCCGCTGCTTGAAATGAATTGATGTTCAGCGTCGGCGCATCATATGGATTGCCCCGGCAATAAGCACAATTGCGAGAACCAGCGCCAAGGGAGCAAACTGGTTGACGGTTGCCGCCCAATCGCTCAGTTCGTTCAGCAGCAGCGCCCAGATGCCGATGGCGATGTAGGTGGAGGTCAGCACGACGACAAGGTTCACCCAGGGACGCAAGCCAATCAGAAAGCCGATAATGGCACCCACCACCGGGCCGGTCATCCAGAATGGCACAAACACGAAAACAAACAGGCCGGCGATGCCGAATTTCCTGACCATGCCACGGCGGGATTCCGCGGCATGATGGAGGCGTGTCATGAACGGTTTCATACGAGGCAGATTGATCAGCTGCCGCCAGCTCAGCGCAAAAAGCGGGTACACCACCAGCACCTGGATGGTCTCGATCAGCATGTTGAGGGGCACCACCTGCGCATGGCCAAAGCCGCTTGCGTAGCCATAGGTCATGCCCGCCGCGCGGCCGATGACGAGGTTGAGCCCGGTCATGGCTGCGTAGGCCAGAATGCTGTCCGGAAAGAGATGCCAGCCTACTCCAAAGGCCAGCAGCATCAGGCCGGTTAGCCCTAGTCCGGCGTACAGAATCCGGCCTTCTATGCCGGAGAATAGCTTGCCTAGCATGACGATTCCGCAGCCTGCCTCAACCTTGGCGGATCGGAAGCCGGGCGTAATGGAACCCGTTTTTTTGTGTTGTCACTCAGGCCGCCGCCACTTCCTGGAACCGCAGTGCTTCCTGCACATCCACCGCGACCAGGCGCGACACCCCCGGCTCGTTCATGGTGACGCCAGCCAGATGTTGCGCCGCTTCCATGGTGATGCGGTTGTGGGTGATGAACAGGAACTGGGTTTCGGCAGACATGCGCTTGACCATTTCCGCATAGCGCGCGGTGTTGGAGTCGTCCAGCGGCGCGTCAACTTCGTCGAGCAGACAGAACGGCGCGGGGTTGAGCTTGAACAGCGAAAACACCAGAGACAGGGCGGTAAGCGCCTTTTCGCCGCCGGACAGCAGGTGAATGCTGGAATTCTTCTTGCCGGGCGGCTGGGCAATGATCTGCACGCCAGCGTCCAGCAGCTCTTCGCCGGTCAGCACCAGCTCTGCCCTGCCCCCGCCGAAAAACTGCGGGAACAGTTCGCCCAGGTTGCCGTTGACGGTATCGAAGGTGGCCTTGAGCAGGTCGCGGGTTTCCTGGTCGATTTTGCGGATGGCGGCTTCCAGCGTGTTGGTCGCTTCCAGCAAATCGGCGTGCTGATTGGCAAGGTAGGTGCCTCGCTCCTGCGCTTCGGTCAGCTCTTCCAGCGCGGCCAGGTTGACGGCGCCCAGGGCGGCAATGCCAGCTGTGCAACGATTGATGTCCGACTGCAAACCGCCTGTTCGGGGATTGGTTTGCTCGTATGCAAGTTGCAGCGCATTCTGGTCTGATTGGGCCTGAACAAGGTTTTCCTCAAACTGGGTTTCGGTCAGCAGCAGTTCCTGATCCTTGAGGCGCAATTGTTCCATGCGCTCGCGCAAGGGGTTCAGCCCTTGCTCGCACTGGATGCGGGATTCCTCCTCATGGCGCAAACGATTGGTCATTTCCTCCAACTGATTGCGTGCAACTGACACCGCCTCCTCCCGTGCCACACGATTGGCAAGCGCGTTTTGCAGCCCGCCCTCGATGGAGGCGTCATCCAGGCCAAACATTTCCTGCTGGAGGCTGGCCAGCGATTCTGCGACCAGGGTTTTTTCCTCATCCAGCGCAAGAAGAAGCGAAGACAGCTCTTTGATCTTATTGCTTGCGGTTGTCTCGATAAAACGGGTTTCCTGCAAGCTTCGCTCGGCATCGCGTTGTAACTCGCGCGCCTCGTGCACGGCGCGATCGGCAATGTCACGCGCCTGCCGCACTTCGTAAACCCGCTCCCGCGCAAAGTCGATTTCGCTGCGGTGATTGTGCAGGCGTTCTTCTGTTGCCAGCACGTCTTCCTGCTCGGCTGCGAGGCTGCCCTCGATTTCGGCCAGCTCGTTTTCAATTTGTTCGCGCCGCTGACTCACGCGCTCAAACGCTTGCTGCAAGCGCAACACCTCCATCTGGGCGGTTTGATGGCGGCTCTGGCTTTGATTGGCCTGCTGCCGCAATTGCGCCAGATTTTGCTGTGCGGACTGGTAATTGGCCTGCGCGTCCTGATGCGACTGCTCTTGGGCTGACAGCTGTTGTTTCAGTTCGATCAGCCTGGCATTGAGTTTCTGCATATCGCGGCTGCGCGCCATGACGCTTTCCACTGCCGTATGCGGGCCATGAAAACTCACGCTGTAGCGTGTAAACACATGGCCTTGCGGCGTGACCAGACATTGCCCTGCGGCAAGTTTAGCTTGCCGATCTAGTGCTTCCTGGACAGTCTCAGCCGTTTGTACATTGGCCAGCCAGTCGTCGAGCACCCCTGCCAGATGGGTTGTTTTGGCAGTCAGTTTTGCCAGCAAACTACCCTCGGGCGCATCCAGGGCTGTTTCGGATCTAGCGTAGATACTGACACGT
Source organism: uncultured Thiobacillus sp. (assembly GCA_964442685.1). Lineage (GTDB taxonomy): Bacteria > Pseudomonadota > Gammaproteobacteria > Burkholderiales > Thiobacillaceae > UBA6918. The sequence continues at coordinate 8,744 of CAYTZP010000046.1, forward strand.
GCGGGCGGAGCAACATCAAGCCAGGCATCCTGTACCTGGCTGTCGATGGCCTGCAGACGCTCGCGCAATACGGCTTCTACAGCAGATTCCCAGCCGGCTTGCACTTCAAGCCCTTGCCACAGACGCGCTGCCGTCTCCAGATTCTGGGCGCTTAACCAATGCCCCAGTTTTTCGTCGGCCTTGAGGCTTTCCTGCATTTTTTGCAATGCAGCCAATTCCGCTTCGACCTTGTGAAGCTCGCGGCGGGTTTCGTCCAGACTGCGCAGAACCGCACTTCGCGCCGCATCCAGCGCGGGCAGAGCCATTTCGCCATGTTCCAGCCCGGCGCGCGCGTCATCCAGTATCGCTACCAGCGAATCCAGTTCTGCTTCGCGGCTAGACAAGGCTGTCGCGTCCGGCCTGGGTAGCTGCGTCAATTCCTTATCCAGGCGCGATTTGCGTTCTTGCAGTTGTTGCAAGGTGCGACGGGCATGGCCAAGATGCGCCTCATCCAGCTGCTTGTTCTGCTCGGACAGCGAAAGCGCACTTTGCGCCTCGCTCACGCTCTGCTGCGCCTGCCTCAGCGCATCTTCCTTTTCCGGCAAATGCTGGCTGGAAGCCATAGCAAAGCGGGCTTCAGCCTGTGAAATCAGATCACTCAAATTGGACAATCTGGCAATCTGTTCGGTTTTTTCTGCTGTGGCATTGGCAATCCGCTCAAACAGGGATTGATTGCGCGACTCCAGATCAGCCTGCTGATGCGCCATGCGTTCCCTTGTGGCGCGCAGGTGGGCAAGCGCCTGTTCAATGCGCGAAACCTCGGATTGCGCGGCGTAATATTCGCCCTGCAAAACGTTGAATTGATCTTGCGCTGAATAATGCGCATTGCGCGTGGTTTCCAGCCCGGCTTCAATCTCGCGCAAACGTGCAGTTTCAGCTTCCAGCCGGTTATTGGCCTCACCCAGATCGCGCGCCAGCTTGCTTCGGGCTGATTGCGCGTCACGTTTTTTCACATACCACAGCATGTGTTGCGATGCGCTCAATTGCTCCTGTAACGCCTTGTATTGTTTGGCAACTTCGGCCTGGCTGGCGAGCTTTTCAATCTGCTTGTCGAGCTCCTGGCGGATGTCTGCCACGCGGCTGAGATTGTCGCGGGCATCCTTCAGCCGTGATTCGGTTTCCTTGCGACGTTCCTTGTATTTGGAAATACCGGCAGCTTCTTCCAGATAGGCGCGCAGTTCTTCGGGCTTGGCCTCGATCACGCGCGAGATCATGCCCTGCTCGATGATGGCGTAAGCACGGGCGCCCAGGCCCGTGCCCATGAACAGATCCGACACATCGCGGCGGCGCACATGCAGGTTGTTGATGTAGTAACTGGAATCGCCGTTGCGCGTGAGCACGCGCTTGACCGAGATTTCGGCATATTGCGACCACTGGCCGGCGGCCTTGCCCAGACTGTTGTCGAAAATCAGCTCGACCGAAGCGCGCGACACCGGCTTGCGCGCCGACGAACCGTTGAAAATCACATCCTGCATGGACTCGCCGCGCAAATGCTTGGCGGAAGACTCGCCCAGCACCCAGCGCACAGCGTCAATCACATTGGATTTACCGCAACCGTTGGGGCCGACCACGCCGGTCAATTGCGCGGGGATGGGGATGGTAGTGGGATCGACAAAAGACTTGAAACCGGCGAGTTTGATCGAGGTGAGGCGCAAGATAAATCCCCGTGCTTATATAATTGGAAACAATTGCCCCGGCCTCCTCCAGCCGGATTTCCCCGATTCTACACCGAGCCAGCCATGCCATCCTCCCCTTCAAAAACCCTCGAAACCTTTCCCAGCCCCAAACCTCAACGCGACTTTCATATCCACATGGAAGTACCTGAATTTACGTGTCTTTGCCCCAAGACCGGGCAGCCGGATTTCGCCACGCTGTACCTGGATTACATTCCAGACAAGACCTGCGTGGAACTGAAAAGCCTCAAGCTCTACATCTGGAGCTTCCGCAACGAGGGACACTTCCACGAGGACGTGACCAACCGCATCCTCGACGATCTGGTAAAAGTCACCAAGCCCAGATTCATGCGCCTGACCGCCAAGTTCTATGTGCGCGGCGGCATTTTCACCAACGTCGTGGCCGAGCACCGCAAAAAAGGCTGGAAGCCCGAACCTCGGGTGGAATTGACCCAGTTCGAGCACCAATCCAACACGCGTGGCTGACTATTTCCTTGGTCTTGACTTCGGCACTTCGGGCGCACGCGCCTGCGTGCTGGATCAGGCCGGGGAAATCGTTTTTGAATCCCGCGCCGGATATGCAGACCCGGCCAATCCACAGCACTGGCGCACTGCGCTGTTTGAGCTGATTTCCGGCATTCCGGCGGACATCAAAAATAACCTTGCCGCGCTGGCCATCGACGGCACTTCCGGCACGCTGCTGGCAACCGATGCGCAACTTGCGCCGATCAGTCCTGCGCTACTGTACAACGATGGACGGGCGATTGAGGAGGGAAAGGAAATTGCGCGGGCATGGGAAGAATTCTCCCTCACCCCTGCCCCCTCTCCCGCAGGGAGAGGGGAACTTAACCCTTTCGGACCAACTTCCGGCCTGGCCAAGCGGCTTTGGCTGGACAAACACCATTCCGAAGCCGCTCATTGTTTTCATCAAGCCGACTGGCTGGCCGCCTTGCTCACTGGCAAGCCGGGGTTCACGGATTATCACAATGCGCTGAAGTCCGGCTACGACGTGGAAATCCTGGCCTGGCCGGAATGGGTGACTGCCCTGCCCGGCAGCCGCTGGCAGCAAAGGGTACTGACACCGGGCGAAGCCCTTGGCCGGATTGCGCCAGAAATCGCCCGATGCTACCAAATCAGGCCGGAATGTGTCGTGCGGGCGGGCACTACCGACAGCATTGCCGCCTTTATTGCTGCAGGTGCGTCGCAGCCGGGTGAGGCGGTAACCTCGCTCGGCACCACGCTGGTGTTGAAACTCTTGTCTTGCCAGCGCGTGGAAGATCCTGCCAGCGGGGTGTATTCGCACCGTTTCGGCAACTTGTGGCTGGCAGGCGGCGCGTCCAATTCGGGCGGCGGCGTATTGAAGCAGTTTTTCAGCGATGCGGAACTGCTCGCGCTGTCTGCCCGCATAGCTCCAAATCGCTCCAGCGGGTTGGACTACTACCCCCTGCCCCGGCCCGGCGAACGCTTTCCAATCAACAATCCACAACTTCAGCCAGGCATGTCGCCCCGTCCCGATGATGACGTGGCCTTTTTGCACGGCTTGCTGGATGGGATGGCCGCAATTGAAGCCCTGGGCTATACCCGCTTGCAGCAATTGGGCGCCGCCCGCTTGATTCGTGTCATGACCGCTGGCGGCGGCGCGCAAAACCCCGTCTGGCAGGAAATTCGGCAAAGGCGTCTGGGGGCGCCCGTCACCGCCGCCAGCATGGCGCAAGCCGCCTATGGAACAGCGCGGCTGGCGCAGCTTGGCACTGCCGTGATGCCCGCAGGCAGAACAGCGTCCACAATGAACAGGTCAAGTTGATGCTCGCAATGAACTACCCTCGAATTAATTCAGAGGCTCCCTAAAATATGGCATGCTGGCGTCGATATCACGCAAGGACAACTGCCGGGACAACGCGCCGATGGAAAGCTTCTTTGCGCCGTTCAAGACCGGGTGGGTGTATCAAGCCCGATTCGCCACACGCGAGGAAGCCTGGCGGGCAATCTTTTGAAGATGCTGCGCAATATGGGTGGGGATGATGCACGGCGTTCTTGGCGAATTCGCCCTGCTGCTGGTGCCCTGAGATGATGGGCATGCCGGCTACCGCTTGCGCCATCCTGGTCGCCCTGGCCGGAGCCATGGCTTCGCCGCCGGCGGCGAAGCCTTTTCAACGGCTTGGCCATCTTCGGCACGGCGGCGGCATCGGTCGCGGAGGCTTATACTGCCGGGTCTGTACACGGCCTTCGTCTGGATGGCACGGGTAGCAGGCACATCGATTCCTCGGGAGATTCGTCATGAATGAAGAAAAAAACCTCGCTCGGCTCTGGCACGCGACGCCCGCCGAAGACGCGCTCGCCGCGCTGGATGCCGGGCGCGACGGCCTGACCGGCGCGCAGGCGCGGGAACGCCTTACTAGCCACGGTGAAAACCGCCTGGCAGAGACGCCGCCGCGCTCGCGCTGGCTGCTGTTTCTCGACCAGTTCAAGAGCCTGCTGATCCTGGTGCTGATCGGCGCCGCGATGCTGGCCGCCGCCATCGGCGACCTCAAGGACGCGGTGGTGATCCTGATCGTGGTGGTATTCAACGCGGCGCTCGGCTTCTGGCAGGAGCACCGCGCCGAGGCCACGCTGGCGGCGCTGAAGAAGATGCTCGCCCCGGCGGCGCGGGTGCGGCGCGCGGGGCGCATGGAGGAAGTCCCGGCCACGCAGCTCGTTCCCGGCGACATCGTGCTCCTGGAGGCGGGCGACCGGGTGCCGGCGGACGGGCGCA
>CAYTZP010000047.1:0-11357 GCA_964442685.1 uncultured Thiobacillus sp.
ACGCCCGGAAATCCGGGCGTTTTTTCATGTTGCCAAACCGCACTCAGACCTCGGCGGTCAATAGCGCCTCCGGATAAGTCAGCGCAATCTTTCCTTCAGCATCCAGATCCACCCTTACGCGGCCACCACCAGCCAGACGACCAAACAGCAGTTCGTCGGCCAATGCTTTGCGTATCGTGTCCTGAATCAGCCGCGCCATCGGGCGCGCGCCCATTTGGGGGTCAAAGCCATGTTTGCCCAGATATTCCCGCAACGTGACACTGAAGCTGATTTCAACTTTCTTTTCGTGCAATTGTTCCTCAAGCTGCATGAGGAATTTGTCCACCACTCGCATGATGACTTCATGTCCGAGCGCCGCAAAGGGAATGACCGCATCCAGGCGGTTGCGGAACTCGGGCGTGAACATGCGCTTGATGTCGCCCATTTCATCTCCGGCCTTGCTGGTGTTCAAGGCGAAACCGATACTGGTTTTGCTCAAATTCTCCGCGCCCGCATTGGTGGTCATGATGATGACGACATTGCGGAAATCTGCCTTGCGCCCGTTGGTATCGGTCAGCGTACCGTGATCCATTACCTGGAGCAGGACATTGAAAATATCCGGATGGGCCTTCTCGATCTCGTCCAGCAGCAGCACGGCATGGGGGTGCTTGTTCACCGCCTCGGTCAGCAGCCCGCCCTGGTCAAAACCAACATAACCCGGCGGCGCGCCAATCAGGCGCGATACGGCATGGCGTTCCATGTATTCGGACATATCAAAACGCAGCAATTCGATGCCCAGGGTATAGGCCAATTGCCGCGCCACTTCGGTTTTGCCCACCCCGGTAGGGCCGGAAAACAGAAATGAGCCGATGGGTTTTTGCGGGTTGCCCAAGCCGCTGCGCGACATTTTGATGGCCGTAGCCAGCGCGTCGATGGCGGTATCCTGCCCAAACACCACGGATTTCAGGTCGCGATCGAGGCGTTTGAGGGATTCGCGGTCATCCACGGAAATGGTCTTGGCTGGCACGCGCGCGATTTTGGCGATGATATCCTCGATTTCCTTGGGCGAAATCACTTTCTTTTGTTTGGACTTGGGCAGGATGCGCTGCGCGGCGCCCGCCTCGTCAACGACATCAATGGCTTTGTCCGGCAAGTGACGGTCGCTGATGAAGCGCGCTGAAAGCTCGGCAGCCGCAGTCAAGGCAGAGGCGGTATATTTGATGCCGTGGTGATCTTCAAAGCGAGACTTGAGGCCGCGCAAAATCGCGATGGTGTCAGCCACACTGGGTTCGGCCACATCGACCTTCTGGAAGCGCCGCGACAGCGCATGATCCTTCTCGAAAATGCCGCGATATTCCGTGTAGGTGGTTGCGCCAATGCAGCGCAACTGGCCGGAACTGAGCGCCGGTTTTAACAGATTGGACGCATCCATCGTGCCGCCAGATGCTGCGCCGGCGCCAACCAGAGTATGAATTTCATCAATGAACAGCACGGCATCCGCATCATCCGCAAGCTGCTTTAGCACGGCCTTCAGGCGCTGTTCAAAGTCGCCACGGTATTTCGTCCCTGCCAGCAACGCCCCCATATCCAGCGCGTAAACCGTACTTTTAGCCAGTATCTCCGGCACTGTGCCTTCCACAATGCGCCGTGCCAGTCCCTCGGCAATGGCGGTCTTGCCCACGCCAGCCTCGCCCACCAGCAGGGGGTTATTTTTACGGCGGCGGCATAACGTCTGGATGACCCGTTCCAATTCCGGATCACGCCCTATCAACGGGTCGATCTTGCCCGCCAGCGCCTGCACGTTCAGGTTCAGCGTGTAAGAGTCCAGCGGGGATGACGGCGATGCCGCTTCCTGCGCGGCTTCTGTCGACTCTTCATGCCTCGGCGTATTGGCCTGCGGTACCTTGGCCACACCGTGAGAAATAAAGTTCACCACATCCAGTCGCGCCACGCCCTGCTGTTCAAGGAAAAATACTGCATGCGAATCCTTTTCGCCAAAGATTGCCACCAGCACATTTGCGCCGGTCACTTCCTTCTTGCCGGAAGACTGCACATGCAAAATCGCGCGCTGGATCACGCGCTGGAAACCCAGCGTAGGCTGGGTATCTACCTCGCCCTCGCCTTCTACTTTGGGCGCATGTTCGTCGATGAATTCGCTCAGGCTCTTGCGTAGCGTGTCGATATCAACGCCACAGGCGCGCAACACCTCTGCAGCCGAGGGGTTGTCCAGCATAGCCAGCAGCAAATGCTCCACCGTGATGAACTCGTGCCGCTTCTGGCGCGCGTCCGTAAACGCCATATGCAAACTGACCTCAAGTTCTTGCGCAATCATCGTCGTATCTGCTTTCTTCGTTTAACTCTCTTCCATAGTGCATTGCAGCGGATGCTGACTGTCGCGTGCAAAGCGTGCCACCTGCTCCACCTTGGTGCTGGCAATGTCCTTGGGAAACACTCCACAGACACCCACACCCTCAGTATGCACTTTGAGCATGATTTGTGTGGCACGTTCACGATCCATGGAAAAAAAACGCTGCAATACCACCACCACAAACTCCATCGGCGTGTAATCGTCGTTCAACAACAAAACCTTGTAGAGCGGCGGCGGCTTGGCTCGGGTTTGCGTCGGCTCAAGTAAAACGCCTGAATCTTTTTTGACTGCCATTACTCGCAATGTAGATCAATACAGGCTCTATATTTGGCGAGACCAGGAGATTTTTCAACCCTGTAGAGGTCAGGGTATAGAGAACGGGTTTCTGAAGTTGAAGCTGGAGACATCCAGAGGGGCTTCTCACCCGCCCCATCTTCACAAACCAATAGCCCATGCAGGGCATTATGCTTCGTGGCGGAGAGGGGGGGATTCGAACCCCCGATACAGGAGAACCTGTATGCCGGATTTCGAATCCGGTGCATTCAACCACTCTGCCACCTCTCCGCAACAGAAGCGCGGATTTTACATGTTCTTGCACCCGTGCCCAACCCATATTTCATGCTTATACGCTAGACTTTGCGCATGATCCGTGCCCTGACTTGGGGCGTGCTTTCGGTGCTGCTTGTTGCCGGATGCAGTCGCTCCGTGCCCGACCCGGACACCAGCAAAGAGCTGGTGGTGGTTACCCGTTATGAGCCAGGCGCATATTTTCTTGACAGCGACAACGTGACAACCGGTTTCAATTATGACCTGGTAGAAGCGTTTGCGGCCGAACAAGGCTGGTTGGTGCGCTGGCAGAAAAGCAATAGTTATGCAGATTTGTTCGAGCTGGCCAAGAGCGGCAAGGCGCACCTGGTAGCTGCAAACCTGGTTTCAGATTCTCTGGCAGAACAGGGTTTGCGACAAAGCCCTGTGCTGTATCTGACCAGGGTTGTAGTTGTGACGCGACAATCTGTCAGGCGCATAGACAACTTGGCCGATTTGGCAAAATTGCGACTGGTCGTGATGACCGAGACCGGACATCAATCCCTGCTGGAAGCCGCCCAACGCAAATACCCCAAACTCAAATGGACCGCATTGGAAGGTGTCTTTCCAGAAGACCTGTTTGCCCGCTTGGATGAAGCACAGTTTGACGGGGTCATTGTCAATGAAAAAGACTTTGATCTGGCACGCCAGCAGTACCCTTCGCTTCGCATTGCCTATGTGCTGGCCAATGAGAAGGCGATCACTTGGGCGCTCCCCATGTCCGCCAGCGGCAAACTTGCAGCGCGGTTAAACCAGTTCTTTATCCAGTCACGCAGAAATGATCTGCTCAAGAACACCTACGAGCGGTATTACGGCCACATAAAACGCCTGGAATCCGGAGATGTGGAGGGCATCCATAAACGCAGGCTGTCTGTTCTTCCGCGATTTCGCCACCTATTTCATCAGGCTCAGGACGAAACCGCTATTGACTGGCGTTTGCTCAGCGCCATCGGCTACCAGGAATCCAAGTGGGATCCTTATGCCATCTCCCCCACAGGGGTGCGCGGCTTGATGATGCTGACCGGCCCCACCGCAGATCGCATGGGGGTGACAAACCGGCTGGATGCACGGCAAAGCATTATGGCCGGTGCCCGCTATCTGGTGTTGCTAAAGGACACACTACCCGATCGCATTCCGGAACCAGATCGCACCTGGCTTGCGCTGGCAGCCTACAACCAGGGACAGGGACATCTGGAAGATGCGCGTCGTATCGCTCAGGCCAAGGGCATGAATCCGGACAGCTGGGCGGACGTGAAACAGACCTTGCCGCTGCTCGCCCGAGGCGGCTACAAGAGAGTTACAAAATATGGCTACTCTCGCGGCGGCGAGGCGGTGATTTTTGTCGAAAGCATCCGCAATTACTACGACATCCTGCGTTTACTGGAACCTGAATATAAACCCTATCTATCCAGCAAGGCATCGCACAAATTACGTCTCGCACTCAATTAAGCCGCTCAACTCCACCCATATAGCCGTGCAAAATTTCCGGAATCGTCACGCTGCCGTCGGCATTCTGGTAGTTTTCCAGAATCGCCACCAGTGTGCGGCCCACCGCCAGGCCGGAGCCATTCAGCGTGTGCAGCAGTTCCGGCTTGTTCTTGTCATTGCGGTAACGCGCCTGCATGCGGCGCGCCTGAAAAGCCTCGAAATTGGAACAGGAAGAAATTTCGCGGTAGGTATTCTGTGCCGGCAACCACACCTCAAGGTCATAGGTCTTGGCTGACGAGAAACCCATGTCGCCGGTGCACAGCAGCATTTTCCGGTAAGGCAGACCCAGTTTCTGTAAAATGGCCTCGGCGTGGCCGGTCAGTGTTTCCAGCGCAGCGTAGGAATCCTCGGGTTTCACCATCTGAACGATTTCCACCTTGTCGAACTGGTGCTGGCGGATCATGCCGCGCGTGTCGCGGCCATAGGAGCCTGCTTCAGAACGGAAGCAAGGCGTGTGGGCAACGAATTTCAGCGGCAGGCTTTCGCCCGGAACGATTTCATCGCGCACCAGATTGGTCACCGGCACTTCGGCAGTGGGAATGAGATAAAGTTTTTCGTCAGCATTCTTGAAGGTGGCGAACAAATCTTCCTCGAACTTGGGCAACTGACCCGTGCCGCGCATGGAATCGGCGTTGACCATGTAGGGCACATACAGCTCGGTATAGCCATGTTCGCGCGTGTGCACATCGAGCATGAACTGTGCAAGCGCACGGTGCAGGCGTGCAATGCTGCCCTTCAACACCGCAAAACGCGAACCTGACAACTTGGCAGCTGCTTCAAAATCCAGCCCCAGACCTGCGCCGATGTCCACATGGTCTTTCACTTCAAAATCAAAACTGCAAGGGGTGCCCCAGCGCAGAACTTCCTGATTGCCGCTTTCATCCACACCTTCAGGAACCGACTCGTGCGGAATGTTGGGAATGCCCATCAGCAAGACATTGAATTTTTCCTGCAAGCTGGACAAAGCCTCCTCGCCTGCCTTCAGTTCGTCGCCCAGCCCAGCCACTTCCGCCATGATGGGCGCCACGTCTTCGCCCTTGGCCTTGGCCGCACCGATGCTCTTGGACAAAGCATTGCGTCTCGCCTGCAATTCCTGCGTGCGTGTTTGCAAAACCTTGCGATCAGCTTCCAGCGCGGCAATGGTCGCCGTGTCCAGATCGAACTTGCGCGACTTGAGTTTGGCCGCAACGCCTTCCAGATCGTTGCGCAGCAGTTGTATGTCCAGCATGAAAACTCCCTATGATTTCTTTTTGCCTGCCGCCGCATCAAGGCTTTTCAGATGGGCAAGCTTTTCAGCAATCTTGCCTTCCAGCCCTCTTGGTGCCGGCTTGTAAAAACTTGGCTGGATGCCTTCGGGGAAGTAATCCTCTCCTGCCGCATAGGCATCCGGCTCATCGTGGGCATAGCGGTATTCTCGCCCGTAGCCCAGTTCCTTCATCAGTTTGGTCGGTGCGTTGCGCAGATGCACGGGCACCTCGCGCGAACCGTCCTGTTTCACAAAGCGGCGGGCGTTATTGTAAGCCACATAAGCCGCATTGCTCTTAGGCGCGCAGGCGAGATAAATCACCGCCTGGGCAATGGCCAGCTCACCTTCCGGGCTACCCAGGCGCTCATAGGTTTCTGCCGCATCCAATGCCAATCTCAAGGCTCTCGGATCGGCGAGACCAATGTCTTCCGAGGCCATGCGAATGACACGCCGTGCCAAGTACAGCGGGTCGCAGCCGCCATCGAGCATCCTGATCATCCAGTACAGCGCAGCATCGGGCTTGGAGCCACGCACGCTTTTATGCAACGCGGAAATCTGGTCGTAGAAATTTTCGCCGCCCTTGTCGAAACGGCGCGATCCGCGCACCAGCAGGTTTCCGGCCAGTTCTAGCGAGACAGGCACTTTCTGCGATCGTGCAGCATCGGCAAGCTGTTCAATATCGTTGAGGAAACGCCGTGCATCGCCATCTGCATATTCAATAACACGTGCGACTGCATCCGGATCAAAGACGACATCGGCATAATGCGCCGCAACCCGCCTGAAAAGGGCGTGCATATCTTCAGCCGACAGCGATTGCAACACATACACCTGCGCGCGCGAGAGCAGCGCGCCCACCACCTCAAAGGACGGATTTTCGGTAGTAGCGCCAATAAACGTCACCAGTCCCGATTCCACATGTGGCAGCAGCGCATCCTGCTGTGATTTATTGAAACGATGGATTTCATCCACAAACAAAATGCTGCGCCGTCCGTGGACTTGCGCCTGCTCGGCACGCGCAATGGACTCGCGGATTTCCTTCACCCCGGACAATACCGCCGACAGCGGAATGAAGTCCGCTGCCATCGCGTCAGCCATCAGACGCGCCAGCGTCGTTTTGCCCACGCCCGGCGGACCCCACAGGATGAAGGAATGCAGCTTGCCGGATTCATAAGCAAGCCGCAGCGGCTTGCCCGGCCCGATCAGATGCGCCTGCCCTGCGACCTCATCCAGCGTTTTCGGGCGCAGGCGTTCGGCCAAAGGCTGGTAGGCGGGAGTGGCGCCGAAAAGATCGCCGGAAACAGATTTCATCAATCCACAATGACATCCGCATTCTTGGGCGGGGTGAACTTGAACTCGCCCGCATTCACGGCGGGGTTTCTTTCCAGCCTGCTGAATTTCAGCACGGTAGTCTGGCCAAAACTGTCTTTCAGTTCCATGGCTGCCAGCATGTTCTGTGAAAACCCCATGCGCACAAGCTCAAAAGTATTGTTTTTATCGCGCGGCCTGGCCTCCAGCCAATCCAGACCATCACGTCCGCCTGCGTCCTTCAGCACATAATGTTTTTCAATATCGTTGTTGCCCGCCAGCAAGGCGGCCGGGCTGGAACCCAGGGCATCGCCCAGTTTGCGCACCGTCACCTGATCCAGATCGGCATCGTAAATCCACAGCTTGATGCCATCGCCGACAATCAGTTGTTCATACGGCTTTTGATACACCCAGCGAAACTTGCCGGGACGCGAAAAAGCCAGCGTACCTTCTGACTTTTGCCGCAACTTGCCGTTCTGATCCGTCACGATCTGGGTGAAAGCTGCCCTGGCGGTGCGGGTTTCGCTGATAAAAGATTTGAGCGCGCTGGTGCCGCCGGCAAAAACCGGAGAGGCCACAAGAAACAGGCTGAGAAGTAGATTTCTGGTTTTCATGAATATATTAGCTGGCACAGGATTCTATTTGGTGTGCTTGTCACCTGATTCGGTTCCGCAATTTGTTGCCCGGCAAACGATTATGCCGGGTTAATTCTCATGCTTGGGCGCAATGACCTCACGATTACCATTCGGTTGCATGGGCGACACCAGGCCGGCGGCTTCCATCGCTTCAATCAGCCGCGCAGCGCGGTTGTAGCCGATGCGCAAATGCCGCTGCACCGCAGAGATCGACGGACGGCGGGTTTTCAGCACAATGGCCACGGCCTCGTCGTACAGCGGATCGGCTTCGGCATTGCTGCCACTTTCGCCGCCCGCCCCGTCGACTGACTCATCCGGGCTGTCCAGTATGCCTTCGATGTATTCCGGTTCGCCCAGCGCCTTCAGATAATCCACCACGCGGTGTACTTCACCGTCCGAGACGAACGCACCATGCACACGGTTGGGCAAGCCGGTGCCCGGCGGCAGGTAGAGCATGTCGCCCTGCCCCAGCAAGGCCTCGGCGCCCATCTGATCCAGGATGGTGCGCGAGTCAATCTTGCTGGAAACCTGGAAGGCAATGCGGGTGGGAATGTTGGCCTTGATGAGGCCGGTAATCACGTCCACACTTGGTCTTTGCGTGGCCAGAATGAGATGGATGCCGGCCGCACGGGCTTTTTGCGCCAGCCGCGCGATGAGTTCTTCGACCTTTTTGCCGACCACCATCATCAAATCGGCCAGCTCGTCGATCACCACCACGATCATCGGCAGGGTTTCCAAGGGTTCTAGGTTGTCTGGGGTGAGGCTGAACGGATGGGTAATCGGCTTGCCCGCTTTTTTGGCATCGCGGATTTTCTGGTTGTAGCCGGCCAGATTGCGCACTCCCAGCGCCGACATCAATTTATAGCGCCGATCCATTTCACCCACGCACCAGTTGAGCGCGGCTGCGGCCTGACGCATATCCGTCACCACTGGCGCCAGCAAATGCGGAATGCCTTCGTAAATCGACAGTTCCAGCATTTTGGGATCGACCATGATCATGCGCACGGCGGTGGGGTCGGATTTGTACACCAGCGACAGGATCATGGCGTTGACGCCAACCGATTTGCCCGAGCCGGTCGTGCCAGCCACCAGCAGGTGCGGCATTTTGCCCAGATCGGCTACCACAGGATTGCCGGCAATGTCCTTGCCTAGCGTCACCGTCAAAGGGCTGGCCATGTCGTGATAGGCCTTGGAGCCGAGGATTTCGGACAGGCGCACGATCTGGCGGGTCTGGTTGGGAATTTCCAGTCCCATGGTGTGCTTGCCCGGAATCGCCTCTACCACTCGGATGCTGACCACCGACAAGGTGCGCGCCAGGTCTTTGGAAAGGTTGACGATCTGGCTGCCTTTGACACCAATCGCCGGCTCGATTTCGTAGCGCGTAATCACCGGGCCGGGCGAGGCCGACACCACCTTGACCTCGACGCCGAATTCCCTGAGCTTGCGCTCGATCATCAGCGAGGTGAACTCCAGGGCTTCCTTGCTGACCTGCTCCACCGCCTCGCTGGCTTCGTCCAGCAAATGCAGCGGGGGCAGCGGTGAATCCGGCAGTTCCCTGAACAGCGGCGCCTGTTTCTCGGCTTCCACGCGGGGCGACTTGGGCACACTGGTTACGAGCGGTTCAATGCGAATTGGCTCGGCCTCATCAAGTTTTTTCTTTTCAACCGATACGACTTCTTCACGCCGCTGCAAAGCAAGTTGACCGATTTTTTCATCACGGCGACGCTGGATATGAGCGACGATGCCCCAGATCAGATGTTCCAGTGCCCCGCCCAGCCATTCAGCCATTTTCAGCCAGGACACGCCGGCATACAGGCTGAAGCCAATCGCCATGCCCACCAGGAGCAGCAAGGTACCGCCGGTAAACCCAAGCAACTCCATCAACAATGCGCTCAAGCCTTGCCCCATCAGGCCGCCCGCGCCCTGCGGCAGCCCGTTCAGGCTCCACAAGCGCATCGCCTCCAACGCGCAGCTCGACAGCAACAACAGCACAAAACCGCTCGCCGGTATCCAGAGTTGTCTGGTTTTGGTCAAGGGTGCTTCATCTAGATGGCGAAATACGCGAATGGAATAAGTCACTGCCAGTACTACAAGCCACCAGGCCGAATATCCCGACAAACCCAGTAAGAGATCAGAGAACCACGCGCCAATACGCCCGAGCATATTCTGGATCGGCGCATCACCGCCCGAACTGAAAAACCCGGGGTCACTGATTGCGTGTGTGAACAACATCACAGCCAAGAATAGCGCCGCAACCAGCACCGCCAGCGCGCGCGCCTCGCGCAGCAAGCGCAACATGCGTGGCGGCAGCGGCGCGGACATGACCGTGTCGGAACGACGCTGCCTGGATGTTCTGGCGGAAGACATAAACTACAGCGATGGCCTTGAATGGTTTGAGTTCGTCATTATATCCATGACCTAACCTAACCAATGCCAGACAAGTGCCGGGCCAGGCTGCATGTATCGCCCTCGGTCTTGTTCAAGCCGGGTTAAAATCACATCCATTCCTTACTCATACACAAAACAGACCATGAGCACCAAACACGCAAAACTCCTCATTCTCGGTTCCGGGCCTGCCGGTTATTCCGCCGCCGTGTATGCCGCGCGCGCCAACCTCAAGCCCGTGCTCATTACCGGCCTGCAACAGGGCGGTCAGCTCATGACCACCACCGAAGTGGACAACTGGCCTGCGGACGCCAACGGCGTGCAAGGCCCCGATCTGATGGCGCGGTTTGAAGCCCACGCCACACGCTTTGAAACCGAGATCATCTTCGACACCATCCACACCGCCAAACTCACCGAAAAACCCATCACCCTGATTGGCGACATGGGTACCTATACCTGCGATGCGCTCATCATCGCCACTGGCGCTTCGGCCATGTATCTCGGGTTGCCGTCCGAGCAGGCGTTCATGGGCAAGGGTGTGTCAGGCTGCGCGACCTGTGACGGTTTCTTCTATAAAAATCAGAACGTCGCTGTCATCGGAGGCGGCAACACTGCCGTGGAAGAAGCGCTGTATCTCGCCAACATTGCCAACCACGTCACCCTGGTGCATCGCCGCGACAAGTTCAAGGCCGAGAAAATCATGGTCGATCACCTGATGGAAAAAGTGAAGGAAGGAAAGATCACCCTGCAAACCGACCATACCCTGGACGAAGTGCTGGGCAACGATTCCGGCGTCACCGGTATGCGTATCAAGCACACGCAGACTGGTGCTACGCAAGACATCGCGGTCACCGGCATTTTCATCGCCATCGGCCACAAGCCCAATTCCGACCTGTTCAGGGATCAACTGGAACTGGAACACGGCTACATCGTCACCAAAAGCGGTCGCGCCGGCAATGCCACGGCCACCAATATCCCCGGCGTGTTCGCAGCAGGCGACATCCAGGATCACATCTACAAACAGGCCGTTACCAGCGCCGGTTCGGGCTGTATGGCCGCACTGGATGCCGAACGCTATCTGGACAACCTCGGCCTGGCTTGAGGCGCGTTTTCCTAACCCGTCATCGTGAGGAGCAAAGCGGCGTGGCGATCCAGTCAGATGAGCCAAATATCATTTCTGCCTGGATTGCTTCGTCACAACGTTCCTCGCAACGACCTAACGGACATGGCGAATTGCCGCCCCGGATCATGAAACACCTACGCGCCGTGCCCGTTCCCCCACCCCTCCCTCCCCCGCAAGCGGGAGAGGGAGACAGGGTCACGCTTCGCGTGTTTCACGCTAACCCAGGCCGACCAGATGCCTGCC
>CAYTZP010000048.1:0-11313 GCA_964442685.1 uncultured Thiobacillus sp.
GAAGGGTGGAACGCCGGGCGGCTGACGCAAGCCGAGGCGGCGGCGATACTGGGCACGTCCGCATATGCATATGCGCCTGCTTTTGTGACTGCGCCGAAACTTGCCCCAGGGTGCAGCCTGCGCGGGCTAGTTTTCGCTCCTCCCTGCAGGCATGAGCCCTGCGCGTCATCGCTTCGCGGCAGCCACCTGTCCGGCTACCCCATCGGACGCGTCCAACTGCGGTTTTAAGGTTTAACGAAGTCTGGCACCACAGGTAAAAGAATCCCGCCTGAAGGCGGGATCCGATTGCGCCAGGAGCAAGCGCTTAATGCTTCAACGCTGCCTGGGTTGTTGGCTCGGCCTGCGGAACCGCATCTGCCACAATTTCATCGGCCAGTGGTTCTGGTTGGCGTTCCAGCGCGATTTTCAACACCTGGTCAATCCACTTCACGGGATGAATATCCAGCTTGTTCTTGATGTTATCCGGGATATCGGTCAAATCCTTGACGTTTTCCTCTGGGATCATCACGACTTTGATGCCCCCGCGATGAGCGGCCAGCAGTTTTTCCTTCAAACCGCCAATCGGCAGCACTTCGCCACGCAAGGTGATTTCACCCGTCATCGCCACGTCGCACCGCACCGGTATGCCAGTCAACACTGAAACAATGGCGGTGCAAATCGCAATACCTGCGCTGGGGCCATCTTTGGGCGTTGCCCCCTCTGGCATATGGATGTGCAAATCATACTTTTCGTGGAAATTATCGGTAATGCCAAGTTGCCGTGCGCGCGAGCGCACAACAGACAGGGCAGCCTGGATGGATTCCTGCATGACTTCGCCGAGTTTGCCGGTCGTTGTCACCTTGCCCTTGCCCGGGAAACGCACGCTCTCGATAGTGAGCAGTTCTCCGCCAACCTCGGTCCAGGCCAAGCCTGTTACCTGTCCCACCTGATTGTTTTTCTCGGCGATGCCGTAACTGAAGCGGCGCACGCCAAGATATTTTTCCAGGTTGCGCGAAGTAACCGTCAGCTTGCCCTTGTGTTTCTTTAACAGCAGCGACTTGACGGCTTTGCGGCAAATCTTGGAAATATCCCGATCCAGGCTGCGTACACCCGCTTCACGTGTGTAATAACGCACTACATCGCGCAGCGCCGACTCGGCGATCTGAAACTCGCTCTCCTTGAGGCCGTTGGCCTTCATTTGTTTGGTCACCAGATAACGTTCGGCAATGCTGACCTTTTCGTCCTCGGTATAGCCTGACAGACGAATCACCTCCATCCGATCGAGCAAAGGTGCCGGGATGTTGAGCGTGTTGGCCGTCGCTACAAACATGACATCGGACAAGTCGTATTCAACCTCGATGTAATGATCCTGGAACGTATGGTTCTGCTCCGGATCCAGCACTTCCAGCAAGGCAGACGATGGGTCGCCCCGGAAGTCCTGCCCCATCTTGTCCACTTCATCCAGCAGGAACAGGGGATTGCGCACTCCGGTCTTGGTCAGGCTTTTCAGAATCTTGCCCGGCATGGAGCCAATATAGGTGCGGCGATGGCCGCGAATTTCGGCCTCATCCCGCACGCCGCCCAGCGCCATGCGCACAAACTTTCGATTGGTTGCGCGCGCGATGCTTTGTCCCAGCGAGGTCTTGCCTACGCCGGGTGGCCCAACCAAACACAGGATGGGCGCTTTCACTTTGTCCACACGTTGCTGCACGGCAAGATATTCGAGAATGCGCTCCTTGACCTTTTCCAGACCGTAGTGATCTTCGTCCAGCACGGTCTCGGCCTTGCCCAGATCCTTGCTGATCTTGGTTTTCTTTTTCCACGGCAAGTTGACCAGTGTGTCGATATAGCCGCGCACAACGGTAGCCTCGGCTGACATGGGCGACATCATGCGCAGTTTTTTCAACTCGGTATGCGCCTTGGCCACTGCTTCCTTGGACATGCCGGATTCTTTGACTCGCCGCTCCAGCTCCTCCATTTCGGCGCCCTCTTCAATATCGCCGAGTTCTTTCTGGATGGCCTTTACCTGTTCGTTCAGGTAATACTCGCGCTGGGATTTCTCCATCTGGCGTTTAACCCGGCCACGAATGCGTTTTTCAACCTGGAGAATGTCAATTTCGGCTTCCAGCAAGCTCATCAAATGTTCCAGACGCTTTGCGACCGAAATCATTTCGAGAATTTCCTGCTTCTGCTCCAGTTTCAAGGGCAGATGGGCGACGATGGTGTCAGCCAGACGCCCGCCTTCATCAATGCCTGAAAGTGAAGTCAGAATTTCGGGCGGGATTTTCTTGTTGAGCTTGACGTATTGGTCGAATTGCGCCATCAACGCGCGGCGCATGGCTTCAATTTCGGTATCGTCCTTGCCATCCAGCGCCACCAGTTCGGCCTGGGCGACAAGATGGGAGTCCGCATCCAGCACAGCCACGACACGGGCGCGCTGATTGCCTTCCACCAGCACTTTCACCGTGCCATCCGGCAGCTTCAACATTTGCAACACTGTGGCCATACTGCCCGTGTCATAAAGGTCGCTGGTGGACGGCTCATCCTGTACGGCTGATTTTTGCGCCACCAACAGGATATGCTTGCCCGACTCCATTGAGGTTTCCAGCGCCTTGATGGATTTTGGTCTGCCCACAAAAAGCGGAATGACCATGTGCGGAAACACCACCACATCGCGCAGGGGCAACAGGGGCAATTCAATGATTTCGCTTTGTTCTGAGGCACTCATTTGTTCACCTTAAAGTCATTTCCAACTGTTATTCGTTGTATCCGAAACGCAGAGCCAACAAAACAGAGGGTACATGCGGACATACCCTTGAATATCAAGGGGGCGGTAGAGAATCTTCCCTGACCGCCCCCTTGTTTTCAAGAACCCGCCACAGCCTGTGTGCTGGCTGGCTGATCCGAATAGATCATCAAGGGTGGACCTTCACCGTTAATCAACTGCTCGTCAACCACAACTTTAGTGACATTTTCGAGTGATGGCAGATCAAACATGGTGTCAAGCAAAGCCTGTTCAATAATGGAGCGCAAGCCGCGCGCGCCGGTACGGCGTTTGAGCGCCTTTTGGGCAATGGCGTTGAGTGCGCCATCACGGAACTCCAGTTCGACATTCTCCATTTTGAACAGCTTGGAGAACTGCTTGGTGAGAGCATTCTTGGGTTCGGTGAGAATCTGCATCAAAGCCGCTTCATCCAGCTCATCCAGCACGGTCACTACCGGCAAACGTCCGATAAATTCAGGAATCAGGCCGTACTTGATGAGGTCTTCCGGCTCAACTGTATGCAGCAGCTCCATGTCGCGCTTCTTGTCGTCCACACTTTTGACCTTGGCGCCAAAACCGATACCGCCCTTTTCCGAGCGGTTGCGGATGACCTTTTCCAAACCGCCAAATGCACCGCCGCAAATAAACAGGATATTGGTGGTGTCAACTTGCAGGAATTCCTGATTCGGGTGCTTGCGCCCGCCCTGGGGAGGAACAGAAGCGGTTGTGCCCTCAATCAGTTTGAGCAGCGCCTGCTGCACGCCCTCGCCGGACACGTCACGGGTGATTGACGGGTTGTCAGCCTTGCGCGATATCTTGTCGATTTCGTCGATATAGACGATGCCATGTTTGGCCTTTTCGACGTCGTAATCGCATTTTTGCAGCAGCTTCTGGATGATGTTTTCGACATCTTCACCCACATAACCGGCTTCGGTCAGGGTTGTCGCATCGGCCATGACAAAAGGCACGTTGAGCAATCTTGCCAGCGTCTGCGCCAACAAGGTTTTGCCCGAACCGGTCGGGCCGATCAGCAGGATGTTGCTCTTGGCCAGTTCCACATCATCGGATTTGCCCTGGCTGGAACGCAGGCGCTTATAGTGATTGTAAACAGCCACCGACAGCGCTTTTTTGGCTTGCGCCTGACCAATCACGTACTGATCAAGTATGTTGCGGATTTCGTGCGGTGTTGGCAAATCAGTGGAAGACTTCTCACCCTGGCTCTGCTGAATTTCCTCACGAATAATGTCGTTGCACAGCTCCACGCATTCATCGCAGATGAATACAGAGGGTCCGGCAATCAACTTGCGTACTTCATGCTGGCTTTTGCCACAGAAGGAACAGTAAAGGAGCTTTTCGCTACCGCTCTTGTCCGCCATATTAAAGCTCTCCTCCTGCCAATTCAGAACCTGTTCTACTGGTATGCAGCAACATCAAGCAGCCGCCTGATCGCGGCTAGTCAACACCTTGTCCACCAAGCCATAAGCCACTGCCTGATCGGCGCTCATAAAGTTGTCGCGATCGGTATCGCGCTCAATGACTTCCATGGCCTGCCCGGTGTGATGCGACAACATGCCGTTGAGCTTGTCTTTCAAATACAGGATTTCCTTGGCATGAATCTCGATGTCCGAGGCTTGCCCCTGAAAACCGCCCAGCGGCTGATGAATCATCACGCGAGAGTTGGGCAAACAATAACGCTTGCCCTTGGCGCCCGCCGTCAGCAGAAAAGCGCCCATACTCGCGGCCTGACCAATGCACAAGGTCGAAACATCGGGTTTGATGAACTGCATGGTGTCGTAAATCGCCAATCCAGCAGAAACAGAACCGCCTGGCGAGTTGATGTAGAAATAAATATCCTTGTCCGGATTTTCGGATTCAAGGAATAACAGTTGAGCCACGATCAGGTTGGCGGTGGCATCGTTGACCGGACCCACGAGAAAAATCACCCGCTCACGCAACAGGCGCGAATAGATGTCGTAGGCGCGTTCGCCACGACCGCTCTGCTCGATCACCATGGGCACCATGCCCAAGCCCTGCGGCTCGATCAGGCCGGAAGCATTTCCGAAATTCATGTTGCCACCTACCATGTTCATGCAGCGCGTCCCATCAGTTCGTCAAATTTGATCGGCTCGTCTGTAACCTGCACTTTACCGACGACCCATGCTACCACATTGTCTTCCAGCGCCAGGGCTTCTACGCTTTGCAGACGTTGCGGGTCTTCGTAATACCACTGCACCACTTCCTGCGGGTCTTCGTAGCCTTGTGCGTATTCATCCACCAACGCCCTCACCTGTTCCGGTTGCGGGCCAAGATCATTCGCCTGCACCACTTCTGCAATGATCAAACCAAGTTTTACGCGTCGCTCTGCCTGGTCTTTGAACATGTCAGACGACACCTGGCTTTCACTGATCTTCTTGCCGCCGCGCGCTTCGATGTCAGACAGCATTTGGCCACGCAGGCGGTCGATTTCCATATCAACCAGCGACTTGGGCACTTCAAGCCGGGCATTGGTCAACAACACTTCCATCACGGCTTCCTTGACTCTGGCCTTGATGCGGCGCGCCACTTCACGTTCCAGGTTGGTTCTGACCTCGACGCGCAGCTTGCCAACATCACCGTCAGCAATCCCCAGCGACTCGGCAAACCTGGCGTCCACTTCCGGCAGTTTGGGTGCTTGGACTTCATTCATGGTGATTTCGAAATGAGCCGTTTTGCCTGCCAGATGGGCAGCGGGATAACTGGCCGGAAAGGTCATGTCAAAACCGCGTGATTCACCGGCGGACAAACCCGTCATGTTGTCCTCGAATTCTTTCAGCATGCGGCCTTCGCCGATCACTGTTGAAAAATCCTTGGCTTCGCCGCCTTCAAACGGCACGCCATCCAATGTGCCGCTGAAATCGAATTTGGCCAGATCACCCGTTTCGCTGGCGCGATCGACTTTTGCGTACTCAACGCGCTGTTTGCGCAGGGTTTCCAATGTGGCATCAACATTCTCTTCGGCGACTGTCAATGTCGGGCGCTTGACCGATATGGCCGCCAGGTCGCCCAGGCTGACTTCCGGGTAAACCTCGAAAATGGCGCTAAAACTGAATTCCCCATCTGCGGTTGTGCCCGCTTTTGGTTCAAAACGCGGCATCCCCGCCACTTTCAGCTTGTGCGTATCAATTGCATCGTAAAAGCTCTTTTGCAGAGATTCTCCCAGCACTTCCTGACGCACACCGGTGCCATGCATTTTTGCAACCTGGCTCATGGGAACCTTGCCCGGACGAAAACCCGGTGCCTTGACGTTTTTTGCCAGACGCTTGAGGCGGTTTTGCACCTCGGCTTCAATAGCTGCCATTGGCACAACCAGATCAACACGACGTTCGAGGGAACCCAGGACTTCAAGATTGGACATGTGATGCTTCCTGCAAGATTAATGAATAATTTTCGATGGTGCGAAAGGGGGGACTCGAACCCCCACACCTTGCGGCGCTGGAACCTAAATCCAGTGCGTCTACCAATTCCGCCACTTTCGCGCCGCACGCAGCAGCCTGAACCCCACGGCTTACAACCGTAAATTGTAATATAATCAATACCATGCTGTCAGCCAGATTATTCGACTGACTAAGAGTCCTCGGCCTAAGCCCTTCATTCCTATCCGGATTTTTTTCAAGCCGTAATGCCACGTGCCAGTTAACCACTACGAAAACTTTCCGGTCGCCTCGTTTGCACTTCCGGCGCGCTTGCGTCATCCGGTTGAAATCATCTACGCATTTGCCCGATCTGCCGACGACATTGCCGATGAAGGCAGCGCCAGCCCGGCGCAAAGACTGGCCGAACTGGCGCAATATGAAGACGCCCTGACGCGGATCGAACAGGGCGAAACGCCTGACAACCCGCTGTTTGCAAATCTGGCTCAAGTTATCCGCAACCAATCACTTCCAGTTCAGCCATTCCACGACCTGCTCTCCGCATTCAAGCAGGATGTCAGCAAAACCCGGTACGACAATTTTGGCGAGGTCATGGACTACTGCCGCCGCTCGGCAAACCCGGTGGGGCGTCTGCTGATGGCGCTCTACAAGGACGCGGACACGCGGCATCTGGCGTATGCGGACAGTCTGTGCTCCAGCCTGCAACTCATCAATTTCTTGCAGGATGTGCAGATTGATTTTCAGAAAAACCGGATTTATCTGCCCCTGGATGAACTCGCCAGCGCCGGCATCGGCGAATCCGGATTGGCCACTCTTCTGGCCACGCCGGACAAGACCTGGGTTGCCGCTGGTGCAGGTCTGGGCGGAATCGCCATTGGCACGCCGCGCAGCACGCTGGAAAGCCGCTGGAAAGTTTTCATGCTGGCGCAAATCGAGCGCATGCGGAAAACGCTCCAGGCCGCCGCGCCGCTTGGGCTGGTGCTCAAGGGGCGTATCGGATTTGAAACCCGCATGATCATCGCGGGCGGCGACCGCATATTGGGCAAACTCTACCTTGATCCGCTCGCGCCGCTATCGCACCGCGTCAAACTCAACGCCTGGGACTGGTGCGTGATCGTTGCACGCGCCCTGCTGAAAAAATGACCCCCATCGAATATTGCCGAGACAAGGCTGCCCGCAGCGGCTCCAGTTTTTATCACAGCTTTCGCGCCTTAAAACCCGAGGTACGTGATGGCATCACCGCCTTTTACGCCCTGTGCCGCGAGTTGGACGACGTGGTGGACGAATGCACGGACAGCAATATCGCGCGGCTGAAACTGGCCTGGTGGCGCGAGGAGCTGACGCTGCTCTACAGTCGCCAGCCGCGTCATCCCGTCAGCCAGGCGCTGCTGCCGGTGATTGCCAGCCGTAATATTCCACGCGCGTGGCTGGAAGAAATCATCGACGGCATGGAAATGGATCTGGATCAGCAACGCTATGCAGATTACAAAACGCTCACGCTGTATTGCCACCGTGCCGCCGGAGTGGTCGGGCAAGTTGCCGCTGAAATCTTTGGCTACCAGAACCGGCAGACCCTGAAATACGCACATGAGCTGGGGCTGGCCTTTCAGCTCACCAATATCATCCGCGATGTGGGCGAAGACGCCATGCGTGGTCGCATTTATCTGCCGCTGGACGAACTGGAACAGCATGGCGTGACTGCCAGCGACATTCTCAACCGGCGCTATTCGCCCGCGTTCAAATCCCTGATGCAGTTTCAATATGAACGCGCCGAGCAAGCCTATGAACATGCGCTTGCGCTGCTGCCCAAAGAAGATCGAAAGAATCAGCGTGCCGGGCTGGCCATGGCAGCCATATATCGCGCCCTGCTGGACGAAATCCGCCGCGACGGTTTTCTGGTGCTGGATCGCAAAACTTCCCTGCCGCCGCTGAGAAAGCTCTGGCTGGCATGGAAAGCCATGACCTTCGCATGAACATCGCGGTCGTCGGTGGCGGTTGGGCCGGGCTGTCTGCCGCAGTCGAGCTTGTACATGCCGGATGTGATGTCACGGTATATGAATCCGCGCGCGAGCCTGGCGGTCGCGCCCGTCGCGTGCAAACACAAAATCAAATCCTGGATAACGGCCAGCATCTGCTGATCGGGGCCTATTGTGAAACCCTGCGGATGATTGAGCGAGTCAATCCGGGCGGTACTACAAGCGGTTTCCGGCGCCTGCCGCTCACGCTGGATTATCCTGGCGAAGCCTTCATCCGCGCGCCGCGTCTGCCCGCGCCCTTGCATCTGGCCGCCGCCCTGCTGCTGGCGCAAGGTTTGTCGTGGGCGGACAAACTGGCGGCGATTCGCTTCATGCAAGCCCTGAAACGCATGAACTTCACACCGCCGGATGACAACAGCGTTGCCCAGGCCATTGCCGCCCAACCGCCGCGCGTTCGCCGTTACCTGTGGGAGCCACTGTGCGTGGCCGCACTCAACACCCCGGTCGCGCACGCCTCCTATCGGGTATTTGCCAAAGTGCTGCAAGACGCGTTGACCGGCAGCCGCAGCAACAGCGACTTTCTCATCCCTGCGTGCGACTTGAGCGCACTGTTCCCGGCACCCGCTTGCCAGTGGCTGGAGAAACATGGCGGCCAGGTTAAAAACCGTTGCCGCGTGCATGCCCTGTCGCATCACGAAAACGGCTGGAAACTCAGTCATGCCAATGGCGAAACCCGGCACGATCAAGTCATTCTGGCCTGTTCCGCCGCACAGGCGGCTGACTTGCTGGAGAATCTGCCGGCATGTGCCGAGCTTGTCGGGCAACTCCGCGCCATTCAATACCAGCCTATTGTGACCGTGTATGCGGACTATCCCGTTGCATTGAACTTCCGCACGCCGCTGATTGGCTGGGTTGATCCCGTACCGCTGTTCATTTTTGACTTGCAGGCCACTCAGTCAAAACCTGGACGCGTTTCCGCCGTCGCCAGCGCCAGCGGTGAGCATTTGCAGTGGGATGACGCGCGCTGGCGAGATGAAATCCATACGCGAATGCAACAAGCAATCGGCAACCTGCCACCGCCCGTCATCGTCCAGCGCATTAGCGAGAAACGCGCTACGTTTTCGTGCACAACCGGGCTTGCGCGTCCTGGCTTTGTCACACCACACGGCGGGCTGTATATGGCTGGCGACTACACGGATGGCCCCTACCCCGCGACCCTCGAAGGCGCGGTACGCAGTGGCGTAAAATGCGCGCAAACTTTGCTGGATAACTTATGAACCTTAAAAAAGCATTTGCACCACAGAGACACAGAGAACACCGAGTAAAAACAGCGGCGTGCGCGGATGATGCCACTCACCCAAAGGGTGATCCCGATAGCAGCCACAAGGTGTTGTTTTTGCGGGTTTCTCCGTGCCTCTGTGCCTTTGTGGTGAGGAATTTAGGATGAATACAACTCACACCCCTGCTGCCAACTGTCTTGAAGGCCGCGTGATTCTGGTAACTGGCGCTGGCTCCGGCCTTGGGCGCGCCACTGCACTGGCGTATGCACGCCACGGCGCAACTGTCGCCTTGCTGGGCCGCAAGGAAAACAATCTGGAATCCGCTTACGACGAAATCGTTCAAGCCGGATATCCAGAACCTGCCATGTTTCCGTTTGATCTTGCCGCTGCGGACGACGACGGCTTTGAACGTCTGGCTGGCACCATTGCCTACCACTTGAAGCGCCTCGACGGCATCCTGCACAGCGCGGCGGCTTTCTACAGCCTGACGCCACTGCATCTGCAAACACTGGAACAGTGGAACACGCTGCTACGGGTTAATCTGATTGCGCCATTTGCCCTGACCAAGGCCTGCCTGCCCATGCTGCAAGCCTCACCCGATGCCTCGGTAATCTTTACCGGCGAAACCCATGGCCATCAACCAGCGGCGTATTGGGGCGGCTACGCCGTCGCCAAATCCGGCGTGGAATCACTGAGCACGATTTTCAGCCAGGAACATGAACAAACCCCCGACCTGCGTTTCAACACCCTCATCCCCGGCCCGGTAAATTCGCCACTCAGACGCAAAACCCACCCCGGCGAACTGGCCGACAAGCTGCCCCAGCCAGCTGATTTGATGAACACCTACGTATGGTTGATGAGCGCAGAAAGCCGCGAAATGCGCGGGCAAGTCATCGAGTGCGCGAAATAAAAACGATCCGCGAAGGACGCGAAGAAACACGAAGAAAAACAAAAGGCTCAAAACTAACTGGTTTTAACTTCGTGTTTCTTCGCGCCCTTCGCGGACAAGCGATTTTGGAGTTTAGAACAACTGCCCCAGCGCCTCGTCCAGTCGACTGACCGCCAGCACTTCCATGCCCGCGATCTTCTGCTTGGGCTTGTTGGCCTCGGGGATGATGGCATGGGTAAAGCCCAGCTTGGCCGCTTCCTTCAATCGCTCCTGCCCTCGCTGCACCGGGCGGATTTCTCCGGCCAGCCCGACCTCGCCAAAGATGATCAGTTTGTCGCGCACGGGCTTGCTTTTCAGCGACGATACAATCGCCGCCAACACCGCCAAATCCGCCGCAGGCTCGGCAATTTTCACCCCGCCCACGGCGTTAATGAACACGTCCTGGTCGTAACAGGCAATGCCGGCATGGCGATGCAACACCGCCAGCAACATGGCCAGGCGGTTGCTTTCCAGACCCACCGACAATCTGCGCGGATTGCTGCTGCTGGCTGAATCCACCAGCGCCTGGATTTCCACCAGCAATGGCCGGCTGCCTTCTTGCGTGACCACCACGCACGTACCGGGAACAGGCGCGCCGTGGCGCGACAGGAACAGCGCGGACGGATTGGATACGTTCTTCAAGCCGGTTTCGGTCATGGCAAACACGCCCAGCTCGTTCACTGCGCCAAAGCGGTTCTTGAACGCACGGATGAGCCTGAACGACGAGCCGGTATCGCCCTCGAAATAAAGCACCGTATCCACCATGTGTTCCAGCACGCGCGGCCCGGCCAGCGCGCCCTCCTTTGTCACATGCCCGACCAGAAACAGACTCGTACCGCTGCGCTTGGCATAGCGCGTCAATTGCGCCGCGCACTCGCGCACCTGCGCCACCGAGCCTGGCGCCGAAGTCAGCGCCTCGGAATACACCGTCTGAATCGAATCAATCACCGCCACGCGCGGCTTGCGGCCTTCCAGC
>CAYTZP010000049.1:0-11119 GCA_964442685.1 uncultured Thiobacillus sp.
TCACGCTAAAGTCATAGCCGGGCAAGCAAATTGGCTGTTATCCCGCCTTTTTGGCTAGAATTGGTTCATGCGCCGCACGCTACACACCCTTCTGCTGGTTTTTGCCTTTCTGTTTGCGCAGGCGGGCATGGCGACGCATGCCGCCAGCCACATGGCGCACTCGCCGGCGCACGACCATGGTTTGCCGTCAGAGGCAGGCTGCGATTTGTGTGTGGGTTACGCCCAGTTGGGCGCAGGGGTGCCGCTGTCGCAGCCCCCGTCCTTGCCGGTTTGCAGCGCGCAGTATCAGCGGCCTGTTGCAAGTAGGGCCTTGCCGGTTGCGCAGGCGTTTTTTTACGCGCTTGCGCGTGCACCTCCCGTTTTTTCCTGAGCGATTCTTTTGAATTTTTCCCCAGCCGTGAGGTTTCCGGCTGGGTGTTTTGCTTTGCTTGAGGAAAAAATCATGTTGTTCAAACGTACTTTGATGGCGTCTGTCATCGCTGCTTTATTTGCTTCCCCCGCCTATGCCGTGACCGATGCCGAATGGTCGGCGTTAAAAGAAGAAATCCGGAAAATGAAGGCGGGCTATGAAGCCCGCATTTCCGAACTGGAAAGCCGGGTTAAATCCGCCGAATCAAAAGCCGCTGCGGCGGAAGGCAAGGCGGTAAAGGCGGAGGCGGCAACGGCAGTGCAGACCAATTCGTCCGCTGGCCGGTTCAATCCCGATATCTCGCTCATCATGCAGGGCAGATATGCGCACATGAAAGACCTGGATGAGCGGCATCTCACCGGCTTCATGCAGGGCGGGCATGATCATGGCAGCCCGCGCGGTTTTTCCATTGACCACACCGAGCTGGCCATGTCTGCCAATGTCGATCAACTGTTCAAGGCTTACGCCAATCTTGCGCTGGTGGATGAATCGGTAGAAGTTGAAGAGGCCTGGTTTCAGACACTGGGGCTGGGCAAGGGTTTGACGCTCAAGGGCGGTCGTTTCCTGTCGGCTGCTGGCTATCAGAATGAGCAGCATCCCCATGCCTGGGATTTTGCCGACAACAATCTGGCTTACAAGGCCTTGTTTGGCGGTCATTATGGGCAGGACGGCTTGCAGCTCAAATGGGTGGCGCCCACCGATTTGTTCATCGAGCCGTTTGTGGAAATTGGCCGTGGCGCCAACTTCCCCGGCACCGACCGCAACAAGAACGGCGCGGGCGCGGTGGCGGCTGGCGTGCATGTGGGCGGCGATGTCGGCGTTTCCAACAGTTGGCGGGCGGGCGTTTCGCACTTGAGAACCAAGGCCAAGGGGCGCGAGTTTGAGGGACACGATCCGGCGGATGTGGAAGTTGAAGGTGATTTCACCGGCCAGTCAAAAACCTGGCTGGCGGATTTTGTCTGGAAGTGGGCGCCCAACGGCAATCCCAAAACCAATAACTTCAAGTTTGCCGCTGAATATTTCCGCCGCAACGAGTCTGGCACCTTGAACTGCGCGGATCACGAGGTCGATGGCATTAACGATTCGGCCTGCCTGGATGCAGGCACTTCCGGTGCGTATCGTTCCAAACAGTCCGGCCTGTATGCCCAGGCGGTGTATCAGTTCATGCCGCAATGGCGCGCGGGCTACCGCTATGACAAGCTGTGGCGCGGTGATGTGGATTTCAACGGCGCGGACATCGGCGGCACGATTGCCTCGCTGGGCGCTTACGATCCCAACCGTCATTCCCTGATGCTGGACTGGAGCCCGTCGGAGTTCTCGCGCGTGCGCCTGCAATACAGCAAGGACAAGAGCATGGACGGGCAGAACGAGAACCAGTGGTTTGTGCAGTACATCCACAGCCTTGGCGCGCACGGCGCACACAAGTTCTGATTTTCTATTGCGCGCTCCAGCTACGTTGTCGCGTGCTCGCTAGACCCTTCGCCTGCCAGCGAGACGGGTCTAGCCGTGGCTTCGCGTAGCTGGGGCTGCGCATGACGAAATGTATTCCATGCTTTGTTGGGAGCCTGATATGAAACATTTATTGCTGTTGTTGTTGGCGGCACTGGCGTTCCCTGCTCACGCGGCATTGAACATCTTTGCCTGCGAGCCGGAGTGGGGCGCATTGGTAAAAGAGCTGGGTGGTGACGATGTCAAGGTGTACGTCGCCACCACGGCGATGCAGGACCCGCACCGCATCGAAGCACGACCTTCGCTGATTGCGAAAATGCGCCAGGCTGATCTGGTGGTCTGCACGGGGGCGGAGCTGGAAATCGGCTGGCTGCCGGTGTTGTTGTCCGAATCCGGCAATAGCAGGATACAGCCGGGACGTGCGGGGTATTTCGAGGCCGCACGATTCGTGCAATTGCTTGAAAAGCCCGTGAAGCTGGATCGCAGCGAGGGCGATGTTCATGCGGCGGGCAATCCGCACATTCAGACCGACCCGCGCAATATTTCCCGAGTTGCGGATGCGCTGGCCGATACGATGACGCGGCTGGACGCAGGCAACGCCGCCAGGTATCAGCAGCGCGCGCAGATTTTTCAGTCGCGCTGGGCGCAGGCCATCAAGGGCTGGGAGGCCAGAGCTGCGCCTTTGCGCGGCGTGCCGGTTGCCGTGCAGCACGGGGGATTTCCGTATTTGCTGAACTGGCTGGGCATGAATCAAGTCGCCGTGCTGGAACCCAAGCCAGGGGTGGAGCCTTCTGCCGCGCATCTTTCGCAAGTGCTGAATGGTCTGAAAAATCGCCCGGCGCGCATGATTTTGCGCGCGGCTTACATGCCGCAACGGGCGAGCAACTGGCTGTCCGGGCGCGCGGGCATTCCAGCGGTTGAACTGCCTTACACGGTGGGCGGCAGCCGCGAGGCGGGTGATTTGTTCGGCCTGTTTGACGACACCATCAACCGCTTGCTGGCGGGCTTGAAGTCATGAACTGGGGCGCGCTGGATCCGGGCTTGCTGGGTTTGCCCTTTCTGGCCGGTTTGCTGATACTGGCGACGCATGTGCCGCTTGGACGCATCGTGCTTGCACGCGGCATCGTTTTTCTCGATCTGGCGGTGGCGCAAATTGCCGCGCTGGGGGTGGTGGGTGCGCATTTTGCCGGATTTGAGTCGGGCTGGCAGGTGCAGGGCTTTGCCGTGGCCGCTGCGATCAATGGCGCACTGCTGTTGTACTGGGCCGAGCGGCGCTGGCCCGAAATCCAGGAGGCGCTGATCGGTAGTGTGTTTGTCGTTGCGGCCAGCGTGGGGCTGCTGTTGCTGGCGCATGATCCGCACGGAGGCGAGTCATTGCACGACCTGCTGGCGGGACAGTTGTTGTGGGTTGGTACACCCCAGCTTGTCTGGGCGGCCTTGTGGACCTTGGGTTTGCTGGCGCTGCTGAAACTTGGTGTGGCGCGCAGTGGGGCGGGGTTCTACCTGCTGTTTGCCTGCGCGGTCACTCTGTCGGTGCAACTGGCAGGGGTTTACCTGGTGTTTGCCAGTCTGATTATTCCTGCGCTGGCAACGCGTAATCGTTTCGGTGCCACTGGCTATCTTTCTGGCATTGCCCTGGGGGCGGTCGCATACGGTCTGGGTCTGGTGGCTTCCGCCTGGCTGGATTTGCCCGCTGGTGCCCTGGTGGTTTGCATGTTGGCGGCGGTCGGCATGGCATTCCTGGCTTTGTCAAAGATCGGGTCAAGACAGAACGGGGAACGTTGCTGACAAAAACGCGTCACACTTGTCCGAAGCCGGTTTTTTTGGAAAGCTTCGGCCATTCGTCACACCGTCACAGTCCTCAGGATCATCATGCCCCGTCTGAATGTGTTGCCGCTTATTTTTGGTGCCCTCCTGTCTGGTTGCGCCCAGCAACAGATTGTTGCTGCCACGCCCCAGCCAGACGCACCGAATCAACAGGCGCCACGGTCGTCCGGTGCGACGCTGCAAGAGTCGTCTGGCAAACTGCCGGAGCTGGCGCTGACAGAAGATTTGCTGTTTCAGTTTTTGCTGTCAGAGATTGCGGGTCAGCGCGGCATGGTGGAAATTGCCAAAGAAGGCTACCTGTCCATGGCGCGCGCTACACGCGACCCCCGTATAGTAAGCCGTGCAACCGAGATTGCGGTGTTCAGCCGCGACCAACAGGCCGCGCTTGAACTGGCCAGAATGTGGTACGAGCTGGAACCCGGCTCGCCCCGCGTGCAGCAAACCCTGGCAGTGCTGCTGATTGCGCAGGGGCAGATCGAAGAGGCCACACCGTATCTGGAAAATATGCTGTCGGGGCAGTCTGCCGGAGCGGGCTTTATGCAGTTGCCAGGCTTGTTTGCCAAAACCCGTGACCACCAGGCAGTGCTGGCATTGTTGAGAAAGCTGGTGGCCAAGCACCCCAAGGTGGCTGAGGCGCATTATGCCCATGCCCGTGCGGCACTGAATGCGGGGCTGTTTCCAGAGACGCTGGAAGCGCTTGGGCGCGCCGAGCAGATAAACCCGGGGTGGGAGCAGGCTGCCTTGCTGCGTGCGCAGACGCTGGCAAAAACTTCCAGAACTGAGGCGCTGACTTCTCTCAAAACGTATCTTGAAACGTATCCCAGGGCGCGTGATGCGCGGCTGGCATATGCGCGGATGCTGGTGGCCAATAACCAACTGAGTGAAGGTGGCGTGCAATTTGCGCAATTGGCAGCCGAAATGCCGGATAACGAAGATGTGGCCCTGGCTGCGGGCTTGCTGGCCTTGCAGATGGGGAGTCTGGAAGATGCGGAACGTTATCTGAGTCGGGCTGCCGAGCTGGCGCGTGCAGATGGCGATACGGCGCAATATTACCTGGCACAAGTGGCCGAAGAGCGTCAGGCGCACGAACTCGCCGTGACGCGGTATCGCGCTGTTCGGACGGGCGAGTACCTGATTCCCTCACGCACGCGCGTGGCATTGATACTGGCGCGACAGGGCAAGCTGTCGGAGGCGCGCGCCGAGCTGAAATCGGTCAAGCCGCAGAATAATATGCAGCGTACCCGGCTGATTCAGGCCGAGGCAGACCTGCTGCGGGAAGTGAAAGATCATGCCGCAGTGTTCGCGCTGCTGGATACGGCGGTCAAAGCGCAGCCCGATAATGTGGATCTGCTTTATGACCGCGCCATGGCCGCAGAAAAGCTCGACAAGCTGGATGTGCTGGAGGCCGATTTGCGTAAAATCATCAAGCTCAAGCCAGACTACGCACATGCTTATAACGCGCTGGGTTATACGCTGGTAGAAAGAACAAAGCGCATAAATGAAGCGACCGTGCTGCTGGAAAAAGCCTTGTCGCTCGCGCCAGACGACGCCTTTATACTCGACAGCGTGGGCTGGTTGCATTACCGCAAGGGCAATCTGGACAAGGCCAAGGATTTTCTCGAGCGCGCATGGCGTATTCGTCAGGATCCCGAAATTGCGGCGCACCTCGGCGAAGTATTGTGGATGCTGGGAAATCGTGACGAAGCCGCCAGGGTCTGGGATGGGGCATTGCGCAAGCATCCCGGAAACGAGGCTTTGCTGGAAATCCTCAAAAAATTCAAGAAATAATCTGCATCATGTGGTCTCTTGCCAGGAGTGCGCGCAGTTTTCTGCCGCGTTTCATCGTGTTGTTGTCCTTGCCTTTGCTGTTAATGCAAGGGTGCGCCGGTTTGAAACCAACGCCAGAGCAGGCACAGTCCACCGAGTTTGTTATTCAGGGGCGCTTTTCCGTGCAATATGGAGAAGAGCAAATGTCGGGTTTGTTGCGCTGGCAGGCTGATGGCGCGCGTGACGAGCTGCTGCTCTCTTCGCCGCTGGGACAGGGTTTGGCACGCATTACGCGAAATGCGCGCGGCGTTACCCTTGCGCGTTCCGGCGAGGCGGACATCGTGGCGGACGATGTGGAAAAACTGACGCAGGCGACGCTGGGGTTCAGGCTGCCATTGGGGGGCTTGCGTTACTGGGTGCAGGGCAAAACTGAACCGGCAGCACAGTCTGCCGGCGCTGCGATTACCGCGTATGAAAACGGATTGCTCAAACAGCTGCGGCAAGATGGCTGGACAATTGATTATCTTCAATACCGGGAAGCACGTCCGCGCAAAATACACGTCTGGCGCGACACCTTGCAGATCCGGCTGGTGATTGACGAATGGCAGCCATGAGCGCGCTGCAGGCGTTTCCTGCCCCGGCCAAACTCAACCTGTTTTTGCATGTGCTGGGGCGTCGGCAGGATGGTTATCACCTGCTGCAATCGGTGTTCAGGTTTGTTGATTATGGCGACACGGTATGGCTGCGCGTGCGCGCGGATGGTGAAATCTGCCGGCTTGCAGACCTGCCGGGCGTGCCGGTGGAACAGGATTTGACCGTGCGCGCGGCGCGCATGCTCAAGCAAGAGACGAAAACTGGCCTGGGCGTGGATATTCGCCTGGAAAAACGCCTGCCGCAGGGCGGTGGTTTGGGTGGCGGGTCGTCCGATGCGGCAACCGTGTTGTTGGCATTGAACCGCATGTGGAATTTGCATCTTTCTCGTGAACGCCTGCAAACATTGGCATTGCAGCTCGGGGCGGACGTACCCGTGTTCGTGTTTGGCCAAAGCGCATTTGCCGAAGGCGTGGGCGAAATCCTGACGCCGATCGCGTTGCCGCCAGCCTGGTATGTGGTGTTGACGCCACCGGTGCAGGTGGCGACTGGGCGGATTTTTGCTACGCCGGAATTGACACGCGATACGCATCCCATCAAAATAGCGGACTTTCTTGCAGGCGCCGGGCGTAATGATTTGCAGCCGGTTGTCGAGCAGAACTATCCGGAAGTCGCGCGTTATCTTGACTGGCTTGGGAAACAGGCCGTTGCAGGGGTGGCGCGCATGACGGGATCAGGCGCGTGTGTGTTTCTGCCCGTGGCAAACGAAGCAGAGGCCAATCAGGTAATCGCTGGTTTGCCGCCGGATATGCAAGGTTTTGTGGCTCGCGGGTTGGACAGGCATCCTTTGTTTGACTGTGCGGGTTAGTGGTTTTAGTAGTAACCACAGGGGAGTCGCCAAGTGGTAAGGCATCGGATTTTGATTCCGACATTCGCAGGTTCGATCCCTGCCTCCCCTGCCAGATTCTGAGAGCCGCGTCGGGTTTTGCGTGCCGGGCTTAACATGCCGGCGCCCCTGCTGCGGCTTTTGTGTTTGTTGTCGGTTGATGCGTGTTGATGCGAGGGGATCGTGGCCAACGGCGAATTGATGGTGTTTACAGGCAATGCGAATCCGCGTTTGGCGGAGGATGTTGTCCGCCACCTCAATATTCCGCTGGGGCGTGCCAGGGTTGGCCGCTTCTCGGATGGCGAGGTTAACGTCGAGATCCTCGAGAATGTGCGGGGCAAGGATGTGTTCATTCTGCAATCAACCTGCCAGCCCGCCAACGACACACTGATGGAAGTGATGGTGATGGCCGACGCCTTGCGTCGCGCGTCCGCCGGTCGCATTACTGCCGCCATTCCCTACTATGGGTACGCGCGCCAGGACAGACGTACCCGCTCTGCCCGGGTGGCGATCACTGCCAAAGTGGTGGCCAATATGTTCCAGAGTGTTGGGGTCAACCGTGTGTTGACCATGGATCTGCACTCCGACCAGATACAGGGTTTTTTCGATATCCCGGTGGACAATGTCTATTCCAGCCCGATTTTGCTGGGCGACATCTGGAAACATGACCATCCCAATCTGATGGTGGTGTCGCCGGATGTGGGTGGTGTGGTGCGCGCGCGCGCCATTGCCAAGCGCCTGGAGTGCGATCTGGCGATTATCGACAAGCGTCGCCCCAAGCCCAATGTGGCCAAGGTCATGAATATCATTGGCGACGTGCGTGGGCGTACCTGCATCATCATGGATGACATGGTGGATACCGCCGGCACCCTGTGCGAGGCGGCGCAGGCATTGAAGGATGGCGGCGCGGCGAGGGTGCTGGCCTACTGCACGCACCCTGTGCTGTCGGGCACGGCGGCGGCGCGCGTAGCCGACTCCGCGCTGGATGAACTGGTGGTGACGGATACCATCCCTTTGCGTGAAGACGCGCGCGCCTGTTCCAAGATCCGGCAATTGTCGATCGCGGCGTTGATGGCGGAAACCATCACCCGCATCAGCAACGAAGATTCGGTGAGTTCGCTCTTTATCGAGTGATTCATCTGTCTGCATGTTGGCCGAAAGCGGCGTGCAGGCTTTAATTTGAGTGCTTTCGGCTCCTGGTCGCGGGAGTGTATGTTTGGAGTTCAAAATGCAAATCGAAGTAATCGCCCAAAAGCGTGACGGACAGGGCACCGGAGCGAGCCGCCGCCTTCGTCACGCCGGTTTTGTGCCGGGTATCGTGTACGGTGGCAGCAAGGAGCCGCAAGCCATTCAACTGGATCACAATGCGCTTTACCACGCACTGCGCAAGGAGGCTTTTCATTCCTCCGTGCTGACGCTTAAGGTTGATGGCGGCAGCGAAATGGCGCTGCTGCGTGACGTGCAGTGGCATCCCTACAAGCAGCTGGTGCTGCATGTGGATTTCCAGCGTGTCGATGCGGGGCAGAAGATTCACGTTAAAGTGCCGCTGCATTTCAAGAATGAAGATATTGCGCCGGGCGTGAAGCTGGCTCACGGTTTGATCAACCACGTCATTACCGAGCTGGACGTGGCCTGCCTGCCGGGCAATCTGCCCGAGTTTATTGAAGTGGATCTGGCCAAGCTGGAAGCGGGTCATTCCATTCATGTCAACGAACTGAAACTGCCAGCTGGCGTCGAGCCGGTTGCGCATATCAAGGCGGAAAACCCGGCTGTGGTCGCCATCAGCGCGCCCAAGGGCGGTGTGGCCGAAGAAGAAACTCCGGCTGCCTGATGCAAGCAGGTTGAAAAATGCCCGCACAAGCGGGCATTTTTTATTGGCTGAATGGAACCGCTTAAACTCATCGTTGGCCTGGGCAACCCGGGCATGCAGTATGCAGACACCCGCCACAATGCCGGATTCTGGTGGCTGGAGGTTTTGGCGCGCGAGCTGGGGGTTACGCTCAGAAACGAGCCGAAATTTCATGGCCGGCTGGGCAAGCTGAATGGCGCGCACGGCGAGGTTTTGCTGTTGTGCCCGGAAACGTTCATGAATCTGTCCGGAAAATCGGTTGGCGCATTGGCGCGTTTTTATAAAATCCCGCCGGAATCCATATTGGTCGCGCATGACGATCTGGATCTTTCGCCCGGTGTTGCGCGGCTAAAGCTGGGTGGCGGGCATGGCGGCCAAAATGGTTTGCGCGACATTCACGCGCAACTGGGTGCGTCCAACTACTGGCGTCTGCGTATTGGTATTGGTCATCCAGGCGTGAAGGAGGCTGTTACCGGGCATGTGCTGGGCAAGCCGCCGCAGCCCGAGCGCGATAAAATACTCTTTGCAATTAACGCGGCATTGGCGGTCTGGCCGGAACTGGCGGCGGGCAACCTGCAGGCCGCGCAACTCAAGCTGCATACGGCAGCCAAGTAAAAGAAAGTCTTCACATGAGTCTCAAATGCGGCATCGTAGGTCTGCCCAATGTCGGCAAGTCCACACTGTTTAACGCCCTGACGCAGGCAGGTATCGCGGCAGAAAACTATCCCTTTTGCACCATCGAGCCCAATACCGGCATTGTGGAAGTGCCGGATCTGCGTTTGATGCAGCTGGCAGAAATCGTCAAACCGCAAAAGATTGTCCCGGCCATCGTCGAGTTTGTTGACATTGCAGGGCTGGTGGCAGGCGCTTCCAAAGGCGAAGGCTTGGGCAACCAGTTTCTGGCCAACATTCGTGAAACCGATGCCATCTGCCATGTGGTACGTTGTTTCGAGAACGAAAACGTCATCCATGTCGCGGGCAAGGTTGATCCTCTGTCCGATGTGGAAACCATTGCCACCGAATTGGCGCTGGCAGACCTGGCAAGCGCCGAAAAGGCCTTGGCGCGCTACGAAAAACCGGCGCGCGCGGGTGACAAGGAAGCGCAGAAAATGGTCGCCGCACTAAAGCCTGTGGTGGCTGCGCTGAACGAAGGGCGTCCGGCTCGTGCTGCCGGACTGGATGCCGATGGCCTTACAGCCATCAAACCGCTGTGCCTGATGACAGTGAAGCCCACGCTCTACGTTGCCAATGTCAGTGAGGACGGCTTTCATGACAACCCCATGCTGGATGCGTTGAAAGACTTTGCAGAAAAAGAGGGTGCGCCGGTTGTGCCGGTTTGTGCCGCGCTGGAGGCAGAGTTGCAGGAACTGGCAGACGACGAGCGGGTGGAGTATCTGAAAGACCTGGGCTGGGATGAGCCGGGTCTGAATCGCTTGATCCGGGCGGCTTACGACCTGTTGGGGCTGCATACTTACTTTACAGCGGGCGTCAAGGAAGTGCGCGCCTGGACGATCCGCAAGGGCGATACCGCACCGCAGGCGGCTGGGGTTATTCATACCGATTTCGAACGTGGCTTTATCCGCGCGCAGACTATTTCTTTCGACGATTTCATCGCTTGCAAGGGCGAACATGGCGCTAAAGAGGCGGGAAAAATGCGTGCCGAGGGCAAAGAATACGTCGTCAAAGATGGTGATGTCATGAATTTCTTGTTCAATGTTTGACGGAATGATTTGACAGCACGCGTCGAAACCAAGATAATCACGCGCTTTCGTTCGGTGGGGTTCCCGAGCGGTCAAAGGGATCAGACTGTAAATCTGACGGCTCTGCCTTCGAAGGTTCGAATCCTTCCCCCACCACCAAATTTGGCGTAAGCCTGGGCGTTGCTTTTCCAGGTTTGCAAGCTGCAAGAGCAGGGCGAAGCGGGAGTAGCTCAATGGTAGAGCTGAAGCCTTCCAAGCTTAAGACGAGGGTTCGATTCCCTTCTCCCGCTCCAGTGTTTTGTGGCTCTAGGAGGCAAAGTTTTATCGTTGCAAGGCTCTATATATGCGCGGGGCGTGTGCCCGGTTTGTGTAAGCCCATGTAGCTCAGTGGCAGAGCACTCCCTTGGTAAGGGAGAGGTCGGCAGTTCAATCCTGCCCATGGGCACCAGTTTTGTGGTGTGGCAATAGTGTAGTAACCGCAGTAGTCGTAATCATCATGGTGTCGCTTTAATTCGGCATCTTCCGGCTAGTTTTGTGTAACTGTTTTTAATGACGTAAGTCCAGTCACCTTTGAAGGGGGTTAACGATGTCCAAGGAAAAATTTGAACGTACGAAACCGCACGTAAACGTTGGCACCATTG
>CAYTZP010000050.1:0-10705 GCA_964442685.1 uncultured Thiobacillus sp.
ATGCCGTGCCAGTGAATCTGGCCGAAGAGATGGGCAAAGCGTTGCTTGCCACTTTGGCTACCTATGCCATGCGTGGAGAAGCTGTTTCAGCTTGAGGCTGCGCTGACCCACATCCCCTTTCTACACAGTCCACGCGCATCGCAGTGCTGACAAGTGGCGGCGATGCCGTTGGCGGTGAGCGGTGTGCCGCTGGCGATTTTCTCCAGCAGTTGCGGCAAGCGCAGGGTGATGGCTTTCACATCAGTTTCATCATCCAGTATCTGTGAGGTGACCGGGGTTTCGTTGATGGCAAGGTAAGCAGCTGCGGCGTTGGCCAGCCAGGCATAGAAGGGCAGCTGCACGTGTTCGGCGGGGTTTTCTGACCACTTTTTCAGTTTGCTGGAGGCTGCGGTTTTGTAGTCGATGACGGTCAGCGTGCCGTCGGTGTGGTGATCGACGCGATCCACGCGGCCATGCAGGGTGACTGCGCCCAGCCCGGCGATTTCGTGCGTAATGGCGTAGTCCTGCTCGCCAGCTTGATAACGCCAGCCTTGTGCCGTCCACGCCAGCCAGGCGTCGATGTAGGCAGGCTGGATGTTGTGCCATTTGCTGTGCCAGGCGACGGCGGTCCAGGCGGGCAGCTTGGCGAATTCGCGGGCGGAAATTTCCGCCAGTAAAGCCAACGCGTCCTCGCGTTGCGGCGGCGGCTGACGGTCGTGAAAGGTTTTGAGGATGCGGTGCAGCGCGTTGCCGTAATCGCTTTTATCCAGCGGGTCGTCGGCTTCATCGAGTTCGCGTAACCCCAGCACATGGCGCACAAAAAAGCGGTAGGGGCAGTCGAGCAGGGTTTGGTAGGCAGTGGGCGAATAACGCAGGGGCAGTTGATGTGACTGCACGACGGGCGCGGGCTGTTGCGTGGCGGCGCAAATGCCCGCGTGCATGGCGGGCGGACGGGCAATGGACTGGGTGGTGAGCGGCGCGCCCCACGCGGCCTGATGCAGGGCTTGCAGGCGCAACACATAGGACGAGGCGGGATTGGGTTCGTCGTTGTGCCAGGCTTGCCAGCTCAATAGCGCGTTGCCTTGCGACAGCAGTTGCAGCAGGTCTTCGGTGGTTTGCGCGATTTGATCCTGCGCAGTGCTCAAGCCAAGTTGCGCACGCACGGATTGACTGAACAGGCCGGGGGCGGCGCGGGCGGGCAGGTGGGCGGCATCTGCGCCGATCAGCGCCACTGCGTCGAAAACCCGACCACGCGCATTTGGCAGCGAGGTCAGCACAATGGGGCTGGTGACGCGGGTGTCGGTAAAGGTGGCGGTTTCCAGCGCCAGATTGAGCCAGCGCCGCCATTCGTTGAAGCGGTATTTTTCCGTGTCCGGCGCCAATTCATTTGCCAGCTGGCGCAGCGTGTCAAGCACGCTGGCACCGGCAGCATCGGCCTGCAAGGGGGCGGCGGCCTGAATGGCGTCCAGGCTGGCGAGCAGGCGTTGCAGCCACACCGCAAGTGGTGCGCGGGTTTGGCTGAAGTTTTGTGCGGCACTTGCGAGGGTGTCGAGGAAGGCGCATTGTGATTTTTTTGGGGGGGGCTCACTTTCACCCTCACCCCAGCCCTCTCCCGTCAAGGGAGAGGGGGTGCATTCATCGGCAAGCTTTTGAATATCATTCAGACCCTGCGCCACCCCCTGTTTGCGCATGGCGATTTCCAGCGCCAGCACGGCATCTTGCCGGTCGGGCGTTTCATGCAGCACAAACGGCGATTTCAGCAGGTCGAGCAGTTCCGCGTGCGGAAAATCGCTGGCCAGACACTCGAGCCAGCGGTCGATGACCGCCGCCGCTGCGGTGGTGGAAAGCGTCCAGCCGGTTTCGTCGGCCACCAGCACATCCACGCGCTCCAGCAATGCGCGGGTACGGCGCGCGGTTTCGCGGTCAAGCGCGATCAGGGCAATGGTTTTGCGCCCGGCCTGTAATTGTTCGGTAACCCAGGTGGCAATGCCTTCGGCTTCGGCTTCCAGATGCGGGGCGGGGTTGAGGTGGATGGATGCCTGCACCGGCGAATCGGGGTGAGCGCTTGCCAACTGCGAAGCTCTTGCACGCAGGGGCGTTTCGCTTTCTGCCCAAGCGGTGGCAAGGGTGTGCAGCACGGGCGCAGTGCGGTCTTGCGCGGCCAGTTCAAACAGCGTGACCGGCGCATGGCCCGCCATGCCTTGCAGGGCATGTTGCTCCAGCGCCGTGAGCGGCCCCAGCGCAAAACCGTAAATCGACCCGGCGGGTTTGATCTGACGCAGTGCTTCGGCATAGCACGCCTGCGGGTCGCTGCCGCTGCTGTTCATGGCGCGCCAGACCTCCTCGATCAGCCGGGTTTCGCGGTCGAGTTTTGCGTCATTGTGTGCGCGAATGCGTGCGCTTGCTTCGCTGCCCAGCCTTGCGGCAGAAAGCTCGTCGGCCAACTGGAGGAGTTCGCCTGCCAATGCCCAGCGATCCACTTCGCCCAGCCAGGTTTGTTGCCGCAATACGCCATGCAGGCGCGCCAGACGACGGGCGAGCGGTTCGGCTTCGGTGGTGCTGTGTTGCTGCGCCCAGACTTTCAGCGGCGTGATCTGCGGTGGAATCAGCGCGGGCAAGCCGGCCTCGCGCGCCAGCGCCCGGGCGAAATCCTGCCCGGCGCGGTGATTGGGCACCAGCACGGTGATGCCGGATAAATCCGGCAAATTGCCAGTGTGGTGTTCGAGCAGATGGCGCGCAACTGCCTCGGGCAGGTTGCGGCCAGACAGGGGAATCCGGACGATTTCCCCGGTGGGCATTACTTGATCAGGTATTGCAGTTTGTCCTGCACTTCGCGCCAGTCATCGGCATCGGCAGGCGCTTCCTTGCGCTCGATGATGGGTTTCCATTTCTTGGCCAGCTCGGCGTTGATTTCAAGAAAATGGCGTTGCTCTTCGGGACAGTCGTCTTCGGCAAAGATGGCTTCCGCCGGGCATTCGGCCACGCACAGGGTGCAATCGATGCACTCGTCCGGGTCGATGACGAGGAAGTTTTCGCCTTCGCGGAAACAGTCCACGGGGCATACATCAACGCAGTCAGTGTATTTGCACTTGATGCAGGATTCGGTAACAACGTGGGTCATGACAGTCTGGTTAATCCGGTTTGTTGGGTCTGGATTGGCAGGCCATGGTATGGCGCTTCCAATTTGCATGTTTTTTCGGGTAGGATAGCGGCAACACTGGTTTTTTGCCAACGGCCATTTCACGCCGATGTTGCCGAAACCTGCTTTGTCCTTAGTGATTACCGCTACACGCAACGCATAAATCATTTTCCCTTGTCGCGGGACACGCGCTGTCCGGCACATATCTTCAGCTTCCCGTCAGGAGTTCTCCCACATGAGTGAACATATCAACTACATCTCCGATGCCTCGTTTGAGCAGGAGGTTCTGCAATCTCCGCTGCCGGTGCTGGTGGACTACTGGGCAGACTGGTGCGGCCCGTGCAAGATGATTTCGCCGATTCTTGACGAAGTCGCCAAGGAATACTCCGGCAAGCTCAAAGTCTGCAAGCTGAACATCGACGAAAATCAGGCCACGCCACCCAAGTTCGGCATTCGCGGCATTCCCACGCTGATGATTTTCAAGAACGGCAACGTTGAAGCCACCAAGGTTGGCGCGCTGTCCAAGTCCCAACTGACCGCGTTTGTTGACAGCAACATCTAAGCCGTCTAGCTTGTAAATATCCTCTCCGCCTGCGTCCGCAGGCGGGATTGCCATCCCCAATCCCCTTGTTCCCTACGGCTTCGAGCCGCCTCAAATCCCATGCATCTATCCGAACTCAAGCAATATCACGTTACCCAGCTGGTGGAAATGGCCACCGAGAATGGCATAGACAATGCCAACCGTATGCGACGTCAGGAGCTGCTGTTTGCCATCCTGAAAAACCACGCCAAAAAAGGCGAGAGCATTTCGGGTGGCGGCGTGCTGGAAGTATTGCCGGATGGCTTCGGTTTTTTGCGTTCGCCCGACACCTCATACCTTGCCAGCCCGGATGACATCTATGTATCGCCCTCGCAAATCCGCCGCTTCAACCTGCATACGGGCGATGCGATCGACGGCGAAATCCGCACCCCCAAAGACGGCGAGCGCTACTTTGCCATCGCCAAGCTGGATACTGTGAATGGCGTGGCGCCCGAGGCGGCCAAGAACAAGATTCTGTTTGAAAACCTCACCCCGCTGCATCCGGACAAGCCGCTCAAGCTCGAGCGCGACATCCGTGCCGAGGAAAACATCACCAGTCGCGTGATCGACCTGATTGCGCCGATCGGCAAGGGTCAACGCGGCCTCTTGGTGGCTAGCCCAAAATCAGGCAAAACGGTCATGCTGCAAAACATCGCCCACGCCATTACCGCCAATCACCCCGAGGTTGAACTCATCGTCCTCTTGATCGACGAGCGCCCGGAAGAAGTGACCGAGATGAGCCGTATGGTGCGCGGTGAAGTCGTGGCCTCGACCTTTGACGAGCCTGCCGGTCGCCATGTGCAAGTGGCCGAAATGGTCATCGAAAAAGCCAAGCGCCTGGTCGAACACAAAAAAGATGTGGTCATTCTGCTCGACTCCATCACCCGTCTTGCGCGCGCCTACAATACCGTGCAACCCGCGTCTGGCAAGGTGCTGACCGGCGGCGTGGACGCCAACGCCCTGCACAAGCCCAAGCGTTTCTTTGGTGCCGCACGCAACATTGAAGAAGGCGGTTCGCTCACCATCATCGCCACCGCGCTGATCGACACCGGCAGCCGCATGGATGACGTGATTTACGAAGAATTCAAGGGCACCGGCAACATGGAAATCCATCTTGACCGGCGCATGGCTGAAAAGCGCGTTTACCCGGCCATTAACGTCAACCGTTCTGGCACGCGCCGCGAAGAGTTGCTGCTGCCGCATGACGTGCTGCAAAAGGTCTGGGTATTGCGGAAACTGCTGTACAACATGGATGACCTCGAAGCGATGGAATTCCTGCTCGACAAGATGCGCGCGACCAAGAACAACGGCGAGTTTTTCGACTCCATGCGCACCGGCAAGTAAGGTCGCGTCTCGGTCGCGGCCTTATGCGGTCGCATGTGCCGACTAAATGCCTCACCACGGAGACACAGAGTTCACAGAGAAACCCGGTAGGATTTGTTTTCGCTTATCTGCGCTCATTTTTTGAGCGATCACCAAAACGCATAACTGCTTGTCTTCTTGCTTGGTGTTCTCTGTGTCTCTGTGGTTCAACGGAGGTTTCCAGGTTTAGTCGTCCAGGTCTTCAAGCAAGTCCATGATGACGCGGGTGCGTACGTTCATGATGCCGATATCCGCGCCGACGATGATGCGCACATAATCATCCGGCAGGCGGCTCAGGCGTCTTTCCAGATTTTCCGGCAGATAGCGCCAA
This sequence comes from uncultured Thiobacillus sp., assembly GCA_964442685.1. Taxonomy (GTDB): domain Bacteria; phylum Pseudomonadota; class Gammaproteobacteria; order Burkholderiales; family Thiobacillaceae; genus UBA6918. Next base: position 5,392 of record CAYTZP010000050.1, read on the forward strand.
TCCAGACCCGGCGGCACTGGCTGGCTGCGGTATAGCTTCATGGCGTGGCCGGGCGGAGCTTGCCTTTTTTGGCCAGACCCGGGGGCAGATTGCGATAGTTGATGCGATAGTAATCGCGGATCAGGGCGCGGTCGCGATCGCTGAATACCACGCGTACATCATAGTTGCGGTCATGCATGCGCACGTCGCCGTAGTAGGGGTGGGTTTCGCAACCTGTCAGCCCGATGACTGCGGCAACGAGTACAAGAGGCAAGGTTTTTTGCATGATCTACGCCTATTTTTTGTCCAGTTTGGTGAACTTGGAACCTTCCAGTGTCAGGTTGTACATCAGACCCTTCTGCCCAAAAATGAAGGCCACAATGGGGTCGCGGATGGTTTGGGTAGAAAGCTCGCGTCCAGCGCCCAAGTCAACCAGCGCAACCGAGCCATCGACACCAGCCTTCCAGCCCTCGCTTTCGCGGAATTTGCGCAACGCCCTGTCTTCCATGAACAGGATGATGATGGATTTGACCTGCGCGCCAAGCTGAAAACCGATGGAGGCGGCGGCGGTGCTGTAATAATCCACCGTCTTGCCACCAATTCTTAGCGCGCCTTCGCCGTATTCGCCGCCAATGCCGATGCCGGCTTTATATACCTTGGGGAAAACCAGCACGCCTTTGGCGCTTTTCATGAAATTGTCCGCCCCCGCCACATCGCGTGAAAAACGCGCCAGCGTGTCATTCACGCCCGCGTCGATCTCGCCCGCGCTGGCGGCCCACGTGCCAGGGGCGGCCAGCCCCAGCAAAATTGCCGCGATGGCCAAGTGATGTTGCAGCCAAAGATTTGTACGCATGATCGCCCCCGATGCTTTGACAAAAGCTGATTTATTCGCGCAAAAATCAATTCTGGCCGAAACATCAGCAGAGAATTTTCGCGGTACATGTCCGAGAAAATCTGCGCTTCCAATGACTTGCGTCATTGAGCGGCAAACTGATCCCCGGCTTGCAAAGAAAGTGCCGAATAAATCAGTGCTTTCTTTAATAACCCTTGTGGTTTCACTCTAGGCCATGCCAGGCCAGAAAATAAGGCCGGTGTGTAAAAACCGTGCGCGGCGACAGGATTTACTGGGTAATGTTGATTGATTGTTAATCGAAGGTTAAGTTTTGCCGATAGATGCCCGTTTAAGCGAATGTTGATTCGTAGCCAGGGTCAAACCCATATCTAGCACAAGGTGTTTGTTATGTACGCAAATCTCATCAGGAGTGCCCTGCTTGCCTGCGTTGTAGCGCAGGCGGCGACAGTACCCGCGCAAGCTGCGCCCACGCAGGAAGCAACCTTCAAGGAAATGCAGGAAATTGCCGAGCGGATGCGCAAGCAGCAGGAAAAATGGGAGGAAGATTTCCGGCGCGCGCGGGAAGAGCGCAAGCGCATTCTGGAACGGCAGGAGGCGGATCGCAGGCGAGAGGCAGAGCTGAGACGTCAGCAAGAAGCGCGTGAAGCCGCTGAAATTGCCGCAGCCAAGTCGCGCGACAAACAAAAGTCACTGGAAAAAGCCCGCAAGGAAGCTCAGGCGCGGCTGGAACAAGCAGAGCGTGACCGCCAGGTAGAGTTGAAAAAACTGCAAGAGGTGGATGAGGCGCTGAAAAAGCGCAAGGAAGCCTACGACAAGGAGGTAGAAGAGTTGCGCAAGCAGGGCAAACTAGGCGGTGAAATCAACTTTGGGGTGGATCTTTAAAGACGTGGTTTGGGGTGGTTTGCCGCGCCTTCATCGGCCTGGCAAGTCAGAAAGACTGGTAAACAACTGGAGGAAACAATGCAATTCACAAGCTTGAACAAGCCAATTGGCACAGGGCTGCTATGTCTGGCTGCAATGATGTCGTGGGGCGCGACGGCGCAGGCGCAAGAAATTACCCGTGGTTCCATTATCGCCACGACCTGCTACACCTGTCACGGCACCAAGGGCAATAGCCCGGGCGCAATTCCCAGCATCAATGATCTTTCGCCTGATCGCATGAGGCGCACCATGCTTGAATTTCGTGATGGGTCGCGCGCTTCGACCGTGATGGGACGCCACGCCAGTGGTTACACCGACGACGAAATTGCGGAGGTGTCTCAATTCTTCGGTAATCTGCAAAAACAGGGGAAATAAATCATGAGTGAGATTTCACGCAGACATTTTGTCAAACTGCTGGGCGCCGGTGGCGCTGCATCATTGCTGGGTTTGGGCGGCTGTGCTACCCAGCCCACCGAAACGACCACGGTGTCACCTTCTGCCGCGCCAGCGGTAGCGCCCAGAGCTGCACCCAAGGTTGTCATTGTCGGGGGCGGCTTTGGCGGCGCTACCTGTGCCAAATATTTGCGCGTGTATGACGCGGGTATTGAAGTCACCCTGATTGAACCCAACGCCGCTTACATCACCTGTCCGGGCAGTAACTGGGTGATTGGCGGCTTGCGCAAGATGGAAGACCTGTCGCAAAACTACAATACCCTGCGCAGCAAGCATGGGGTGAATGTTGTGCACGACCGCGTTACCGCCATCAATGCCGACAAGCGCACGGTCACGCTGGCGGGCGGGCGTACCTTGCCTTATGACCGCCTGGTGGTTTCACCCGGTATCGACTTCCGCTGGAATGCGATCGAAGGCTATGACGAGTCTGCCAGCCAGATGCTGCCCCACGCCTGGAAAGCTGGCGCACAAACCACGCTGCTGGTTCGGCAGTTGCAGGCCATGCCCAACGGCGGCACCTTCATCATGAGTACCCCGCCCATGCCGTTCCGCTGCCCGCCCGGACCACCGGAACGGGTCAGCATGGTGGCGCACTATCTCAAGGCCAACAAGCCGCGTTCCAAAATTCTGGTGCTGGATGCCAAGGAAAATTTCTCCAAGCAGGATCTTTTCGTCGATGCCTGGAACCAGCTCTATCCCGGCATGATCGAGTATGTGCCGCTTTCCAGGGGTGGCAAGGTGGTACGCGTCGATCCCAGAACCAGAACCCTGTTTACCGAGCAGGGCACGGCGCACAAAGGCGATGTCATCAACATCGTCCCGGCGCAGCGTGCGGGCGACATCGCCATCGCCAGCGGCCTGGCCAAGGATGGCTGGTGTCCAGTGGATCACCAGACCTTTGAATCGACTCTGGTGCCGGGTGTCCATGTCATCGGCGATTCATCCTCCGCCGGCCCGATTCCGAAATCCGGGCACATGGCAAACAACATCGGCAAGATGGCAGCAGCCAGTATCGTCAGCGCTTTCCGTGGCGGCAAACGTCCGCCTTCATCACTGGTGAACACCTGCTACAGCCTGGTGTCGCCGGATTACGGCATCAGCATTGCGGCGGTGTACCGGCTGGATGAAAAAGGCCAGATCGCCGGTGTCAAGGGCGCAGGCGGCGTTAGCCCGAAAGAGACCACCAGTCTGTTCCGCGTGCAGGAAGCGCGCTACGCGCAAGGCTGGTGGAGTTCGATTGTGGACGACACATTTGCCTGATTGATGCCTGATTGAGTGTACTTGCCGCGCAAGCGGTAAAGTACACGAGGCGGTATCTTGCATGGATGAAAAAAAGCCCCGCGAAATTCGCGGGGCTTTTTCTTTTTGGTGCAGCTTGAAGCGGGCGCTTACATCATGCCCATGCCGCCCATACCGCCCATGTCGCCGCCGCCCATCGGTGCTGCGGGCTTGTCTTCCGGCAGGTCGGAAACCATGCAGTCGGTGGTCAGCATCAGGCCGGAGATGGAGGCCGCGTTTTGCAGCGCGGTACGGGTGACTTTGGTCGGATCCAGCACGCCCATATCCATCATGTCGCCGTAGGTGCCATTGCCGGCGTTGTAGCCGAAATTGCCCTTGCCTTCCATGACCTTGTTGACCACGACGGAGGCTTCTTCGCCGCAGTTCATGACGATCTGGCGCAGGGGTTCTTCCACCGCGCGCAGGATGATCTTGATGCCGGCGTCCTGGTCGTGGTTGTCACCCTTGAGGCTGCCGATGGAAGCCTTGGCGCGCAGCAGTGCGACGCCGCCGCCGGGGACGATGCCTTCTTCAACGGCTGCACGGGTGGCGTGCAGGGCGTCTTCGACGCGGGCTTTTTTCTCTTTCATCTCGACTTCGGTGGCGGCGCCAACCTTGATGACGGCCACGCCGCCAGCCAGCTTGGCCTTGCGCTCCTGCAGCTTTTCCTTGTCGTAGTCGGAGGTGACTTCGTCGATCTGCTTGTTGATCTGGCCGATGCGCGCCTTGATGGCGTCAGCGGAACCAGCGCCGTCGATGATGGTGGAGTTTTCCTTGCCCACTTCAATGCGCTTGGCGCGACCCAGATCGGCCAGGGTGGCTTTTTCCAGGCTCAAACCGACTTCTTCGGCGATCACGGTGCCGCCGGTCAGAATGGCGATGTCTTCCAGCATGGCCTTGCGGCGGTCGCCAAAGCCGGGCGCCTTGACCGCCACGGTCTTGAGGATGCCACGGATGTTGTTGACCACCAGCGTGGCCAGGGCTTCGCCGTCCACATCTTCAGCGATGATCAGCAGGGGCTTGCCGGCCTTGGCCACTTGTTCCAGCACCGGCAGCAGGTCGCGGATGTTGGAGATTTTCTTGTCGTGCAGCAGCACGAAGGGATCTTCCATCAGGGCGATCTGACGGTCGGGGTTGTTGATGAAGTAGGGTGACAGGTAGCCGCGGTCAAACTGCATGCCTTCCACCACATCCAGCTCGTTTTCCAGACCGGAGCTGTCTTCCACGGTAATCACGCCTTCCTTGCCGACCTTGTCCATGGCGGCGGCGATGATGTCGCCGATGCTGGTGTCGGAGTTGGCGGAAATGGAACCAACCTGGGCGATTTCCTTGCTGCTGGCGCAGGGCACGGAAATCTTCTTCAGCTCTTCGGTGATGGCGATCACGGCCTTGTCGATGCCGCGCTTCAGATCCATCGGGTTCATGCCGGCGGCCACGTACTTCATGCCTTCGGTCAGGATGGCCTGTGCCAGCACAGTAGCGGTGGTGGTGCCGTCACCGGCTACGTCGGAGGTCTTGCTTGCTACTTCCTTGACCATCTGCGCGCCCATGTTCTCGAGCTTGTCTTTCAGCTCGATTTCCTTGGCGACAGACACGCCATCCTTGGTTACGGTGGGAGCGCCGTAGGAACGATCCAGCACTACATTGCGACCCTTGGGGCCGAGGGTGACTTTAACCGCGTTAGCCAGCACGTTGACGCCGGCAACCATCTTGTGGCGAGCGTCGTCGCCGAATTTAACCATTTTTGCAGCCATTGTTTTAGCTCCTTCAATATCTTTAAAAAGCGATTACCACAGAGACACAGAGAACTTCAAATCGGGCTTGCCTCTG
>CAYTZP010000051.1:0-2644 GCA_964442685.1 uncultured Thiobacillus sp.
GCACCGAGGCGTAGAACTTGAGCGCGTTGCCGCCGGTGGTGGTTTCCGGGTTGCCAAACATGACGCCGATTTTCATGCGAATCTGGTTGATGAAAATCACCAGGGTGTTGGTGCGCTTGATGTTGGCGGTGAGTTTGCGCAGTGCCTGCGACATGAGCCGGGCTTGCAGGCCCATGTGCGAGTCGCCCATTTCGCCCTCGATTTCGGCCTTGGGGGTGAGCGCAGCCACCGAGTCCACCACCACCACATCGACCGAGCCGGAACGCACCAGCATGTCGGCAATTTCCAGTGCCTGCTCGCCGGTATCCGGTTGCGAAATCAGCAGGTTGTCCACATCCACGCCCAGCTTGGCGGCGTACACCGGGTCAAGCGCGTGTTCGGCGTCGATAAACGCAGCGGTGCCGCCAGTTTTCTGCATTTCGGCGATCACTTGCAGGGTGAGCGTGGTTTTGCCGGAGGATTCCGGGCCGTAGATTTCAATCACGCGACCGCGCGGCAGGCCGCCAATACCCAGGGCAATGTCCAGCCCCAGTGAGCCGGTAGAGACGGCCTGGATGTCGCGGGACACGCCCTGATCACCCAGGCGCATGACCGAGCCCTTGCCAAACTGTTTTTCGATTTGTGACAGCGCGGCGTTGAGCGCCTTCATTTTGTCTTCGGTGTTGGCTGCGGTGGCGGTGGCCATGATTTGTCTCCTGTTGGGTGATGGATGGACGAACTTTAGGCTATACAAATTAACATGTCAATAAAAAATATCACATAACTAGAAAATATAACGATCTGTTAGTTTATTTTCTATAATCTCTTCAAAACTTGGAGAGCGCGATGAATTCAAAGGAAAAATTCCTGCTGGATCTGAAATGGGCCACGCGCCAACGGCTGCAATACATTGAAATCATGGCGTTTTACGCGGGCGTGGTGAGCCGCAGTGATGTGGCGCGGGCGTTTGGCATGTCTGATCCGGCCGCCACCAAGGACATCAAGCTGTATAACGAACTGGCGCCGGGTAATTTGACCTATAGCCAGGCGGTGTTCGGTTTTGTGCCCACGCTCCAGTTTTCCCCGGTGTTTTCCGACCTTGCCCCTGCCCAGGTACTGCCGGCAATTGCCGCCAATCTGGCAAGCAGTACCGGCCCCTATGGCAGCTCGCTGATTTTTGGCCTGCCTGCCGCCAGCTTGCCGCTGCCTGCGCGTTTTCCCGACCGCGCCGTGTTGGCGCAAATGACCCGAGCGATATTTGGCCGGAAAAAACTGCGCGTGCGTTATCGCTCACTTACCGGCAGTGGCAGTGAAAACAGCCGCATTCTGGAGCCGCACACGCTGGTGGATACCGGTCTGCGCTGGCATGTGCGCGCCTATAGCGAAGAGCATTACGCGTTCCGCGATTTTGTGTTGTCACGCTTTGTCGAGGCGGAATGTCTGCCCGATCCGGCAGAATCCAGTGCCGAATATGACGAAGACTGGGTGGAAACCTTGACCCTGAAACTGGGGCCGCACGCAAAACTGCCGCCGGAAAAACAGGCCGGTTTGCTGCTGGATTACGGCACCGCTGACAGTGTAGTCATTGAAGTCCGTCGTGCGCTGGTGGGGTATTTGTTGCAACGGCTGGGGGTGGATACAACCAGTGACAGGCACCAGAACCCGAATGCTTATCAGTTGATGCTGCTGAATCGTGAGGATGTGGAGCCTTACGCAGGCTGGGCGCTGGATTAAGAAACCAGTTCAATCAAGCCCCGCAGCGCCGCCGCCACCGCGCGAGAACGGATTTCTTCCCGATCACCAGAAAGCCGGCAGGTAGTGGAAAGCGTCATGCCGTCCGATGTGGCCCAGCCATTACACACCATACCCACGGGTTTTTGCCGTGTGCCGCCGCCCGGTCCGGCAATCCCGGAAATGGAGGCGCTGATGTGCGCGCGGCTGTTTTTGAGTGCGCCTGCCGCCATTTCCTGCACTGTTTTCTCCGAAACGGCACCGTGGGTTTCCAGGGATTCGGCAGAGACGCCGAGCATGTCCTGCTTGGACTGGTTGGAGTAGGTGATGAAACCGCGATCAAACCAGGCCGAGGAGCCGGGAATGGCGGTGATGAGCTGTGCCAGCCAGCCGCCCGTGCAGGATTCAGCGGTGGTGAGCATCCAGCCTTTTTCATGCAGCTTCTGGCCGAGGAGATGGGCCATATCCAGCAGTTCTTCGTCGCTTACCCGAGCCATAACGCACCTTGTAATAACGCAATTGCAAACACCGCCGCCACGAGGTCGTCGAACATCACGCCAAAACCGTTTTTCAGGCGTGCATCAAACCAGCGGATCGGCCAGGGTTTGAGAATATCGAAAAAGCGGAACAGACCAAAGGCCGCCAGCCACCACAGCCAGTTGGCGGGGGTGAATACCAGCACCAGCCACATGGCGGCAATCTCATCCCAGACCATGCTGCCGTGGTCGACGCTGCCCAGATTTTTTCCCGCCACGCCGCACGCCCACACGCCGAGTAAAAAAGCGGCGGCGGTGACTGTGAGTAAAAATGCGCTGGAAGCATTGACCTGCATCAGCAGCCAGAACAGCGGCAGTGCTGTGAGTGTGCCAAACGTGCCGGGCGCCTTGGGCGCAAGTCCGCTCCCGTAACCCAGCGCGATCAGGTGGGCAGGGTG
>CAYTZP010000051.1:2744-6254 GCA_964442685.1 uncultured Thiobacillus sp.
CCAAAGTGGTCAAAGCCGGTGCGGGCAAGCGGCATGGGCTGGCCATGGTGGAGGATGGAAAGGCGAGCGCCCTCACCCCTGCCCCTCTCCCCGGGGGAGAGGGGAGAAATGCGACCAACCCGCGTCAGGCGCAAATCCAGCCGCTGACCAATGGCGGCGATGGTTTGCCGCTGGTGGGGGGGCGCGGTAAACACCAGTTCGTAATCATCTCCGCCTGCCAGCACGCAGTCCTGCACCACGGGGTTGTCGCGCATGGGGGCAAGTGCTTCTGACACGGGCAGGTGAGAGAACCAGATTTCCGCGCCCAAGTCATTCTGGTCGTGGCGTGAGCGTTCGAGAATATGTCCGAGGTCGGCGGCAAATCCGTCCGATACGTCAATCGCTGCATGGGCAATGCCGCGCAAGGCCAAACCGAGTTCAACGCGCGGCGTGGGCACAAACAGGCGCGGAAAGCACTGCACAGCCTGTTCGGTTTCCAGCCGCAGTTTGCCCTGATGGTGGGCGAGTGCGGCGGCCGCATCGCCCAGCGTGCCGGATACCCAGATGTCGTCGCCAACTTGTGCAGCATCACGCCGCAAAGCCTGGCCGGGCGGCACTTCACCGATGACGGTGACATTCAGCGTGATCAGGCCGCCGCGCGTGGTGTCACCGCCGATGACCTCGACGCCATGCTTTTGCGCCAGGCCAAAAAAGCCACCCGCAAAGCCCTGGATAAATTTTTCGTCTGCCTCCGGCAGTGCGATGGAAAGCAGCGCATAGCGTGGTGTCGCGCCCATTGCGGCCAAGTCAGACAAGTTGACTGCCATGGCTTTATGACCAATCGTGCCGGGGCCGTCAGAGGGCGAAAAATGTCGGCCCGCGATCAGCATGTCGGTGGAAACCGCCAGTTCCATGCCGGGCGCGGGTTTGAACAAGGCGCAATCGTCGCCCACGCCCAGCACCGCAGAAGGGGTGGCGCGGGTGAAGTATTTTGCGATCAGGTCAAATTCGCCGGGCATGGTGTAAGGCTTAACAAGGAGGACGCAGAGGACGCGGAGAAAAGTGAGGTTTCCTCTGTGACCTCCGCGTCCTCCTTGTGAATTATCTGGGCTGGGATTCGTCCGGCCGCATCAGCTTGCCCAGCTTATCTAACACACCGTTCACATATTTGTGGCCGTCGGTGCCGCCGTACTTTTTTGCCAGTTCCACGGCTTCGTTGATGGCGACGCGCAGCGGCACGTCGGGGCAGTTGATCAGTTCATGCGCGCCGATGAGCAGAATGCCGCGTTCGATGGGCGAGAGTTCGGCTATTTCCCGATCCAGGCAAGGCGAGAGTTTGATTTCCAGATCTGCGCGTTCTTTCAGCACGCCATGGAACAGGGTTTCGAAATAGCTCGCGTTGGCTTTGGCAAACTCGGTGTCTTCGCGCACGTTGGCCGCCGTCAATACCGCATCGCCATCGGTCAGCAATTGTGAATACAGGGCGCGCAAGGCATATTCGCGCGACAGGCTGCGCGAGCCGGCAGGCTTGCTTTTAGCGCTTTTGGCTGAGGCATTCATATACGCTTTAACAAATTGGCCATCTCAATCGCCACGCGTGCGGCATCCGTGCCTTTTTCCATCATGCGGGCGTGGCCTTGTTCGTCAGTTTCCAGTGTGAGGATGGCATTGGCGATGGGCACGCCGGTTTCCAGCTGCACGTCGGTAATGCCACGCGCCGATTCGTTGGAGACCACTTCAAAGTGGTAAGTCTCGCCGCGCACGATGGCGCCAATGGCGATGAGCGCATCGTATTTGCCGCTTTGCGCCATTTTTTGCAGCGCCAGCGGATGTTCCAGCGCGCCGGGGATGTTAACGACGAGGATGTCGTCCCGGGCGACTTTCAGGCGTAGCAGTTCACGCTCGCAATGCGAGAGCAGCCCTTCGCAGATGTCCTTGTTGAAACGGCTGATGACGATGCCGATTTTCAGCCCGCTGCCGTTGTAGGCGGGGTCGAGTTCGGAAAATTCGTTGGTGTTGGTTCCCATGATCTGTTCCTTTACGCGTGTTCGAGATAGCCGGTGACTTCCAGGCCAAAGCCGTCCATGGCTGGCATTTTGCGCGGGCTGGCCAAGAGTTTCATTTTGCCCACGCCGATGTCTTTCAGAATTTGCGCGCCAATGCCGTAGTCGCGCAGATCGACCTTGTGCGCGGCGGCGGGTTGGGCAGGCGGGTTTACACGACCCAGCAGCGCGTCGGCGGTTTCCGGGCGATGTAATAAAACCAGCACGCCGCTTTGCGACTCGGCGATGCGTTCCATTGCGCCCATGATCGGCCAGCTGTGGCCGCTGCCGCTGACGTTGATGAAGTCCATCACGCTCAAAGGCTCGTGCACGCGCACCAGGGTTTCCTTGTCTGCGTGAATCTCACCCTTGACCAGCGCCAGATGGGTTTCGCGGTTGGTGCTGTCACGGTAGGCAAGCAGGCGAAAAGCGCCATACACGGTTTGAATCAGGCGGTCGGCCACGCGCTCGACCAGGCTTTCGGTCTGGTTGCGGTAGTGGATCAGGTCGGCAATCGCGCCAATCTTGAGCCCATGTTCCTGTGCAAACGGAATCAGATCCGGCAGGCGTGCCATGGTGCCGTCGTCTTTCAGAATTTCGCAGATGACCGAGGCAGGTTCCAGACCCGCCAGTTGCGCCAGATCGCAACCCGCTTCGGTGTGCCCCGCACGCACCAGCACGCCGCCTGGTTGCGCGCGCAGCGGGAAGATGTGGCCGGGCTGGATGATGTCGGTGGGCTTGGCCTCGCGGGCGACTGCGGCCTGGATGGTGACGGCGCGATCTTGCGCCGAAATGCCGGTGGTCACGCCTTCCGCCGCTTCGATGGAAACAGTAAATGCCGTGCCATGCGGCGTCTGGTTGTCAGTGACCATTTGCTTCAAACCCAGTTGGCGGCAACGCGCGTCGGTCAGCGTCAGGCAGATCAAGCCGCGGCCATACTTGGACATGAAGTTGATGGCTTCCGGCGTGACGTGTTCGGCGGCCATGACCAGATCGCCTTCGTTCTCGCGGTCTTCTTCGTCAACCAGCACGACCATGCGGCCTGCTTTGAGTTCAGCAATGATTTCGGTGGTGGGGGACAGGCTCATGTTGATTTTTCAGTTGGGTGTGTTCATGAATTGGGTCAGGCGCTCGACGTAGCGCGCGACCATGTCGATTTCCAGATTGACGCGGCTGCCGGGCTTGAGGTGTTTGAGCGTGGTGTGCGCCAGCGTGTGCGGAATGAGGTTGATGGCAAAACGCACACCGGAAACCGTGTTCACGGTGAGCGACACGCCTTGCACAGTGATGGAACCCTTGGCCGCGATATAGCGCGCCAGATTTGCCGACGCGTCGATTTCCAGCCGGTGCGATCCGCCTTCGGGTTGAAATACCGCCACCGTGCCCACGCCGTCCACATGGCCGGACACGATATGCCCGCCCAGTCGGTCAATTGGGCGCATGGCTTTTTCCAGATTCACTTCGGCATCGGGCAAAAACCCGGTGGTGC
>CAYTZP010000051.1:6354-10225 GCA_964442685.1 uncultured Thiobacillus sp.
GGTGCAGCGCAGGGTTTCGGCGGAGACATCGACGGTGAATGTGGCGTCGGTCAGCGCAATTACCGTAAGACACACGCCGTTGACGGCGATGGAGTCGCCCAGGCTCACGTCGGATAAATCCAGATTGCCGCTTTTGATCACCATGCGCGCATCGCTGCCGCGCGTTTCGATCTGGTGGAGTGTTCCGACAGCCTGAATGATTCCGGTGAACATGGGTTAAAGAGCAGAAATACGTGAGGAAGCGTTATTTTAGCAGGCCAGCGCGCATAAAAATCGGCCATTTCAGTGATCGCGTCTGTTGCGGGTTACCCCATCCCGTTGCAAGCCGGGTCGCCAGCGCGGGCAAGGGGTCTTCGCCAGTGGCGGCCTGGTAGCGTTTGACCGCTGACCAGGTGGCAAGATAGGCCAGCAGCCGGGGCAGGTTCCATTCCACTTCAATGAAAAAGTCCGGCGCGGAGATTTCCGCAAAGGGAAACGCCAGCGTGCGGTAACGGTCGTCGATCAGCTTGCGTTCTGGCGGCCAGTACGCGCCGAGGGTGGCTGCGTAAAAATTCAGAAAAACTGCGTCCATGTTGCCGGGCAATACCAGCCGCCCATAGCCAAACAGGGCAATCACGCCGCCGGGCTTGAGCACGCGCAGCACCTCGGCATAAAACGCGGGCAGGTCAAACCAGTGCGCGGCTTGCGCCACGGTGATGAGGTCAATGCTGGCTGGCGCCAGCGCGCTGTTTTCGGCGGGCGCAGTGGCAAAGCGCACATTGTTTGCGCCGCTGGCGCTGGCAATTTGCGCTGCGCTGGCATCGGTGGCCATGACTTGCCGGAAATGCGGCGACAAACCCGCAGCCGCCTGGCCGCTGCCAGTCGCGCAATCCCAGGCGGTCTCATGTTGTGCGCACTGCAAGGCCAGCCAGGCAAACAGGTTTTGCGGATAGCTTGGGCGGAACTCGGCGTACTGCGCCGGGGCGTCAGAAAAGTGATCCTTGAAATTCACCACGGCAGGCTCAAACCTTGCGCCAGACAAACTTGAGATCGCCGCCCGCCATGCGCTGGTCATGCAGTTTCCAGTTCAGGCGATTCTGCATGGCGGCGGGTTCGGGCAGGTCAAACAGCGGGCGGGCGCCAGACCCCAGCAAACACGGCGCGACATACTGCACCCATTCATCCGCCATGCCTTGCGCAATCAGCGCGCCGTTCAGGCGCGGGCCGGCTTCGGTGAGGATTTCATTCATGCCTTTTTGCGCCAGACGCGAAAGCAGGGCGTGCAGGTTGACCCGGCCATCATCGCCCGGCAGGCAAAGGATTTCCGCGCCTGCGGCTTCCAGCGCGGCGATTTTTTTGGCTTCGGGATATACGCAGGCAATGATGGTTTTGGCGCCCTGCAAGATTTTTGCATCGGGCGGCGTTTGCAGGCAGGAATCGACAATGACCTTGAGCGGCTGGCGCGTGGTTTTCACGCCGCGCACGTTCATGCCGGGGTTGTCCGCCAGCACCGTGCCAATGCCGGTGAGAATGGCGCAGGAACGCGCACGCAAGGCGTGCACATCCGCGCGCGCGGCTTCCCCCGTAATCCATTTTGATTCGCCGGAAGACAGCGCGGTTTTGCCATCCAGGGACGATGCGGTTTTGATGCGCACATAAGGGTGGCCGTACACCATGCGCTTGATAAAGCCCGCGTTCAGATCGTGCGCTTCTGCCGACATCAGGCCGTGTTCGACCTGGATGCCCGCCGCCTTGATGCGCGCCAGCCCCTTGCCCGCCACGTTCGGGTTGGGATCCTGCATGGCCGCCACCACCCGCGCCACGCCCACGCCAATCAGCGCGTCCGCGCACGGCGGCGTGCGGCCGTGGTGCGAACAGGGTTCGAGCGTGACGTACACCGTTGCGCCTTGCGAGGCCGGGCCTGCCTGCATCAGCGCATGGACTTCGGCGTGCGGCGAACCGGCTTTTTCATGCCAGCCTTCGCCAATGATTTGTCCATTCTTGACAATGACACAGCCAACGCGCGGATTGGGCGTGGTGGTGTAGAGCCCGCGCTCAGCCAGGCGCAGCGCGCGAGACATATACAAGTGGTCATCAGCGGTGAATTGATTCATGGGAAATACTTAACCACAGAGGTACAGAGACACAGAGGTCGTGAAGAGTGGCATTTCTCTGTGTCTCCGTGTCTCTGTGGTGAATCGCTTTTACTTGAACAAATCATCAATGCCAGGTGCAGGTGTTTTTTCCAGATCCTTCAGCACATCGCGGAAGTCGTCGGCATCCTCAAAGTTTTTGTAAACCGAAGCGAACCGGATGTAGGCCACCTTGTCCAGGCGTTTGAGCTCTTGCATGACCAGCTCGCCCAATTGACGCGAGGGAATTTCGCGTTCGCCCAGGCTCAACAGTTTTTGCCGGATGCGTTCAATGGCTTCGTCCACCAGCCCGGTGGACACATGCCTTTTATGCAGCGCGCGCCGAAACCCCTCGCGCAGCTTGCTTTCAGAAAACTCCTCGCGCGACTGGTTGGTTTTAATGATCTGCGGGATGCGGATATCAGCGGTTTCAAACGTGGTGAAACGTTTCTCGCAGGCAGTGCAACGGCGGCGACGGCGAATGGTGTCGCCGTTTTCACTCACGCGGGAGTCGATGACCTGGGTGTCTGGGTGGCCGCAAAATGGACACTTCATTTACGCCCCCGCAAATCTACTGCGCTTGGCAATACTTTGTCGCACCGCGCCTCGAAATCCTCATGTATATCTAGATACACTCCGGTTTCTCGGCGCTGTGCTTCGCGTCTTGCCTGCGCTCGCAACGATTTTCGGGGGCGTAAAACGCGCATCTATCAGTTTCCGTACACCGGAAACTTGGCGGTCAGCTTGGCTACTTCAGCTTTCACGCGTTCAAGCACGGCGCTGTCATTCGGTGCGTCGAGCACGTCGGCGATCAGGTGTGCGAGCTGCTCGGCTTCGAGTTCCTTGAAGCCGCGTGTGGTCATCGCCGGGGTGCCGATGCGGATGCCGCTGGTGACGAAGGGCTTCTGCGGGTCGTTGGGGATCGAGTTCTTGTTGACCGTGATGTGGGCGCGGCCCAGGAGCGCCTCGGCTTCCTTGCCGGTGAGGGCCTTGGCGCGCAGGTCGACCAGGAACACGTGGCTCTCGGTGCGGCCGGAGATGATGGCGAGGCCACGCTCGATCAGCACCTTGCACATCACTAGCGCATTGGCGATCACCTGCTCCTGATAATGCTTGAATTCCTTGCTTGCCGCTTCCTTGAACGCGACGGCCTTGCCGGCGATCACGTGCATCAGCGGGCCGCCCTGCAGGCCGGGGAAGATGGCGCTGTTGATCGCCTTCTCGTGCTCGGCCTTCATCAGGATGATGCCGCCGCGCGGGCCGCGCAGGGTTTTGTGCGTGGTCGAAGTCACCACGTCAGCGTGCGGCACGGGGTTGGGGTACACACCAGCGGCGATCAGCCCGGCGTAGTGCGCCATATCGACCATGAAAATCGCGCCAATCTCCTTTGCCACCTTGGCAAAGCGCGCGAAGTCGATGCGCAGCGCGTAGGCCGAGGCACCGGCGATGATGAGCTTGGGTTTGTGCTCTCGCGCCAGCGCTTCCATTCTATGGTAGTCGATTTCCTGCTTTTCGTTCAAACCATAGGCGACAACATTGAACCACTTGCCGGACATGTTGAGCGCCATGCCGTGGGTGAGGTGGCCGCCTTCGGCCAGGCTCATGCCCATGATGGTGTCGCCGGGCTTGAGGAAAGCCATGAACACCGCCTGGTTGGCCTGCGAGCCGGAGTTGGGCTGTACGTTCGCGGCTTCGGCGCCGAACAGCGCTTTCACGCGGTCGATGGCCAGTTGCTCGACCACATCGACGTTCTCGCAGCC
>CAYTZP010000052.1:0-8904 GCA_964442685.1 uncultured Thiobacillus sp.
CCCCCGCCGAATCATCGCGCTCGGTTGTGTGGACTTGCCCCGTTTCCACGGACAGATTGAGCTTCTTCATTGAAGCTCACAGGCTAACTGATTTTCGGTGCTGCTGATGGGTTTTTGTTGATGTTTCCTTTCAAAGTTATTGGGCGACTGGTAGTCCAGTCCTGAATGCCGCCTGCGCGGGTTGTACCAGCTTTCTATCCAGGTAAAGACCGCCAGGCGTGCCTCGGTCTTGGTCTTCCAGCTGCGCCGGGCGATCAGCTCACATTCCAGGCTGGCAAAGAAGCTTTCCGCCATCGCGTTGTCATACGCGTCGCCCACGCTGCCCATCGAGGGGCGTACCCCCATTTCCTTGCAGCGGTTGCCAAACGCAATGCTGGTGTACTGACTGCCCTGGTCGGAATGGTGGATCACCGACTCGGGCTTGCGGGTCATCAAGGCCATGTTGAGTGCTTCGATCACCAGGTCGGCGGTCATGCGCTCGCCAAACGCCCAGCCCACCACCTTGCGGCTGACAACCGGACAGATCACGTGCTACAAATCCGGACAATTTAAAAACTCGCGACACACTCGCGACATACGGCTTGACCGGGGAGCCTGTTCTACATAGAATTGCGGCCTTACCGATTCCCCGATAGCTCAGTCGGTAGAGCGACGGACTGTTAATCCGCAGGTCCCTGGTTCGAGCCCAGGTCGGGGAGCCAAATACAAGCCAAAGAGCCACCTGCACGGTGGCTCTTTGCATTTCAGCTTGCATTTCAGCCATCGCTTTCCACGGCCAGTTCGGGGATGTGGTTGAAGGCGATGCGCATGGGTGCAGAGCCCAAGCCTTGATGTGCCGAACCGAGATGCACGGCGTTGGTGCCAAAGCGCCGGTTGATCTGATCCATGGCGATGGAGAGACCTTCGCCCTGGCGGTCGTGCTCGAACAGGTCGCGCGAGATGCAGCGTTGCTCGGCAAGTTCGGACAGCACCACGCCGATTTTCATCGGCGATTCGCCGTTTGACGGGCGCTTGCGCCACAAGCCTGCCAGCGTGTGGTTGAACTTGAAGGTGTCGGCGTGCGGGGCAAAGCGGGTTTGTTCGGCAAAGCGCACGCCATTCCGGTAGCGCACATGCACATTCATCGAACCGGCGTAGTAGCCGTAATGCCGCAGGCGCATGGCGGCTTTGTGCAGTAGGCGGTAGAGCACGGCGAGCGCGGATTCGTCGTTGCGCATTTCTGGCGGCAAAACATGCGAGTGCCCGACGGTGGAGCGATGGGTGGTTTGCGGCGGCAACACCTCGCCGCGCAGCTTGGCGTAGTAGCGTTCGCCCTCCACGCCGCCCCAGGCCAGACGCAGCTTTTCGATGGGCGCGGCGCAAAGCTGTTCCACGGTGTGGATGCCGACACGGTTCAGGCGTGTTTCCATGCCGTGATTGATACCGTTGAGATCGGTCAACTCCAGCCGGTGCAAAATCTGCGGCAGGTCTTGCGGATGAATCAGCTCCAGTCCGTCTGGCTTTTTGAAATTGGACGCGGTCTTGGCCAGAAAGCGATTGGGCGCGATGCCGATGGAACAGTGCATGACCTCGCCCGCATCGCGGTAAATGGCGCGCTTGATTTGCCGTGCGAGTTTGATCGCGTGTTCTTCGCGGGTGTGGCGTCCGGTGAGGTCGAGCGCCATTTCGTCGATGGAGAGCACGGCATCCACCGGATAGCAGCTATCCACCGCCGCGACGATTTTGTGGTGCATTTCCACATAGGTCGCCGGACGTGCCTGCACAAACTTGATGGCCTTGCAGCGTTTGCGCGCCTCCCATACCGGCGTGCCGGTCTTGATGCCGAACTGCTTGGCTTGAATGCTGGCGGCGATGCAGCAGGTGGTTTCTGCCAGCACCGGCAACACGCCGACCGGCTGGCCGCGCAGGGCTGGATAGAGCTGCTGCTCGACCGAGGCAAAGAAAGAATTGAGATCGACGTAGAGCGAACGGAACATGCTTTTTCTCCGGCAGGAGAAGACGTATTCTAGCCCGGATATTTCACCATGTTGGCTCGGAGTTTTATGGCAAGACTGTCATCTCGCTGACATGATGTGATGGTTTGATGCGGTGATTCCGCAATTGTTTTAGCCAGAAAGGTGCCACATGAGCAGCACGCTTCATCCAGATGGATGGCTTCATCCCGGCGATACCCTATGTAACGAAAGCGGCAATGATTCGGTTTATGCGGTGATTACGCGGTCGCCGATGGGGCGTCGCCAGTTTATGGCAACGGCAGCGGGCGCAGTCGTGTTACCAGCGGCGTTTCCCGGCGTGGCTGGTGAAATGAGTATGACGCCGCAAGCTGACACAGGACGTGATGGCAATCAGGCCAATATCCGTTTCAAGCCCGTAGCGCCCAATACAGCCCCCATGGCGGATAAAGTGAGTGTGCCAGCGGGCTACACCGCGCGCGTGCTGATTGCCTGGGGAGATTCGATCACTCCGGCCAAGGGTTGGGATGGCGTCAGGCCAATGGATGAGGCGACACAACTGCATAGCTTCGGCGCGCACACGGACGGAATGCATTATTTTCCGTTCGCACGCGGTTTGGCTGGCACGGGTGGCTTGCTGGCAGTCAACAGCGAATATGTTGACCCCGCCTTGTGTAATGGCATTGAGCCAGCCAGCCGTTATGCCAGCGTGGCCCTGAGCTTGCCCATGGTGCGCGCGCAACAAGCCGCGCACGGCGTGAATATCCTGCGCGTCGGCAGACAGACTGGGGAGTTTCGGGTTCAACGGCTTTCCCGCTACAACCGGCGCATCACGGCCAATACGCCTTGTCTCATATCAGGCCCGGCCGCCGGCCATGCGCTGATGCAAACATCAGATGATCCGCTGGGCAAGACGGTTCTGGGCACGCTCGCAAACTGCGCGCACGGCCACACCCCCTGGGGGACTTACCTGACTTGTGAAGAAAATTTCAACACCTATTTTGGTGCCAGGACGCGCGATGCGGCGTCAGGATTTGATCTGACACAGCATGAGAAGCGATACGGGATTCGCACAGGGGGGTACGGATACCGTTGGCATGAGGTGGACGAACGATTTGACCTGACGAAGAATCGCAACGAACCCAACCGCTTTGGCTGGGTGGTGGAGATCGATCCGTTTGACCCGGCTTCTACCCCGGTCAAGCGCACAGCATTGGGCCGCTTCAAGCATGAAAGCGCTGCGGTGGTGGTAGATTCTGCCAACAACGTAGCGGTGTATATGGGCGATGATGAGCGCAACGAATACGTTTACAAGTTTGTGTGCAGCGCTAAATTCAAGCGCAGGAATCAAGCTGCAAATCGCCATTTACTGGATAGCGGCACTTTGTACGTTGCCAGATTTGATGCAGATGGAAAGGGCGTCTGGCTGCCGTTGGTGCATGGCCGCAACGGGCTGACGCCGGAGAACGGTTTTGCCGATCAGGGCGAGGTGCTCATCAAGTGCCGCCAGGCGGCGGATCGTGCTGGCGCAACGATGATGGATCGGCCGGAGTGGATTGCAGTGCATCCAGAGCGCCCGCAGTGCTATGTCAGCCTGACCAACAACAGCCGACGCGGCGATGCGAAGGCAACGCGCAATCAAGTTGACGGGTCAACCCAGGCAGGCGCTGCAAGGCCGCCGGTTGATGCCGCCAACCCGCGCCCGAATAATCATTATGGGCATATTCTGCGCTGGACGGATGACGGGGAGAACGTGACTTCAACGACTTTCCGATGGGATATTTTCGTTCGATGCGGCGATCCCGGTATCGACAAAACGCTGGACAGCGTTTATTCGCCAGTCGGGCACGATGATTACCAGGGCAATATCAAAGGCGATCTCTATGGCGCGCCGGATGGGCTCTGGTTTGACAAGGATGGCCGCCTGTGGATTCAGACGGATCAAAGAGGCGATGCCAGGGGAAGGTGGGCGAATATCGGCGGCAACGCCATGCTTTGTGCAGATCCGCAGACCGGCGAGACCCGTCGTTTTCTTACCGCGCCGCCTTATGCCGAAGTGACGGGGCTGGTGACTACGCCGGATGGAAAAACCATGTTTGTGGGCATTCAACACCCGGGCGAAGATTGGGAAGAGCGTTATACCCAGCACTCGTCCTGGCCGGATAACGGCAATAACGGTGCAACATCCTTAAGCGGTCAGGCGGCTGTACGGCCTCGCTCGTCGGTTGTGGTGATTACCCGCGATGACGGCGGTGTAATTGGAACGTGATGACTTGCAACGCAATGCCTGCTTGAAACGCGATGCGTTGGGGCGGAATCAGGCCAACGCCTGCGCCATTCTCGCCAGGGCGTTTTCCAGGTTGGCGTTGGAAGTGGCGAATGACAGGCGGATGTAGCCGTCGGCGCCAAAAGCGGAGCCTGGCACCACGGCCACACCGGCTTGCAGCAGCAGGTATTCGGACAGGGCGAGGTCGGTGGCTTCGCTGATTTTGCCCTTGGCTTTCATGTTGGCTGCCGCTTCGCGCGCATCGGGGAAGGCATAGAACGCGCCGCCCGCGTCCAGGCATTTCAGTCCGGGGATGGCATTCAGGCCATCCACCACCAGGCGATGACGCTGCTTGAATGCCGCCAGCATGGGCGCCATGCAGCCCTGATCGCCATTTAGCGCCGCTTCCGCCGCCACTTGCGAGATGGAAGTGGGGTTGGAGGTGGATTGCGACTGGATGTTGGTCATGGCCTGGATGATGTCCAGCGGTCCGGCGGCATAGCCGATGCGCCAGCCGGTCATGGAATAGGCCTTGGATACGCCGTTGAGCACGAGCGTGCGGTCGTACAAGTCGGGGCAGGCGTTGAGGATGTTGACGAAAGGCGCATCGTTCAGGCGGATGTGCTCGTACATGTCGTCGGTGGCAATCAATACTCTGGGATGTTTGCGCAATACTTCGCCCAGCGCCGCCAGTTCGTCCTTGGTATAAACCGCACCGGTGGGGTTGCTGGGGCTGTTGATGACAAACAGCTTGGTGTTGGGGGTAATCGTCGCTTCGAGTTGTGCCGGGGTGATCTTGAAGCCCTGTTCGATACCGGCGTACACAATCACCGGTTTGGCATCGGCCAGCAGCACCATGTCCGGGTAGGACACCCAGTAGGGCGCGGGGATGATGACTTCGTCGCCGCTGTTCAATACCGCCTGCGCCAGATTGTAGAAGCTCTGCTTGCCGCCGCAGGAAACGAGAACTTGCCTGGGCGTGTAGCTCAGGCCGTTGTCGCGCTGAAACTTGGCGATGATGGCTTTCTTCAAACCCGGCGTGCCGTCCACCTGGGTGTATTTGGTGAAACCATTTTTGATCGCATCCAGACCCGCCTGTTTGATATGTTCCGGCGTGTCGAAATCGGGTTCGCCTGCACCCAGGCCGATAATGTCCTTGCCCTCTGCCTTGAGCGCGGCGGCGCGTGCGGTCACGGCCAGAGTGGGGGAGGGTTTGATGGACTGGACGCGTTTGGAGAGCAAGGGGTTCATGGTTTGGGTAGAAGTTAAAGCGTAAAATGCTTGTTTTTACGTGAATTTCTTGCGTAATTTCACCGAATTGTAACTCGTGATTGCTACCTTCCCCAATAGCCCGTTTCGCCTTCACCAACCGTTTGAACCGGCTGGTGATCAGCCCGAGGCAATCCGCAAGCTGACCGAAGGGCTGGAAGACGGCTTGTCATATCAAACCCTGCTGGGCGTGACCGGCTCTGGCAAGACCTACACCATGGCCAACGTTATTGCCCGGATTGGCCGACCTACGCTGATACTG
The DNA here is from genome assembly GCA_964442685.1 of uncultured Thiobacillus sp. Lineage (GTDB taxonomy): Bacteria > Pseudomonadota > Gammaproteobacteria > Burkholderiales > Thiobacillaceae > UBA6918. Next base: position 5,750 of record CAYTZP010000052.1, read on the forward strand.
GCGCCCAACAAAACCCTGGCAGCGCAGTTGTATGCGGAAATGCGCGAGTTCTTCCCCGAGAACGCCATCGAATATTTCGTTTCCTATTACGACTACTACCAGCCCGAAGCCTATGTGCCTTCGCGTGACCTGTTTATCGAAAAAGACTCCAGCATTAACGAACACATTGAACAGATGCGGCTGTCGGCCACCAAGTCGTTGATGGAACGGCGCGATGTGGTGATTGTGGCCACGGTGTCGTGCATTTACGGTATTGGCGATCCGGTGGATTACCACAGCATGATCCTGCACCTGCGCGTGGGCGAAAAGCTCGGCCAGCGCGAAGCACTGCAACGTCTTGCCGCCATGCAATACGAGCGCAATGAAATGGATTTCAGTCGCGGCACATTCCGCGTGCGCGGCGATGTGATTGACGTATTTCCCGCAGAAAACGCCGAAGCCGCGCTACGCATCGGCCTGTTTGACGACGAAGTGGAAACCCTGCAACTGTTCGATCCGCTCACCGGGCAGATTCTTTCCAAGCCTTCGCGCTACACGGTGTATCCGTCCAGCCATTACGTCACGCCGCGCGCCACCACGCTCAAGGCCATCGAGAAAATCAAACTCGAACTGAAAGACCGGCTGGAGTATTACTACGCCAACCATAAATTAGTTGAAGCGCAGCGGCTGGAGCAGCGCACCCGGTTTGATCTGGAAATGCTCAACGAAATGGGCTTTTGCAAGGGCATTGAAAACTACTCGCGGCATTTATCAGGGCGCAAGGCGGGCGAGCCGCCGCCCACGCTGATCGATTACCTGCCGCCGCACTCGCTGATGTTCATCGACGAATCGCATGTGGCCATTACCCAGGTAGGCGGCATGTACAAGGGCGACCGTGCCAGAAAAGAGAATCTGGTCGAATACGGCTTCAGATTGCCGTCGGCCATGGATAACCGACCGCTCAAGTTTGAAGAGTTTGAGGCGCTGATGCCGCAAACCGTGTTTGTTTCCGCCACGCCCGCCGATTACGAGGAAAAGCATCAAGGCCAGGTGGTGGAGCAGGTCGTGCGTCCTACCGGCCTGGTCGATCCTGTCATCGACATACGCCCGGTGACCACCCAGGTGGATGATCTGCTGTCCGAAGCCAGAAAACGCATTGCCATTGGTGAAAGGGTATTGGTTACCACGCTGACCAAGCGTATGGCCGAAGACCTCACCGATTATCTGAACGAGCATGGCGTCAAGGTGCGCTATCTGCATTCGGATATCGACACGGTTGAGCGCGTGGAAATCATTCGTGATTTGCGGCTGGGCGTGTTCGATGTGCTGGTCGGCATCAACCTGCTGCGCGAGGGCCTGGATATCCCCGAAGTCTCGCTGGTGGCCATACTGGACGCCGACAAGGAAGGCTTTCTGCGTTCCACCCGCTCGCTCATCCAGACCATAGGCCGCGCCGCCCGTCATATCAACGGCACGGCGATTCTGTATGCCGACAAAATCACCGATTCCATGCGACGCGCCATCGACGAAACCGAACGCCGCCGCAACAAGCAGCTCGCCTTCAACGCCGAACACGGCATTACCCCCAAGGGCGTGGAAAAGAAAATCAAGGACATCATCGACGGCGTGGTCGATCTGGAATCCGCGCGCCTGGAGCTCAAGGCCGCGCAAACCCTGGCGCATTACCATGTGATGAGCGAGAAAGACCTCAACCGCGAAATCAAGCGCGTGGAAAAAGACATGCACGAGGCGGCCAAGAATCTGGAATTTGAAAAGGCCGCCGAACTGCGCGACAAACTCAAGGAACTGAAACAGGTGCTGTTCGGCGTCGAACAGGACAATCAGACACGGCAATAGGGAGACGTGTTGTTGCTTGATTATTCCAGAAAAAAATCCTAAAGTAAGGAATCCTTACTGTTGTAGGTGCCGCCATGCTTGCCAAAATGACCTCGAAAAATCAGCTTACCCTGCCTAAGGCTGTGACCAATGTTGTTGGTTCGGCCGAATATTTTGAGGTGGAAGCCCGCAATGGACAGATTGTGCTAACCCCGGTGCGTATCCAGCGTGGCGATGCGGTACGCGCAAAACTCGCAGACCTGGATTTGAGCGAGCAGGACATTGCCGATGCTGTTACATGGGCGCGGAAACCTTCCCCAGTCAAAAGCCCGCACAAGAAGTGACTCGCCTCACGCGACCACCCCGTGTTGTGATTGACACCAATCTGGTGCTGTCGGCTTTGGTATTTGCACAAGGGCGGCTCACGCCATTACGCCACGCATGGCAAGATGCGCACTGCCAGCCATTGATATCGAGCGCGACGGCCTCAGAGTTCCTGCGTGTACTGGCGTATCCTAAATTCAAACTTTCTGCGGCGGATCAACAAGAATTGCTGGCGGACTATCTGCCCTATTGCACAACCGTGCGGATGCCCGCCAGCTTGCCTGCAACACCAGTTTGCCGCGATCCGTTCGACCTGCCTTTTCTGCAACTTGCCCTCGCAGGCAAGGCAAAATACCTTGTTACCGGCGATCAGGACTTGCTGAGTCTGAACGGCCAACTTGCCTGCCCCATCATTACTGCCGAGCAATTCATCAAAGCAATCGATATATCACTGTAAAAAACATGAAAACCATTCAAGTTCTGTTTGTATGCATGGGCAACATCTGCCGCTCGCCCATGGCAGAAGGCATTTTCCGCCGTGAAATTGCCAAGGCGGGCTTGCAGGACAAAATCCAGCACGACTCCGCAGGCACCCACAGCTACCACGTCGGCGCACCGCCGGATACGCGTGCGCAAGGCGCCATCAAAAAACGCGGCGTGGATATTTCCGACCTGCGCGGGCGCCAGGTCGCCGATGCCGATTTCGACAGGTTCGATTACATCCTGGCCATGGATGGCGATAACCTGCGTTTGCTCAAACACCAGGCGCCGGCAGACAAACATGGAAAAGTCCGCCTGCTGCTGTCGTTCAGCGAACGCTACCGCAACCAGGAAGTGCCCGATCCTTACTATGGTGGCGCGCAAGGCTTTGAAGACAACCTCGACATGATCGAGGATGCGGTGGCGGGGCTGATTGGAGAAATACAGCAGCGGGTTGGGTAGGGTGTTGGTCAACAGACTAAGGGGCGCTTTCGCGCCCCTGTTTGTTTGCACTGGCAAGCTTGATTAGTTTGCGT
>CAYTZP010000053.1:0-8508 GCA_964442685.1 uncultured Thiobacillus sp.
AAGCGGACAATTCAAAAACTACAAAACCGGACAGTTCTAAAAATCCGCGACAATACCAGCCTTGTTCAATGACACATGAGCCTGAAGCCGTCCACTCGCAAGGATGTGACTGAAAAGAAAATGTTCGGCGGCATTGCCTTCATGGTGTCGGGCAACATGTGCTGCGGCGTGGTGAACGACATGTTGATGGCGCGGGTGGGTCGGGTCAATACGACGCCGCGCTGAAACGCCCCCACTCCCGCAAAATGGATTTCACCGGCAAGCCGCTCAAGGGCTTTGTCTGTGTCGCGCCAGAGGGTTTTGAATCCGACGAGGATCTGGCTGACTGGGCCAGGCTCAGTCTGGATTTCGTAACTGGCCTGCCACCCAAATAGTCATGCCGCCTTCGGCATGACTTCCTTTTCAATGCGCTTGGCGTTTTCGATTTCTGCCACGCGCAAGTCGTAAGCCGCCTGCAAGTTCAACCAGGATCGCGCATCCCCGCCAAAATAGCGCGCCAGGCGCATGGCGGTATCGGCGGACACGCCGCGCCGTTCGCGTACGATGTCGTTGATACGCGGCGTGGGCACGTTCAGTTCCTTGGCGAGTGCGTTGGCGCTCAAGCCCAGGGGAATCAAGTAATCTTCTCTAAGAATCTCGCCTGGGTGTACCGGACGCATACCGCTCTTAAGCATGTTTTACCTCCATCGACTATCTGCCACTGTGATCAGTGGTAATCCACAATCTCCACATCTACTGCGCCGCCGTCATGCCACTTGAAACAAAGCCGAAACTGGTCATTGATTCTGATGCTGTATTGGCCGGCACGGTTGCCCTTCAAGGCTTCCAGCCGGTTGCCTGGTGGCGACTTCAAGAATTCCAGCGTTTCCGCCGCGTCCAGTTGCGCCAGTTTGCGCGTTGCGATATTGGCGATGCCGGGAAAGCGCCGGTTTTTACCCGATACAAACAAGGCTTGTGTATCGGGACAGCGAAAGCTCTTGATCATGCTTCAATCTATAACGATTAACGTTAAACGTCAAGCGCGACTCTGCGCAGGCAAACAACGGGCTAAAAGTGCTTTTGGCCTTTCCTGCAAGTAAAATAGCGGTTTTCAAGTATCCAACACACGCCATGCCGCGCAAGCTTCTCGTCACCTCCGCCCTGCCCTACGCCAATGGCGATATTCACCTTGGCCATCTGGTCGAGTACATCCAGACAGACATCTGGGTGCGCTTCCAAAAAATGCAGGGGCACGAAGCGCACTATGTCTGCGCGGACGACACGCACGGCACGGCCATCATGCTGCGCGCGGACAAGGAAGGTATTACACCGGAACAATTGATTGACCGTGTGTGGCACAACCACAAGCGCGATTTCGACGGCTTCAACATTGGCTTCGACAATTACTACTCCACGCACTCGGAAGAAAACCGCGAACTGGCGGGCGGCATCTATAAAAAGTTGCGTGACGCCGGATTGATCGAGGTGCGTGCCATCGAGCAGTATTTCGACCCGGTGAAGGAAATGTTCCTGCCGGACCGCTTCATCAAGGGCACTTGCCCCAAGTGCGGTGCGACGGATCAATATGGCGACAACTGCGAAAGCTGCGGCGCGACCTACTCCCCCACCGACCTAAAGGATCCGTATTCTGTGGTTTCCGGCGCAGCGCCGGTTCGCAAGACTTCGGATCATTACTTTTTCAAACTGGGCAAGAAAGAAGACTTCCTCAAGCAGTGGACACAATCCGGCACGCTGCAAAGCGAATCCGCCAACAAGATGGCGGAATGGTTTGCTGCCGGCCTTGCCGACTGGGATATTTCACGCGACGCACCCTATTTCGGCTTCGAGATTCCCGATGCGCCGGGCAAGTACTTCTACGTGTGGCTGGACGCACCGGTGGGCTACATGGCCAGCTTCAGGAAATACTGCGCCGATCACAATATCGACTTCGACGCCTGGTGGAAGTCTGGTTCAGATACCGAGCTTTATCATTTCATCGGCAAGGACATTCTGTACTTCCACGCACTGTTCTGGCCCGCCATGCTGGAAGCCGCCGGTTATCGCACGCCGACCAAAGTCTTTGCCCACGGTTTTTTGACCGTGAACGGCCAGAAGATGAGCAAGTCGCGCGGCACCTTCATCACCGCGCAAAGCTATCTCGATACCGGTCTCAATCCCGAGTGGCTGCGTTACTACTTTGCCGCCAAGCTGGGCGACGACATGAGCGACATCGACCTCAATCTGGAGGATTTTGCCGCACGCGTGAATTCCGATCTGGTTGGCAAGTTCGTCAACATCGCTTCGCGCTCTGCCGGGTTCATCACCAAGCGATTCGATGGCAAGCTGGCCGCCTGCCCGGCCAATGCGGCCATCCAGGCCTTGCAGGACAAAGCCAGTGAAATTGCCGCGTATTTCGACGGACGCGAATACAGCAAGGCCGTGCGCGAGATCATGGCACTGGCTGACATTGCCAACCAGTACGTCAACGACGAAAAGCCCTGGGAAATAGCGAAACAGGATGGCCAGGAAGCCCGCCTGCATGAAGCCTGCACCGTGGCGCTCAACCTGTTCCGCCTGCTGGCGCTGTATCTGAAACCGGTGCTGCCAAAAGTGACGGAAGCTGTAGAAACCTTCCTGAATATCCCCGCCATGACTTGGGCCGACAGCGCCCGCCTGCTGCCCGCAGGCCACGCGATTCAGACATACAGCCACCTCATGACCCGCGTAGAAATGAAGCAGATCGAGGCACTGGTCGAGGCGAATAAACAATCCCTGGATGGCACACAATCCTCCCTCACCCCTACCCCCTCTCCCGCTGGAAGAGGGGAACATTCGCAGGCACGCCACGCGGAAGCCCAACAACATGCAACGAGCAAGAACATGACCGACAACAAAACCGCGCCCTCACCCCTGGCCTCTCTCCCCGAGGGAGAGGGTAATACAATCTCGATCGACGAATTCGGCAAGATCGACCTGCGCATTGCCCGCATTGCCAACGCCGAGCATGTCGAGGGCGCGGACAAGCTGCTCAGGCTCACGCTGGATGTCGGTCCGCTTGGCACCCGTCAGGTCTTCGCCGGCATCAAGTCGGCCTACGCCCCGGAAAAACTGGTTGGTCGTTTGACCGTGATGGTGGCCAACCTTGCGCCGCGCAAGATGAAGTTCGGCATGAGCGAAGGCATGGTGCTGGCCGCCAGCGACACCAGTGGCGAAGTCCCCGGTCTGTTCATCCTCTCCCCCGACTCCGGTGCCACGCCCGGCATGAAAGTGAAATAAGCCATGCCCTGCCTGCGCCTGCTGATTTCTGGCCGGGTGCAGGGCGTGTGGTTTCGCGAATCCATGAAACGCCGGGCGGATGATCTGGGCGTTACCGGCTGGGTGAGAAATCTGGCGGATGGCCGGGTAGAAGCCGTGGTATGTGGCTCGACCGAACGGATTGATGCGCTGCTTGTCTGGGCTCACAAAGGGCCACCGCTTGCACGGGTGGATCAAGTCGAGCGCCTTTCGGTTGAAGACGCTGAGTCATACGACGGTTTTGAGAAGCGCGCCTGACTTTTCCTGCATGCTTCCCACATCACCTCTACTCGCCGCGCTGGCAAAAAAATGCCCGGCAAAGTGTGCCGGGCAAAAATCCACCAAAGGAGGAGGATGGAGGAGACAACACAACGCGCCGTGGTGGCGCTTCGTGTTATTAGAATTATCTAATATTATCATTTATAACGCAAGCCCTGTTTCATTGGCACAACAGAAATAGAGCTATTTGTTGCTTGGTTACAACAATAATAATATCGATATGGGTTATTGAAATATCTCAGTAAATAACCCGAACACCCTGTGGTTTGAGCCAGTCGCTCAATTTTTCGATAAGATGGTCATGCAATTGAACATGCCATGCATCGCCAAGGCTGATTTCACAGGCCGCACGGGCATTGTGATAACTGATGGAAACCGGGCATCCCTGCCCTTCGCTGCGATAGAGGCTGATGATTTCCTTGAGTTTTGTGCTTTCAGACTGACCATTGCAAGATAAATGCAGGCACCTGGCAAAGCGACTGCGTGCCTGTGCCATATTCATCACGCCAGAAACATTCACACGCAAGTTGCCGGTATAGCTGTCGTTTCTGACTTTGCCTTCCACCACCAGCAATTCATCCTCCTTGATCCACTCGCGGTTGGCTTCATAGACTTCAGGGTAAATCACCATTTCCAGCGCCGCCGTGGCATCGTCCAGCACCAGAATGACCATTTTGCCGCGCTTGCTCATTTGCACGCGCACGGAAACAATCACGCCGGCCATGATTTGCGGCTCAAAAGAGTCCTGTAACTCGGCCAGCGGTTTTTTGACAAAGCGTCTGAGTTCGTCCGCGTACTCCGTATAGGGATGACCGCTGAGGTAAAAACCCAGCACGGATTTTTCCTGGAGCAGTTTTTCCTTTTCCCGCCACGGTTGCGCTTCCACCAGCATTTCGCCGGCTTCGGCAACGGGTTCGCCAAACAGCCCGCCCTGCCCGCCGCTATTGGTCGCGCGGTCGGCTGTTTCCATGGCGGCGGAGATGCTGGCCATGAGGCTGGCGCGATGCGGATTGATGCTGTCAAACGAACCGGATTTGATCAGGGCTTCCAGCACGCGGCGGTTGAGATAGCGCTTGTCCACGCGCTTGCACAGGTCGAACAGGCCGGTAAACGCGCCCTCTTTTTCGCGCGCCGCGACAATGGCGTTGATGGCTGCCTCGCCCGTGCCCTTGATCGCGCCAAGGCCGTAGCGCATCTGCTTGTCGGCAGTTGGCTCAAATCGGTATAGCGAATGATTGATATCCGGCGGCAGAATTTCGATGCCGTTGGCTTTGGCATCCTCATAGAAAATCCGCACCTTGTCGGTATCGGACATTTCCGATGACAGGGTGGCGGCCATGAATTCCGCCGGGTAGTACGCCTTGAGCCAGGCGGTGTGATACGCAATCAGCGCATAAGCCGCCGAGTGCGATTTGTTGAAACCGTATTCGGCAAATTTTTCCATCAGGTCAAACAGTCGCCCGGCCAAAGCATCGTCCACACCGCGACCTTTTGCGCCAGACAGGAAAATCTCGCGCTGCTTGGCCATTTCCTCGGGCTTTTTCTTGCCCATGGCGCGGCGCAGCATGTCCGCGCCGCCCAGCGTGTAGCCCGCCAGAATCTGCGCCACCAGCATCACCTGTTCCTGGTAAACGATGATGCCGTAAGTAGATTTGAGCGTGTCTTCCAGATCAGGATGGAAATACCACTCGGCCTTGCCGCGCCCGGTCTTGCGCTGCTCGTTCTTGCGCACGATGAAGTCGTCCACCATGCCGGAGCCCAAGGGTCCCGGGCGGTTCAAGGCCATCAGCGCGATGATGTCTTCAAAGGTGTCGCCCTTGAGCTTTTTCTCCAGATCCTTGGCCGAGCGTGATTCGGACTGGAACACCGCCGTTGTGTTGCCGTCGGCAAACAGTTTGTAAACGGCGGGATCATCCAGCGTCAGGTCTTCCAGCCGGAAGTCTTTTCTGTCTTCATACCGCCGCACAAAACGCACGGCTTCGTCCAGTATTGTCAGCGTGCGCAAACCCAGAAAGTCAAACTTGACCAGGCCGATGGCTTCAACATCATCCTTGTCAAATTGCGATACATAGCTTTCGGAGCCTTCCTGACGGTAGAGCGGGCAAAAGTCGGTCAGCTTGCCTGGTGCAATCAGCACCCCACCGGCGTGCATGCCGATGTTGCGCGTCATGTCTTCAAGTTTGGTCGCCAGAGCGAACAACTCCTGCACTTCTTCCTCTTCGTCGTAGCGCTCCTTGAGTTGCGGCTCCATTTCCAGCGCCTTGGCCAGCGATACCGGCTTGACGCCCTCGATCGGCACCAGTTTGGAGAGCTTGTCGCAGTAGTTGTAAGGCATGTCGAGCACACGCCCAACGTCCCGAATCACCGACTTGGAGCCCAGCGTGCCAAAGGTGGCAATCTGCGACACCGCATCGTGACCGTACTTGTCCTTGACGTACTGGATCACGCGTTCGCGGTTGTCCTGGCAAAAGTCGATATCGAAGTCAGGCATCGACACCCGCTCCGGATTGAGGAAACGCTCGAACAGCAGGTCGTAGGCCAGCGGGTCAAGGTCGGTAATGCCCAGGCTGTAGGCCACCAGCGACCCCGCGCCGGAGCCGCGCCCCGGACCGACAGGAACCCCATTGTGTTTGCCCCAGTTGATGAAGTCGGCGACGATGAGGAAATAGCCGGGAAAGCCCATCTGCACAATCGTGCCCAGTTCAAAGTCCAGACGCTTCTGGTATTCCGGATATTTCACCGCGCGCGCGGTTTCATCCGGGTACAAATGCGCCATGCGTTCGGCCAGGCCCTGCTCAGCACGAATACGAATGTACTCATCCAGACTTTCGTTGTTGGGCGTGGGAAACTGCGGCAGCTTGCTTTTGCCCAGTTCCAGCGTGAGATTGCAGCGCTTGGCGATTTCCACGCTGTTTTCCAGCGCCTCGGGCAAGTCGGCAAACAGCTCCGCCATTTCCTGCGGTGACTTGAAATACTGCTGTTCGGTAAAGTGCCTGGGACGGCGCTGATCGGCCAGCAAATAACCTTCGGAAATGCACACCCGCGCCTCGTGCGCCTTGAAGTCTTCTGCGTTCAAGAACTGGATGGGATGAGTGGCAACTGAGGGAATATTCAACGCTGCGCCAATTTCCAGCAGGCCGTCGATCACAGATTCAGCCTCGGGCTGGCCGTAGCGTTGCAGTTCCAGGTAATAGCGGCCAGGAAACGCCTTGTTCCAGAACTCCGCCTGCTTGCGTGCCGCCGCGATATTACCCGCCTGCAAGGCTTGCACCACGCTGGATTGCATTCCTCCTGAGAGCGCCAGCAAACCCTCGGTGCCTTCCAGAAACCAGGCCGGGTCAAGCTCTGCCCTGCCCCGGTAAAGATTGTCGCGGTAGGCGCGCGTCAGCAACTCGCATAATGTCCGGTAGCCTTCGCGGTGTTGCACCAGCAACAAGGCTCGACCAGGACGATTACGATCAGCCTCGTTGCTGACCCAGACATCGCAGCCAAAAACCGGCTTGACGCCTTTGCCGCGCGCAGCGCGATACATCTTGACCCAGCCAAACACATTGGACAGGTCGGTGAATCCCAACGCCGGCATACCGAGTTCGGTGGCCTTGCCCACCGCCTCTTCCACGCGAACCAATCCATCGGTAATGGAATATTCCGTGTGCTGGCGGAGATGGATAAAACCGGGCGGGGTCAAAGCAGAATCTGGCATGGCAAGATTTTACCTATCCGCCCCATTCTTCGGGCAGAAAAAAAGCGGCTCCAGGTGAACCGCTTGGCCTGGGCAGGCCGCTTTTTTTGGGAGGAAAACCGGCTTACCAGTTGGTTTCGCGCTCTGCCGTGGAAGAAATCTTGTGAATGGAAAGATCAGCACCCCGGAATTCATCTTCCTGATCCAGGCGGATGCCGATACTGACCTTCAATAATCCGTACACAACAAAGCCGCCAATCAGCGCGATGACAACGCCTGTCAGCGTGCCTACAAGTTGCGCCATGAACGTCACGCCGCCAATTCCGCCAAGCGCCTGCAAGCCGAAGATACCCGCTGCAATGCCGCCCCAGGCGCCGCACAGACCATGTAGCGGCCAGACCCCGAGCACATCGTCAATCTTCCATTTGTTTTGCGTAATGGTGAACATGATTACGAACAGGCCGCCCGCCACCGCACCAGTGGCCAGCGCACCCAAAGGGTGCATCAGGTCGGAGCCCGCGCACACCGCCACCAGCCCGGCCAGGGAGCCGTTATGAATAAAGCCGGGATCGTTCTTGCCGATCACCAGCGCAGCCAGCGTGCCGCCGACCATAGCCATCAGCGAATTGACCGCCACCAGGCCGGATACCGCCTCAATCAGCTGTGCCGACATGACGTTGACCAAACCAGCCCACAGTCAGAATCCACGCCCCCAGCGCCAGAAACGGAATGCTGGACGGCGGATGTGCCGCCATGCCGCCGTCCTTGCGATAGCGCCCCTGGCGTGCGCCCAGCAGGATTACCGCCGCCAGCCCGATCCAGCCGCCCACCGCATGCACCACGATAGAGCCAGCGAAATCATGCAGCTTGGCGCCGAAACTCGATTCGAGCCATCCCTGGAAACCGTAGTTACCATTCCACACCATGCCCTCAAAAAACGGGTAAACCAAGCCCACCAGCGCAAAAGTGGCGGCCAACTGCGGATTGAATTTGGCACGCTCGGCAATGCCGCCGGAAACAATCGCCGGGATCGCCGCCGCGAAAGTCAGCAGAAAAAAGAACTTGACCAGGTCATAGCCGTTTTTCATGGCCAATTCGTTTGCACCGGCATAAAAATCCACGCCATAGGCAATGCTGTAGCCGATGAAGAAATAAGCAATGGTGGAAATTCCAAAATCAGTGAGAATTTTCACCAGCGCATTCACCTGGTTTTTGCGGCGGACAGTGCCCAGCTCAAGAAAGGCAAAGCCGGCGTGCATGGCAAGCACCATAAT
>CAYTZP010000054.1:0-8113 GCA_964442685.1 uncultured Thiobacillus sp.
AACCACGTTGGCGAGGTGTGCGCGCAGGCGCTATATCAGGGGCAGGCGCTGACAGCACGTAACCCCCAAGCGCGTGCGGCGCTCGAAGAGGCGGCGCGTGAAGAAACGGATCATCTAGCTTGGTGCGAAGACCGGCTCAATGAACTGGGAGGCCGCAAGAGCTTGCTTAACCCGCTGTGGTATGGCGGCTCGTTTGCGCTGGGCGCGTTTGCGGGCGCGCTGGGCGATAAGTGGAATCTGGGTTTTCTGGCAGAAACCGAGCGTCAGGTCGAGGCGCATCTGGACGAACATCTGCAACAACTACCCGCGCACGACGCCAAAAGCCGGACGATCGTCGAGCAAATGAAGGCGGATGAAATGCGCCACGCTGAAACCGCTGTGCAGCACGGCGGGGTCGAATTGCCCATGCCAGTGAAACTTGCCATGCGCGGCATGTCGCTAGTGATGAAGCGTATTGCAAGCCGGATTTGATATGTTCAAGGATAATCTGGAAACCCTGCCCATAGCGCAAGGCAGCAAGTTGGTGTTGCTGGATGCAGCGGGTGTGGAAGTTGCGGTTATAGCGAATGCGCCGGGCACGGCAGGTTCGTTTCGCGTATATGCCTGCCTCGCGCAGAAGCACGGCGCAATCAATGCCGCCGCAGCGCAGGAGGGCTTGGAGATATACGCCGAACATGCGGACGATGCTCGGCTGAACCCGGGCAAGCACCCAAATATCGACCGTTTGTTTGGGGTGTTGGGCGGCGGTTCGCCTTTAACCGCCAGGATTGAGTGAATTAACCTTCCTGGACTTCAAAGTCATGCGTCACTTCGGCCACTTTGCCGAGCATGATGCTGGCCGAGCAGTATTTCTCCGCAGACAGTTTGATAGCCTGTTCTACGCGCTTGGCGTCCAGTCCCTTGCCGGTGACGATAAAGTGCATGTGGATTTTGGTGAATACTTTCGGGTCGCTGTCAGCGCGGGTGGCTTCCAGTTCGGCCACGCAGTCGGTCACTGGCTGGCGGCTTTTGCGCAGGATGTGAACGACGTCAAAGGCCGAGCAGCCGCCCATGCCCAGCAGCAGCATTTCCATCGGGCGCACGCCCAGGTTTTTGCCGCCGGACTCGGGCGGGCCGTCCATGACGACGGTGTGGCCGGATTCGCTCTGGCCGGCAAAACTCACGCCTTCTATCCATTTGATACGGGCTTTCATGGGGTCTCCGGTCTGGTTGTTCGGGGGGGCTGATGCCCGGAATCATACCGCACAGTGCGGGGGTCGCGGTTTAGTTGTTGCCTGGCATTGACACGGGAATGCTTTGCCCCGTAAAATGCCGCCCTTTCGAGTGCTGCACGCTTGCGTCGGCGGCGCATTGGCTAGTATCCGGTTGCGGCTTGTGGCTGCCCGGGATCTAAGTAGATAGGAAACAGGGTTATGAAAACCTTCTCCGCAAAATCGCATGAAGTAAAACGCGACTGGTTCGTGGTGGATGGCGCCGATATGGTGCTGGGTCGTCTGGCGGCAGCGATTGCGCTTCGTTTGCGTGGCAAGCACAAGGCAATTTACACGCCTCATGTGGATACGGGTGACTACATTGTGGTGGTCAACGCCGACAAAATCCGCGTGACCGGCAACAAGGAAACGGACAAGAAGTATTACCGTCACTCCGGTTATCCGGGCGGTATTTACGAAACCACATTTGGCAAAATGCAGGCGCGCTTCCCCGGTCGTGCGCTGGAAAAAGCCGTCAAGGGCATGCTGCCCAAAGGCCCGCTTGGCTATGCCATGATCAAGAAAATGAAAGTGTATGCGGGTGCAGAACATCCCCATACCGCCCAGCAACCGCAAACGCTCGAAATCAAGGGTTAATTGAGATGGCTACCAATTACAGCAATAGCTATAACTATGGCACCGGTCGCCGCAAGGAATCCGTGGCGCGTGTGTTCATTAAAGCCGGTTCCGGCAACATCGTGGTGAACGGCAAGCCCGTTGACACCTTCTTCTCCCGTGAAACCGGTCGCATGATTGTGCGTCAGCCGCTGGTGCTGACTGACAACCTGAACCGTTTTGACATCATGGTAAACGTCTCTGGCGGCGGTGAGTCTGGTCAGGCGGGTGCTGTGCGTCACGGCATTACCCGTGCGCTGATTGATCTGGATGCCGCGCTCAAGCCTACGCTCAAGGCTGCCGGTCTGGTGACCCGTGATGCACGTGAAGTGGAACGTAAAAAGGTTGGCCTGCGCAAAGCACGCCGCCGCAAGCAGTTCTCCAAGCGTTAATCTGCCTTGGTCAAGAAAAGCTACCTTCGGGTGGCGCTGTCTTGATGAAAAAGCCACCTTCGGGTGGCTTTTTTGTGCCCAGAGAAATGGGTTTCTTGCCATAATTTGATTTTGAGTTCCCCCTCCATTGAGGGGAGGGGTCTAGGGGGAGGGTGAATGCCGGTTGTGGCACAAATCTCACCCCCATCCCAGCCCTCCCCCCTCAAGGGGGAGAGAGAAATAAGAGGCGATGCATATGATCAAGGTTGGTATTGTTGGCGGTACCGGTTACACAGGTGTCGAGTTGTTGCGCTTGCTGGCGCGCCATCCCGAAGTGGAGTTGACGGCGATCACCTCGCGCAAGGAAGCGGGGATGAAAGTCGCGGAGATGTTTCCGAATTTGCGTGGCCACGTTGGCCTGGCGTTTAGTACGCCGGAAGAAGCCGGACTGGAAAAGTGCGATGTGGTGTTCTTTGCCACGCCTAATGGCGTGGCCATGCAGCAGACCCGCGCCCTGCTCGATGCGGGCGTCAGGGTGATTGATCTGGCGGCGGACTTCCGCATCAAGGATGTCAAGGAATGGGAAGCCTGGTACAAAATGGATCATGCCTGTGCGGATTTGATTGCGGAAGCGGTGTACGGCTTGCCGGAAGTTAATCGTGAAGCGATCAGGACGGCTCGCCTGATCGCCAACCCGGGGTGCTACCCGACGGCAACCCAACTGGGTTTTCTGCCGCTGATCGAAAATGCGCTGGTGGATACCACGCATCTGGTGGCGGACTGCAAATCGGGTGTGTCGGGGGCAGGGCGCAAGGCGGAGACGCATATCCTGTTTGCCGAGGCGGCGGACAATTTCAAGGCTTATGCCGTGGCAGGTCATCGTCATCTGCCGGAGATTCGACAGGGTTTGTCATTAGCTGCCGGGCATACTGTCGGCCTGACTTTCGTGCCGCATCTCACCCCGTTGATTCGTGGCATCCACGCTACGCTGTATGCAAAATTGACCAAAGATGCCGATTTGCAGGCCTTGTATGAGCTGCGTTATGCCAACGAACCGTTTGTGGACGTGCTGCCTGCCGGGAGCCACCCCGAAACACGCTCGGTGCGTGGGGCAAATGTTTGCCGTATTGCTATTCATAAACCGCAAAACAGCGATGTCGTGGTGGTGCTGTCGGTGATCGACAATCTGGTCAAGGGCGCGGCAGGCCAGGCGGTACAAAACATGAACCTGATGTTCGGGTTTGCAGAAACAACGGCGATTGACGATATTGGCCTGCTGCCTTGATAAGTTTTTTGCTTGTGGAAGCTTCCCTTGTTAAAACAAGGTCTTTGCTTGACTGAAGCCGTGCTTTGCGGATAATGGAACGCTAATTAACCCAGGAGTCGCACCATGAACGCCATGACCGAAACCCCGCTGAACTTCACCGACAGTGCCGCCAACAAGGTGAAGGCGCTAATTGAGGAGGAAGGCAATCCCGACCTGAAGCTGCGCGTATTTGTAACCGGCGGCGGCTGTTCGGGTTTTCAGTACGGCTTCACCTTTGATGAAGTGCAGAACGAAGACGACACCACCATGCAGAAAAACGGCGTGACGCTGCTGATCGACTCCATGAGCTTTCAATATCTGGTTGGCGCAGAGATTGATTACAGCGAGGGCCTGGAAGGCGCGCAGTTTGTCATCAAGAATCCCAATGCCACAACAACCTGCGGTTGCGGTTCGTCTTTCTCGGTTTGAGTGCTTACTCAAGCCTGCAAAAAAAGGACTCGATTGAGTCCTTTTTTGTTGCCTTCGTCTCAGAGAGGTACTCCGGATCTTGCTGCCTCATGCTGGATAAATGGCACCCAGCACTCGCAAACCTCGGGCACCGGTCACGGCAGGCAGGTTGCCGGGAAGATTATTGAGGCAACGATGCGCCAGCCAGGCAAAGGCTATTGCCTCGAGCCAGTCTGGGTCTAACCCCAGCGTGGCGGTGGAAAGCACTGGCTTGTCGGCCATCTGTTGCAGTCGCCGCATCAGGGCGGTGTTGTGTACGCCGCCGCCGCAGACATAGAACGCGGCATAGCCAGCGCACCAGCGTTTGGCTGCATCGGAAATACCGCGTGCGGTGAGCTCCAGCAAGGTTGCCTGTACGTCTTGTGGCGCTTCATTGCCATTCAGGTGTTGTTCCAGCCAGTGGAGATTGAATTGCTCGCGACCTGCACTTTTGGGCGGGTGGGCGGCAAAGAAACTACTGCTTTGCAGTTGTTCCAGCAAAGCGGGGAGGTATTTCCCGCTTGCGGCCCAGTTACCCTCTTTATCCACGGGCTGACCCAGATGGCGCAATGTCCAGGCATCCATCAGCAGGTTTCCCGGCCCGCAGTCAAATCCAGAGATGGCGCCGCTAATGGGTAAATTGGTTAGATTGGCGATACCGCCAATATTGACGATGACCCGGTGTTCGTCGCTGCTGCGCAAAGTTTCCGCATGAAAGGCCGGTACCAGTGGCGCACCCTGCCCGCCCGCCGCGATGTCTCTGCTGCGAAAATCCACAATGCTGCAAATTCCGGTTTGTTCGGCCAGTCGTGCGCCGTTCGCCAGTTGGATGGTATAACCGGCCTCGGGGCAATGACGCACGGTTTGGCCGTGACAGCCGATGGCGCGGATCTGGTTCTTGAGCACCCCGCTTGTTGCCAGCATGGTGTTCACGCTTTGGGCATATATATCGCTTAGTTCAATCGCCAGTTGATTGGCCAGGTGCAACTCGTTGGGCTGGGGGGTATGCAGTGCCAGCAGGCGTTCCCTTAGCGAGGTGGGATACGGGAGATAATGAGTCGCCAGCAGATTGGGTTGATTGTTGGTGCTGTTGAAGTTGGCCAGAATGACATCAACGCCATCCAGACTGGTGCCGGACATGAGGCCAATGTAATGATTGGCCTCATGTGGTGGTTTGCAGATCAATCCAGTGCGGCAAGGTTAGAGCCGCGTAACAGAGCCAGGCGTTGCATTTGTACAGCAGTTTGCTGATTGAAGCGCGCTTTCTGGGCTGTCGAAAGCGGGGCGGCACCGGGTAGTTTGACGGCCAGTGGGTTGCGGGGAATTCCGCTGATACGAATTTCATAGTGCAGGTGCGGGCCGGTAGCCGTACCCGTGCGCCCTACAAAGCCGATGATCTGCCCTTGGGAAACTGCGCTGCCTTTGCGCAGGCCGTTGGCAAAGCCATTCAGGTGCGCGTAGTAGGTTTCGTAACCATTATGGTGGCGCAGGATGATCAGGTTGCCATAACCGCCTTTGCGACCCGCAAAACTTACGGTGGCGTCTCCTACGGCTTTGACGCGTGTGCCGATAGGCGCGCCAAAATCCACACCGGTATGCGCGCGGTGGAAGCCATACACGGGGTGCTTACGGGAGTTGCTGAAGCTGGAGGTGACGCGGGAAAATTCGAGCGGTGAGCGCAGGAAGCCTTTTTTCAGGGACTCGCCTTGTGGCGTGTAATACGCCTCTTGGCCGGTGGCATTACGGTACAACACAGCCTGATAAGGCTTGCCGGCATTGACATACTCGGCTGCCAGCACTTTGCCTTCGCCCACGGGTTCGCCGTTGCGGTAGTTGATTTCATACACGACGGAGAAGGTGTCGCCCTTGCGCAAATCTTCACGGAAATCGAGCTGTGTGCCGAAGATTTCGGCTATTTTCGTGGCCACACTGTCGGGCAGGCCAGCAGCTTCGGTGGCGGCAAAAAGCGAGTTTTCAATGCGTCCGGAACGGACAACCGTCCGTGTTTCAAGGGCGGGCTGGGTGCGCTCGATCGTAAATGTTTCGCCCTGGCGAGCTACACGCAAATGTTCGCCACGCCGGTCGACCATGGTTAGCTCGATCAGCTTGCCCTGTTCGCTGATATTGGCCTGGATGCGTTGGTTGGCACGCAGCTCACGCCCGATCTGTGCGGCATCCTGCCCAAGCAGTTGCGAGGCATCGCTGGGGCTGACGTCCAGGCGGTTTAACAAGCCGCCAAGCGTTTCGCCCGGCAGGACGCTGACTTCGTGATGGAAAGTCTGGGTGGCGTTGGTGACATCTGCGACAGTGCTTTGGGGTAGTGCAAGATTCTGCACGACTGTCTGAAGGGGGATATCACGCGTGTTGGTATCCGGTGCAATGCCATAGGCCGTTACTACGCCAAACAAGGGAACCAATGCCGCGAGAAGCAGACGCTGTGAGGGCAGCTTGCGCTTTAGCATGTTCGGGCTATCGGTTACACTCCCAGGACTTTGCTGGGCTGACAGATGTTGGGTGCTTGGTTGTGGCATGGGCTACTCCACCCCCGGGCTGGCCGAGGGTCATCAAATCGGGCATCAATTTTAACAAAAAACGAACAAAACTAAAATTCTCTTTTAAAACAGCAGGTTGCGCTATAAACACCTGCTGGCGTCGAGAGTGTGGTTGAGTCGCAATTTGAAAATACGGAAACACCGCAACAATCTTGAGTGTGGATATGGATGATTTGCTTAAAGAACTAAAACGTGGCGCGGATGAGTTGCTGGTGGAGTCCGAGCTTAAACAAAAGCTGGCAACCGGCAAGCCCCTGCGCATCAAGGCTGGTTTTGACCCAACGGCACCGGATTTGCATCTGGGGCACACGGTGCTGATCAACAAGCTGCGCCAGTTGCAGGACATGGGGCATCACGTGTTGTTTCTGATTGGCGATTTCACCGGCATGATCGGTGATCCCACAGGAAAAAACGCCACACGCCCGCCGCTCACCAAAGAAGCGGTGGCGGAGAACGCGAAAACCTACACCGAGCAGGTGTTCAAGATACTGGATCCGGACAAGACCGAGGTGGCCTTCAACTCGACCTGGATGGGCAAGATGGATGCGGGCGACATGATTCGGCTGGCGGCCACGCACACAGTTGCGCGGATGCTGGAGCGCGACGACTTCCATAAACGCTACACCGGCGGACAACCGATTGCGATTCACGAATTTCTCTATCCGCTCATCCAGGGCTATGACTCGGTAGCACTAAAGGCTGATCTGGAGCTTGGCGGGACCGACCAGAAGTTCAACCTGCTCATGGGGCGTGAATTGCAAGGGCATTTTGGTCAGCCGCGTCAGTGCGTGTTGATGATGCCTTTGCTGGAAGGTCTGGACGGCGTGAACAAAATGTCCAAGT
Source organism: uncultured Thiobacillus sp. (assembly GCA_964442685.1). GTDB lineage: Bacteria > Pseudomonadota > Gammaproteobacteria > Burkholderiales > Thiobacillaceae > UBA6918. The sequence goes on from CAYTZP010000054.1 coordinate 7,385, forward strand.
CCCTGGGCAACTACGTTGGCATCAACGAAGCGCCGAACGAAATATTCGGCAAGCTGATGTCGGTCTCGGACACCTTGATGTGGAAATACATCGAGCTACTTTCTTTTGAGTCGCTTTCTGTTATCGAACAATGGAAACGGGACATTGCAGGCGGTAGAAACCCGCGGGACATCAAAGTTGGGTTTGCGCAGGAAATCGTGGCGCGCTTTCATGGCAAGCAGTCTGCCGAGTCAGCGTTGGCCGACTTTGAAGCGCGTTTTCGCCAAGGCGCCATGCCGGAAGACATGCCGGAAGTGAGTATTGTGGCTACAGCGGATGGTATGCAAATTGCCAATGTGCTCAAAGAGGCCGGGTTGACTGCAACCACGTCAGAGGCGTTGCGCATGATCCAGCAAGGCGGCGTGAAGCTGGATGGCGAGAAAGTTAACAATAAATCACTCATCCTGAAATCCGGAGCAAATGTTGTGCTGCAAATTGGTAAGCGAAAGTTTGCCAGGGTGACACTGAAATAAAAATGAAAAATAAATGACGAAATGGCGTTTCAACTGTTGACGAAATGCTGATGGCCTGTAGAATGCGCACCTTCTCGAAACGCCCGGCCAACTGGCTTTGAGCGAAACGGGAAGCGGGTCGAAGTGCTTGTGATAAGTTTTGGCGACAAAACAAAAAAACAAAAAACTTCTTGACGCATTTGATGGTTTCTGTAGAATGCGCACCTCTTCGAAACGC
>CAYTZP010000055.1:0-8064 GCA_964442685.1 uncultured Thiobacillus sp.
ATATGGTGATCATCGCATTCAGCCCAGGTTAACCACGAACAAACATGGTTTCACTCTAGCGCAGGATTGCCGCCCAGACGAATCCCGCCCTGACATCAACAACCCAGCCTCATGCCAGCCAAAGCCGGGTTGCCCGCCAAAAACGCGGCCGCATCCGTGCGCTTAGCGCCGGCTTTCTGCAATTCGATGATGTTGAGCGCACCTTCGCCGCAGGCAATGATGAGGCCGTTTTTGTCGGCAGCAAGGATTTCGCCGGGCTGACCTGTTGCCGATACCGCGTGCGCTTGCCAGATTTTCAGTATTTCCCCCTCACCCCCACCCCTCTCCCGCGAGGGGAGAGGGGAAGAAAATGCGATCCACGCGCCGGGCACGGGGTTGAGGGCGCGGATTTTGCGCGCCAGCACTTCAGCGGGTAGGCTCCAGTCGAGTCGGGCGTCTTCCTTGCTGAGTTTATGCGCGTAGGTAACGCCTTGTTCGGGTTGCGATACCGGCTTCAGTTCATGCAGCCGTGCCAGCGCCTCGACGACCGCCGCCGCACCCAGCGCGGCCAGTTTGTCGTGCAGGCTGGCACCCGTGTCCTCTGGCTCGATGGGCAGGCGTTTTTCCAGCAGCACCGGGCCGGTATCCAGCCCGGCTTCCATCTGCATGATGCCGATACCGGTTTCCGCGTCACCCGCCTCGATGGCGCGCTGGATGGGGGCGGCGCCGCGCCAGCGCGGCAGCAGCGAGGCGTGAATGTTAAGGCAGCCGCGCGGCGGGATGTCGAGCACGGCCTGGGGCAAAATCAGTCCATAAGCGGCGACCACCATGACCTCGGCGTCTGCGGCGCGAATCGCTTCGTGGGTCGCAGGGTCTTTCAGCTTTTCGGGTTGATAAACCGGAATGCCGTGTTTTTCGGCCTCCTGCTTGACTGGGCTGGGCGTGAGTTTCATGCCTCGCCCGCTGGGTCTGTCTGGCTGAGTAAGCACCAACACCACGTCATGTCCGGCAGCGATAATGGCGGCCAGCGCCTGACGCGCAAACTCGGGCGTACCGGCAAAAATCAGCTTCATGCTGTTACAGGCTGGCGCGGCTGGGATGGTCTTCGCGGTGCTCGCGTTCCTGTTTGACCAGTTTGGTCTTGATGCGGGTTTGCTTGAGTTTGGAGAGGTATTCGACGAACACCCGCCCCATCAGGTGATCCATTTCATGCTGCACGCACACCGCCAGCAGACCGTCGGCATCGAATTCGTAAATCTCGCCCGCTTTATTGAGGGCGCGCACGCGGATTTTTTCGGCGCGATGCACTTTGTCGTAAATGCCGGGAACGGAAAGACAACCTTCTTCCCAGACAATATCGCCCGCCCGGCTGATAATTTCAGGATTGATCAACACGCGCAGATCAGATTTGTCCTCGGAAATATCCATCACAACCACGCGCTCGTGTACGTTGACCTGGGTGGCGGCCAGACCAATGCCGGGCGCGGCGTACATGGTTTCGGCCATGTCTTCCACCAGTTTGCGGATGCGCGCGTCCACCTCCTGCACGGGCTTGGCTACGGTATGCAGGCGCGGGTCGGGATAGCGGAGAATGTTCAGTTTGGCCATATATCAGCAAGTTAGCGGCGGGCGTTGAGCAAAAAAATGAAGTTCTGCTAAATTTACCGCCCGCCATATCCGTTTATGCAACAGGCTGGTTACAGCACAGTATCTTTTTACGGAAATTTAGACAAGGTCTAAACCCGAGGTTCCATCAAAACACAAGGCTCACTTTGAGGCTCTCCATGCGCAAACTCCTGTCCGCCCTGACGCTTGCCGGCGTCGCCATGTCCGCCGCCGTTTTGCCTGCCCCAAGCTGGGCCGACACGCTGGAGCTCCAGGAAAACGCACCCGAGCGCCATGTGGTCGTCAAGGGCGACACCTTGTGGGATATTTCTGCCAAGTTTCTCAAATCGCCCTGGCGCTGGCCGGAAATCTGGGGCTTGAACAAGGCCGCCATCAAGGATCCGCACTGGATTTATCCGGGCGATGTGGTGGTGCTGGATCGTTCCGGCGCCAACCCCAAACTCATGCTGGTGCCAGGCGATAAACATGGCATGACCACGATTAAGCTCTCGCCGCAGGCGCGCGAGCAAACCATCGAAAGCAACGCCATTCCGGCCATTCCCATTTCTGCCATCCATGCCTTCCTGACCCAGCCGCGCGTAGTCTCGGCGGGCGTCATGGACACCGCGCCGTTCATTCTGGGCAACAATGAAGATCGCGTGATCTATGGCAGGGGCGATACCGTATTTGCCACCGGCGGCCCCGCCGATGTCAAACGCTGGAACATCCTGCGTCCCGGCAAGGCGCTGAAAGATCCCGAAACCGGCGAGCTGCTGGGCTACGAGGTGGAATATCTGGGCGATGCCCGCACGGTTTCAGCTGGCGTGCCGCAAAAAATCCACATTACCCATTCCGCCCAGGAGGTGTTGGCCAAGGACAAACTGATGGAAGCCGCAGACGCCACCACGTTTGAATATGTGCCGCGCGCTCCGGCGAACGAAATCAGCGGGCGCATCATCTCTGCCTACGGCGGTATCTCGGATGCCGGACGCTACCAGACGGTGGTGCTCAACCGTGGCAGCGCGCATGGCCTGGAGCCTGGCCATGTGCTGGCCATTTACCAGACCGGCAATACGATCAGGCTCAACAAGAGCGAACAGGAAAAAATCACCTGGCTCAACAGCCGCACCAGCAATGTGCCCGACGGTGGCGCCTGGCTGTATGCCGACCTGCGCTGCCTGAAAGACAACGGCAAGCTGACTTACGATCAGGCCGCCAGCATCAAAGCCGTGACCCGCACAGGTTGCGTGGGACATGATGAGAGCCGGGTGAAACTGCCGGATGCCCGCGCCGGCCTGGTCATGGTATATCGCGTATTCGACAAGGTAGCCTACGCATTGGTCATGCAATCCAACGGCCCGGTGTATCTGCTGGATACGGTCAAGAACCCGTAAGTGCAGGAATTGGCGCTACACTGCAACCGCCCCCCGGGGCGGTTTTTCATGCCGAAATTTGATAGCAGGAGACAAACATGACCCAGGATGCCAGCAAAGGGCGCGATCTCACACAGATCATTTATTTTCTTTACGCGGCCTCGATTTTCGCCGGCGTCACCGCCATCATCGCCGTCATCATCAATTACCTCAAACGCGATGATGTCACTGGCACCTGGCTGGAAAGTCATTTCCGCTGGCAGATCCGCACCTTCTGGTTTTCGCTGCTGTGGGGCCTGATTGGCGGCATCACCATGATTATTGGGGTCGGCTTCATCATCTGGGGCGTAACCGCGATCTGGGCGATCTATCGCATCGTCAAGGGCATGCTCAATTTCTACGACAACAAACCCATGTATGCCTGAGCCGCGCACGCAAGCCTGGCTGCAACTGGCGCTGATTCCAGGCATCGGCGATGGCGCAATCCGGCGTTTGCTGGAAGCCTTTGGCACTCCTGATATTGCGCTGTCGGCAAACCACACCCAGCTTGCGCCGTATCTCAAAACAAAGCAGATCGACGCCCTGCACGCCGGGCCGGATGCCACGCTACTGGACGACACCCTGGCCTGGCTGTCCCAACCCGGCCACCACCTGATTACCCTGCAAGACGAAGACTATCCCCCGTTGTTGCGCGAAACCGCTGATCCGCCCGCGCTGCTCTACGGCAAGGGACGGCGCGACATGCTCGGGCAAAACTGTCTGGCCATTGTCGGCAGCCGCAACGCCACGCCGCAGGGCGAAGCCAATGCCGAAATGTTCGCCCAGGCGCTATCCTGCGCCGGTCTTACCATTGTCAGCGGGCTGGCGCTGGGTATCGACGCCGCCGCCCATCGCGGCGGGCTCAAAGGCATGGGCTCAACCATTGCCGTGGTCGGCACCGGGCTGGATCGGGTTTATCCCGCGCGCAACAAGGCGTTGGCGCACGAGATTGCGGAACACGGCCTGATTCTGTCCGAGTTTGCGCTGGGCACTGTTTCCGCGCCCGGCCATTTTCCCAAGCGCAACCGCATCATTGCCGGACTGTCGCGCGCCGTGCTGGTGGTGGAAGCCGCCATGGGTTCCGGTTCGCTCATCACTGCCCGGCTGGCGCTGGAGCAAGGGCGTGAAGTGCTGGCCATTCCCGGCTCGATTCATTCGCCGCTGTCCAAGGGCTGTCATGCGCTGATCAAGCAGGGCGCCAAGCTGGTGGAATCGGCGCAGGACATCGTCGAAGAACTGGCCTGGCCGGTCATGCCCGCCGCGATTTTTTCTCCGGAAAACAACGACCCGCTGCTGCATTATCTGGGGCACGACCCGGTAAGCCTGGACGCGCTGGCCGAACGCGCCGGGTTGACGGTGGAGGCGCTTTCGGCCAAGCTGTTGACGCTGGAACTGGAAGGGCGCGTGGCGCAACTTCCGGGCAACCGCTACCAAAGACTCATATAAAGCATGTTTGAAATACTGGTTTATCTCTACGAAAGCTACCGCATGGCCGAACTGGCGCCGGATCGCAATACCCTGGAAAGAAAGCTGTTTGCCGCCGGGTTTGACAACAAGTCCATCCAGGGCGCGCTGGACTGGTTTGCCCGCATGTCGGGCGCACTGTCGCATCCGCAGCTAAGCCAGGCGACGCATTTTCGCCACTATGCCGCGCAAGAACTGAAACGTCTGGATGACGAGTGCCTGGCCACCCTGCGCTTTCTGGAAGAAGCCCAGATTCTGGATGCCGAATCGCGTGAATGGGTCATCAACGGCCTGCTGCACCTGTCTTCCCAGGATGCCGACAGCGAAGAGATCAGCGCCGAGCAAGTCCGCTGGATGAGCCTGATCGTGCTGTGGAACCGGGGGCACATCGAGCATTTCACCTTGATGGAAGACCTCTTGCTCAACGAAACCACTCTGCACTGATAAAAATGAAACTGGTCGTCGTCGAATCCCCCTCCAAATCCAAAACGCTGAAAAAATATCTCGGCGCGGACTACGAGATTCTCGCGTCCTACGGCCATGTGCGCGATCTGGAACCGAAAACCGGCGCGGTCAACACCGACGATTTTTCGATGAAATACCAGATCATTGAACGCAACCAGAAGCATGTGGACGCCATCTGCAAGGCCGCCAAAAAAGCCGATGAAGTGCTGCTGGCAACCGACCCGGATCGCGAGGGCGAGGCGATTTCCTGGCATCTGGCCGAGATTCTCCACGAGAAAAAACTCGCCAAGCCCGGCAAGCTGAAACGCGTGGCGTTTTACGAAATTACCGAAAGCGCGGTAAAGGATGCGGTGGCGCATCCGCGCGATGTGTCGATGGATCTGGTCAACGCGCAACAGGCGCGGCGCGTGCTGGATTATCTGGTGGGTTTCAACCTGTCGCCGCTGCTGTGGAAAAAAATCAGCCCCGGGCTTTCCGCCGGTCGTGTGCAAAGCCCGGCGCTGCGCATGATCTGCGAGCGCGAAGACGAAATCGAGAAATTTGTCGCGCGCGAATACTGGACCCTGCATCTGGATACGCACAAGGACAAGACCGCGTTTTCCGCCCGCCTCACGCACTTTGAAGGCGAGAAACTCAACCAGTTCTCGGTTGAGACCGAAGCCCGGCAGAAAGACATGCTGGCCGGCCTGCAAGGCAAGGAAGCCCGCGTCATGCAGGTGGAAAAAAAGCGCAAGGCGCGCCACGCGCCGCCGCCTTTCACCACCTCCACCCTGCAACAGGCGGCAGTGCGCCAACTGGGCATGACCACCGACCGCGCCATGCGCACCGCGCAGCAGTTATATGAGGGTATCGACATCGGCTCCGGCACGGTAGGTCTGATTACCTACATGCGTACCGATTCAGTCAACCTGGCCAACGAAGCCATCGCCGACATCCGCGCCTGGGTGGGCAAAAAATTTGACAAAGATTTCCTGCCCAGCCAGCCGGTGCATTACCGCGCTAAAACCAAAAACGCCCAGGAAGCGCACGAGGCCATCCGTCCCACCGGCGTGGCACGCACGCCAGACAGCGTGAGAAACTTCCTGTCGCACGACCAGATGCGTCTGTATGAGCTGATCTGGAAACGCGCCGTGGCCTCACAGATGACTGCCGCACAGTTTGATACCGTGGCCGCCGATTTGATGGTGAACCAGGGCGTGTTTCGCGCTACCGGCCAGACCCTGGCATTTGCCGGGTTTCTCGCGGTGTACCACGACGACGAACAGGACGAAGAAGAAGCCAAACTGCCGCCGCTGAAAGAAGGCGAAGTGTTGTCGGTCGATAAACTTTACGGCGAGCAGCACTTTACCCAGCCGCCGCCGCGCTACACCGAGGCTTCATTGGTCAAGGCGCTGGAAGAGTTCGGCATCGGCCGGCCATCCACCTACGCCAGCATCATCAGCACCCTGCAGGATCGCGAATACGTCAACCTCGACAAGAAACGCTTCATGCCCACGCCCATGGGGCGCATGGTCAACGGCTTTCTCAAGCTGCATTTTGACCACTATGTGGATTACGACTTTACCGCCAAGCTGGAAGACAAGCTCGACGATGTGTCCAACGGCAAGCGCGAATGGACTGCACTGCTGCGCGAATTCTGGAAAGAATTCGACGGCACGCTGGCCGCCAAACAGGATGTCGAGCGCGGCATTCCGCTGGATGAAAAATGCCCCAAATGCAATTCGGTGCTGAACCTGCAAGCCAGCAAGCGCGGCATGTTCATTGGCTGCTCGGCCTATCCGCAGTGCGATTACACGCGCCCGCTGCACGGCAATGAAGACGGCCCGGCCCGGCTCGGCGCTTATCCCGCCACTGGCGAGGACGTGCTGCTGATGAATGGCCGCTACGGCTGGTATGTGCAGGTTGGCGCAACCCCCGAAGACAAAAAAGCGCCCAAACCGCGCCGCGCTTCGATTCCCAAGGGTATGGCTCCCGAGGCGGTGACGCTGGATGAAGCGCTTTTGTGGCTGTCGCTGCCGCGCGAGGTCGGCCACAACCCCAAGACCGGCCTGCCCATCGTTGCCAACATCGGCCGCTTTGGCCCTTATCTGCTGCACGACGCCAAGTTCAAGTCCATTCCCAAGGATGATGATGTTTACACCATCAATCTTGCGCGCGCTGTCGAAGTGCTGGAAATGCCCGCCACCCGTGGCAATTCGGCTGCCAGCGAGAAAAAAGAACTCGGCAAACACCCGGATGACGGCAAGGTCGTCAATATCCAGAATGGCCGCTATGGCTGGTATGTTAGCCATAACAAGATCAACGCCACCCTGCCCAGAGATCTTGATCCGCAAAGTGTGACGCTGCTGGATGCCTTGCCGCTGCTGGCCGCCAAGGCCGAGAAGGGCGCGCCGACAAAAAAGGCGGCGGCAAAGCGCGCACCGGCTCGCAAGGCTGGCGCGCCAAAAACCGAGGCCGAGACCGAAACCAAGGCAAAACCGAAAAAGCCTGCCGCCACCAAAAAGACAACAGCGAAAAAGACCGCCAAAAGCTGATCGCTGAGATTGCTTCAACACAAATGCCGCAGGAGGCACAGAGGAAATCGCTCTAAAATGCCTCTCTCTGTTGCCTCTGCTGCCCCTGTGTAAACCAAGCATGTCTGTACTCAATCTATCGGCCTACAAATTCATCAGCCTAGGAGAGCGTGAGGCTTTGCGCGATTTGCTGCAAACACGCTGCGATGCGCTGGATTTGAAGGCACCATCCTGCTCGCCCCGGAAGGCATCAATCTGTTTGTAGCCGGGGCTGAAAACAAGGTACGCGCCTTTGTCGCCTGGCTGCATGAAGATGCGCGTTTTGCCGACATCACCCCCAAGGAAAGCTGGTCGCATGATGTGCCGTTCAAAAAAATGCGCGTGCGGCTGAAAAAAGAAATCATCACCATGAAAGTGCCGGAAATTTGCCCGGAGCAGCATCGCGGCCAATCCGTCTGCCCGGCAACGCTGAAAACATGGCTGGATCGCGGGCAAGATGATGCGGGCAGGGCGCTGGTGCTGATCGACACCCGTAACCGCTTTGAGGTCGAGGCAGGCACATTTGTGAAGGCGCTGGATTACAACATTGAACCTTGATTCCTCGGTTGAACACGTCCGAAGGCGCG
>CAYTZP010000056.1:0-2981 GCA_964442685.1 uncultured Thiobacillus sp.
GGCGAAGCGTTCAAGGCGACCCAGACCGGGGTGAAAGTCAAGGATGCCACCGGCAGTGCGCAGCGCAGCCTGGGCTGCCGGGTCTGACGCCCCTGAACTGAAAGACGTGAAGATCGGCTTCATTCCGCTGACCGACTGCGCGTCCGTGGTCATTGCCGCCGTCAAGGAATTCGACAAGAAATACGGCATCACCATCACCCCCAGCAAGGAAGCCTCGTGGGCGGCGGTGCGCGACAAGCTGGTGAACGGCGAACTTGACGCGTCGCACGTGCTCTACGGCCTCATCTACGGCGTGCATCTGGGCATCGGCGGGCCGAAGAAGGACATGGCGGTGCTGGCGACGATTAACCACAACGGCCAGGCCATCACGCTATCCAATCAACTGAAGGCCAAGGGCGTCACCGACGGCGCGACACTCGCCGCGCTCATCAAGAAGGAGCCAAAGGAATACATCTTCGCCCAGACCTTCCCCACCGGCACCCATGCCATGTGGCTGTATTATTGGCTGGCTGCGCACGGTGTGAATCCCTTCACCCAGGCCAAGGTCATCACCGTGCCGCCACCGCAGATGATCGCCAACATGCGTGTGGACAACATGGATGGCTACTGCGTGGGCGAACCCTGGAACGCACGCGCCATCCGCGACAACATCGGTTTCACCGCCGCGACCACCCAGGACATCTGGAAAGACCACCCGGAAAAAGTGCTCGGCACCACCGCCGAATTCGTACAGCGCTACCCCAACACCGCACGCGCCATGACGGCTGCGATTCTGGACGCCGCCAAGTACATCGACGACATGAAGAACCGCTCCGAAGTGGCCAAGATCATTTCTGCCAAGTCCTACGTCAACACCGATTTCGACTCCATCGAAGACCGGATGCTGGGCCAGTACGACAACGGCATCGGCAAGAAGTGGCAGGACCCCAACTACATGAAGTTCTACGACGGCGGTGCGGTGAGCTACCCCTACCTCTCCGACGGCATGTGGTTCCTCACCCAGCACAAGCGCTGGGGCCTCCTGAAGGATCACCCGGATTACCTGGCCGTGGCCAAGCAGGTCAACCGCATCGACGTCTACAAGGACGCCGCCGCGATGACCAAGACGCCGCTGCCCAAGTCCGACATGCGCAGTTCCAAGCTCATCGACGGCGTGGTGTGGGACGGCAAGAATCCGAAAGCCTACGCGGATAGTTTCAAGATCAAGGCCTGATGGTCAAAGGGCGGGGGCTGACCCCGCCCGCATCAAAGAAGTAAAGGACATGAACCATGAGTGCAACAGTTACCCCTATCAGAATGAACGAAATCAACACAACGCCAGAAAGCGCGACACCGCTGCCTGCAAGGCAGGTTGAGCCGGTCGCTCACGCCGCCGCAACCACAAATCGCGCATGGGAAATTGCCACCCTTGTCATTCGCGCCATCATCCCGCCAGTATTGGGACTATTCCTGTTCGTGGTGCTGTGGGCACTGATCGCGCAGGACGGCCGCATTCCCGGCCCCGCCTCTACCTGGGCTGCCGCTGTCCAACTGTTTGCCGACCCGTTCTATGACAACGGCCCCAACGACATGGGCATCGGCTGGAACATCCTCAATTCGCTCGAACGTGTCGGCATCGGCTTCGGCATGGCTGCATTGATTGGAATACCTTTGGGCTTCATCGTCGGTCGCTTCAAATTCTTTGCCGACATGACCGCCCCCATCATCAGCCTGCTGCGGCCGGTGTCCCCGCTGGCCTGGCTGCCGATCGGGCTGCTGGTGATGAAGCAGGCCGAGCCGGCCTCGATCTGGGTCATCTTCATTTCCAGCATCTGGCCGATGATCCTCAGCACCGCCGCCGGCGTGCGCCAGGTGCCGCAGGATTACCTCAACGTCGCCCGCGTGCTGGCACTGCCGGAAATCAAGGTTGTCACCAAGATCCTGTTCCCCGCCGTGCTGCCGCACATCCTCACCGGCGTGCGACTGGCCATCGGCGTGGCCTGGCTGGTCATTGTCGCGGCGGAAATGCTCACCGGCGGAGTCGGCATCGGCTTCTGGGTGTGGGACGAATGGAACAACCTCAACGTCGAACACATCATCATTGCCATCTTCGTCGTCGGCATCGTCGGGCTGATCCTGGAACAGGCGCTGGTTTTGCTGGCCAGGCGTTTCAGCTATGGCGAATAAGGAGAACACCATGCATAAATACGTCGAACTCGATCGCATCAATGTGATCTTCCCCACCAAAAAAGGCCCCTTCCAGGCGCTCAAGGACATCAACCTGACCATTGATCAGGGCGAATTCATCACCCTCATCAGTCACTCCGGCTGCGGCAAGTCCACCCTGCTGAATGTGGTGGCGGGTCTGAACATGCCCAGCACTGGCGCGGCGCTTTGCGCGGGGCGCGAAATTCCCGGCCCCGGGCCGGATCGCGGCGTGGTATTCCAGAACCATTCCTTGCTGCCCTGGCTCACTTGTTTTGAGAATGTCTACCTTGCCGTCGAGCGCGTGTACGGCACCAAGGAAGGCAAGCCAAAACTCAAGAAACGCACCGAGGAAGCCATCGCCCTCGTCGGCCTTTCCCACGCTGCGCACAAGCGCCCGCAGGAAATTTCCGGTGGCATGAAACAGCGTGTCGGCATCGCCCGCGCGCTGGCGATGAATCCGAAAGTGCTGTTGATGGATGAACCCTTTGGTGCGCTGGATGCGCTGACCCGCGCTCACCTGCAGGACGAGTTGATGAAAATCGTCGCCGATACCAAGAGCACAGTCATCATGGTAACGCATGATGTCGATGAAGCCGTGCTGCTGAGTGATCGCATTGTCATGATGACCAACGGCCCGGCGGCCACCATCGGCGACATTCTCACTGTCGACCTGGAGCGTCCGCGCAACCGCCTGCAACTGGCAGAGAACCCGCACTACCACCACCTGCGTGGACAAGTCCTGGAGTTCCTCTACCAGCGTCAGATGCGCCCCGCATCCGCCGCTTGAAGCCTCT
>CAYTZP010000056.1:3081-7035 GCA_964442685.1 uncultured Thiobacillus sp.
CTGGAGTTCCTCTACCAGCGTCAGATGCGCCCCGCATCCGCCGCTTGAAGCCTCTGGAGACTGACATGGATATGAGCGACATGCCCATCAAGAAACAAAAACTCGTCATGGTCGGCAATGGCATGGCTGGTGTGCGCACGCTGGAAGAACTGCTGAAGCTGAACCGGGATTTGTATGACATCAGCGTATTCGGCAACGAGCCGCACCCCAACTACAACCGCATCATGTTGAGCCCGGTACTGGCGGGCGAACAAACCATCGAGCAGATCATCACGCACCCAAGAAACTGGTATGCGGAAAACGGCATCACCCTGCACACCGGGAAAAAAGTTGTGAAGATCGATCGCCAGAATCGCTATGTCGAAGCCGAGGATGGCACGCGTGCAGATTACGACCGCCTGCTCATCGCCACTGGCTCCACGCCTTTTGTCCTGCCCGTACCCGGCGCGGATCTGCCGGGCGTGATCGGCTTCCGCGATATCGCCGATGTGGACTCCATGATCGAAGCATCCGGAAAATATAAAAACGCCATCGTCATCGGCGGCGGCCTGCTCGGTCTGGAAGCAGCCAATGGCTTGAAGATTCGCGGCATGGATGTGTCCGTTGTGCACATTGCACCCTGGCTGCTGGAACGCCAACTCGACGAACCGGCTGCCCGCCTGCTGCAAGGCAATCTTGAAGCCAAGGGACTGAAATTCCTGTTGCAGAAGCAGACTGCCGAATTGATACGCGGCGAATCCGGAAGAGTTTGTGCGGTGAAATTCAAGGACGGCGAAACCGTGGCTGCAGATCTGGTTGTCATGGCTGTCGGCATCCGCCCCAATGTGACGCTGGCCGAATCCGCCGGGCTGCATTGCGACCGTGGCATTCGCGTCAATGACACCTTGCAAACCGTCACCGACCCACGCATCTATGCCATTGGCGAATGTGTCAACCATCGCGGCATTGCCTACGGTCTGGTCGCGCCATTATTCGAACAAGCCAAGGTGTGCGCCAACCATCTGGCGCAATACGGCATTGCCCGTTACGAAGGTTCGATGACTTCGACCAAGTTGAAGGTCACTGGTATTGATCTGTTCTCCGCCGGCAACTTCACCGGCGGCGAAGGCTTTGAAGAGCTGGTGTTCCAGGATGCCGGTCGCGGTGCCTACAAGAAGTTGATGGTCAAGGACAACAAGCTGGCTGGCGCCGTGCTCTACGGCGACACGCTGGAAGGCGCCTGGTATTTTGAACTGATGCGTGACGGCACGGATGTATCCGCCTTCCGCGACAAGCTGCTGTTTGGCCGCCATCACATCGGCGACTCCGGCGCGGGCGGCGGCGACGAGAAAACCCGCATCATGTCATTGCCGGATAGCGCCGAAATCTGCGGCTGCAACGGCGTATGCAAGGGCGCCATCGTGCAGGCCATCGTCGCGAAAAAACTGTTCACGCTGGATGAGGTGCGCTCGCACACCAAAGCCTCGTCCTCCTGCGGCAGTTGTACCGGCCTGGTGGAAACCCTGCTGGCCGCCACCGTGGGCGGCGACTACTCCACCGCACCATCGAAAAAACCGATGTGCGGCTGCACCGAACACACCCACGATGAAGTGCGTGCCACGATCAAGATCAACAATCTCAAGTCTATGCCGGAAGCCATGCGCTTCCTGGACTGGAAGACGCCCGACGGTTGCAACAAGTGCCGCCCCGCGCTGAACTACTATCTGCTGAGCGCATGGCCCACCGAATATCAGGACGATGCGCAGTCGCGCTATATCAACGAACGCGCCCACGGCAACATCCAGAAGGATGGTTCATTCTCCGTCGTGCCGCGCATGTTCGGCGGCCTGTGCACGCCCGCCGAACTACGTGCCATCGCCGACGTCGCCGACAAGTACAAGGTGCCGGAAATGAAAGTCACCGGCGGTCAGCGCATCGACCTCTTTGGCGTGAAGAAAGAAGACCTGCCTGCGATGTGGAAAGACTTGTCCGACGCAGGTTTCGTTTCCGGTCACGCTTATGGCAAGGCGTTACGCACGGTGAAGACGTGCGTGGGTGCCAAGTGGTGCCGATTCGGCACGCAGGATTCAACGGGATTAGGCGTCAAGCTCGAACAGATGACCTGGGGTTCGTGGATGCCGCACAAGTTCAAGCTCGCGGTGTCGGGCTGTCCGCGCAACTGCGCCGAAGCCACCATCAAGGACTTTGGCGTGGTGTGCGTGGATTCCGGCTACGAGCTGCACGTGGGCGGCAACGGCGGCATCAAGGTGCGCGTGACCGACCTGCTGTGCAAGGTGGAAACCGAAGAACAGGTGCTGGAATACTGCGCCGCCTTCACCCAGCTCTACCGCGAGGAGGCGCATTACCTGGAGCGCACCGCGCCCTGGGTCGAGCGCGTCGGGCTGGCACACATCAAGAGGCATGTCGTGGAGGGTGAAGCCGGTCGTAAACAACTGGCCGAACGTTTCCTGGTCTCGCAAAAACCCGCGCAGGTCGATCCGTGGAAGGCTCGCGCTGAAGGCGAACAGGCATTTGAATTCAAACCCCTCGCGCAAGTCGCTTAAGGAAAACCATGCAACAGGCAACCGCAATGAAAACCGATCAAGAAACCTGGCTTTCCGTAGGCCGCATCGAAGACATCCCCAAACAGGGCGCGCGCGTGATCCATGCACCCGGCGGCGACATTGCCGTGTTCCGCACCGTGGACGATGAAATTTTTGCGCTGGCGGATAAATGCCCGCACAAGGGTGGGTCGCTTTCGCAAGGTATCGTGCATGGCAAAAAAGTGGCCTGCCCGCTGCACGACTGGAAAATCAATCTCGACAGCGGCGTAGCTGTTGCGCCAGACGAAGGCTGCGCCGCCAGTTTTCCGGTGCGCATCGTCGATGGCAAAATCGAACTTTCGCTCACGCCTCATACTGGCTGTCCCAGCCTCTGACTCCCGTTTAGCCCATGCAAGCAACACCCGCCGAAACCCGAACCACCTGTCCCTATTGCGGCGTCGGCTGCGGCGTGCTGGTCAGCCACGATGGCGACCAGTACAGGGTGCGCGGCGATTTGGCGCATCCGGCCAATGTTGGCCGCTTGTGCTCCAAGGGCGCGGCGCTGGGCGAAACCCTGAGTCTGGACGGGCGTCTGTTGTATCCGGAAATGCGTGGCAAGCGCACGGATTGGAACACCGCACTGGATGCCGTTGCGCAAAATTTTCAGCGCATCATCAACCAGCATGGGTCAGACGCCGTGGCATTCTATGTCTCCGGCCAGTTACTGACCGAGGACTATTACGTTGCCAACAAATTGATGAAGGGCTTTATCGGCTCCGGCAACATCGACACCAACTCGCGCCTGTGCATGTCATCCGCCGTGGCCGCGCACAAACGCGCCTTCGGCAGCGATACCGTGCCGGGCTGTTATGAAGACCTGGAACTGGCCGATCTGATTGTGCTGACCGGCTCCAACACCGCATGGGCGCACCCCGTGGTGTATCAGCGCATTGCCGCCGCGAAGAAATACCGCCCCGAAATGAAGGTAGTGGTGATCGACCCGCGCCGCACTGCCACCTGCGACATCGCCGACCTGCATCTTGCCGTCAAACCCGGCAGCGACGCCTGGCTGTTCAACGGCCTGCTCAACCACCTCAAGCGCGAAGACGCGATCGATTGGGGCTATCTGGAAGCGCATGTCGAGCAATTCAGCGATGCGCTCAAGGCCGTCAGCGGCTTGGGCATACCGCAGATCGCGCAACATTGCGGGCTGGATGATGCCGACATCGCCACGTTCTATCGCTGGTTTGCGCAGACACCGAAAACCGTCACGCTGTTCTCGCAAGGCATCAACCAGTCATCAAGCGGCGTGGACAAGGGCAATGCCATCATCAACGCACATCTGGCCACTGGTCGCATCGGCAAGCCTGGCGCCGCGCCGTTTTCCATTACCGGCCAGCCCAATGCCATGGGCGGGCGCGAAGTGGGCGGG
>CAYTZP010000057.1:0-6638 GCA_964442685.1 uncultured Thiobacillus sp.
CCAGTTGGCGGTGTTCATGTCGTGGGTGCGGCGGCGGTCGTCGCCGGTGTTCTTGCGCAGTTCGAGGAATTCCTCGATATCCATGTGCCAGGTTTCCAGATACGCGCACACCGCGCCCTTGCGCTTGCCGCCCTGGTTAACGGCGACGGCGGTGTCGTTGACCACTTTGAGGAAGGGCACGACGCCTTGCGATTTGCCGTTGGTGCCCTTGATGCGTGAACCCAGCGCACGGATTGGCGTCCAGTCGTTGCCCAAGCCGCCTGCGTATTTTTGCAGCAGCGCGTTTTCCTTGATGGCCTGGTAGATGCCGTCGAGGTCGTCGGAAACCGTTGTCAGGTAGCAGGATGAAAGCTGCGAGTGACGCGTGCCGGCGTTGAACAGCGTGGGCGTGGACGACATGAAGTCGAAGTTGGACAGCACGTTGTAGAACTCGATGGCGCGGGCTTCGCGGTCGACTTCATTGAGCGCCAGGCCCATGGCCACGCGCATGAAAAAGGCCTGCGGCAGCTCGATGCGGCGGTCTTCGATGTGCAGGAAGTAGCGGTCGTACAGGGTTTGCAAACCCAGGTAGCCGAATTTCAGATCGCGGGAAGCGTCCAGCGCCAGCCCCAGGCGATGCAGGTCGTACTGCGCCAGACGCTCGTCCAGCAGTTCGGCCTCGATGCCTTTCTTGATGTAGCTGCTGAAGTAGGCGGCGTATTCTTCGCCCATCTGCTCCTGCGATACGGCACGACCCAGCACCTCATGGCGGATGGAGTTGAGCAGCAGGCGGGCAGAGACATAGTTATAGCCGGGGTCGCGCTCGATGCCGGCACGGGCGGCCAGGATCAGCGCCTTTTCCACTTCTTCCATCGACACGCCGTCGTACACGTCGCGCAATACGGTTTGCAGGATGGGCTCGGCGCTGACTTCATCGCCCAGACCTTCGCAGGCGGCGGTGATGGTGGCCGTCAGGCGCGCGAGGTCGAGCGGTTTTTTCTGGCCGTCTTCAATGACGTGGATGGTCTGGTCGGCAATCCCGGCGGCTTTTTGCGCTTCTTTTTGTGCGGCACGCTCGGCATTGCGCTTCTCGCGGTACAACACATAGGCGCGGGCGACTTCGTGTTCGCCCGAGCGCATCAGGGACAGTTCAACCTGATCCTGGATGTCTTCAATATGAAAAGTGCCACCGGCGGGCTGGCGGCGCATCAGGGCGGAGACAACTTGCCGGGTGAGTGCCTCGACCAGCTCGCGGATGCGTGCCGAAGCGGCAGCCTGGCCGCCCTGCACGGCGATGAAGGCCTTGGTCATGGCGATGGCGATCTTGGAAGGCTCAAAACCCACCACCGCGCCGTTGCGGCGGATGATCCTGTAATCGGCGTAAGGACTGTCGGCGGCTGGCGGCGTGTTGTCATTCATGACGGGGTGTGCGGCGGGTGCGGTTTCAGTGGCGGTTTGCAGCATTTCCTCTCCTTTGTCCTTTGGTGGTGCCGCAGGCAGGCGCAAAAGCTTGTCTGCGGCGGGTGATTCAGTGGTATTAAACGTCTTTCCACGGCTTATCCACAGGGTTGTTCACAACATGTAGTGGTTGCAGTGGAAGCTGGATACAAATTCTAGTGTGACGAAGGTGCGTGTCAACCAGAAAGACGGAAAATTTTGCGGGGCTAGAAATCCCCCCGAATACTGGCTGGAATTAAGTCATGAAAATCAAATAGATCAGGCAGGTAGATGCTCATTAAAACGGCATCAAAACGTGGCCATGCGGGATTGCACGAAGAAATGCCCGCCAAGGCGATTCAAAACGGGAAATTCAGCAAAACCTGAAATCCTGATACGCCTGCCAGAGCAGGTTTGTCGCACGCGCATTGCCGCCAAACACTGCAAAAAAAATGTGCAGGTCTATGCGTTGTGAGGGGTCAGCGCCGAATAGGGCGTATGGCTTACTCAGCTGGGCGTGTCGTTCAGTTCCGCAATCAGCCCCTGATTGCCGGGCAAGGCCAGCAGGCAATCCACCAGTTTGCTGAGTGCTGCATCTTCGCCGCCCTGGCTGACTTCGATAAATTCAGTCGCAGGCATGGGCGCGGCCTTGGACATGGGTATCACCGAGGCGCGCCCGCGGCCAGTCATGCGCCCGCCGTCTGTGACCAGATAGTAACTGCGGTAGGCGTCGCTGCCATCAGCCAGCGTGCCGTGAAGTTTGAGTGTCAGGGTTTCCATTGATTTGTTTATTTGGGTTTAGGGAAAAATCGTGCAAGCCACGGGCGGATTGGCAGAAACAGCCGGTATCCAAATTCCAGTATTGCTACCATGCGGGGGTGTGAGAGGCGACGCGCGATTGGCGCCAGCCGCGGATAGGCCAGCCAAAGGCGGATAAATGCGCGGGCACCGGTTTGCACTGAGCCATCGTCTCCAACAACGTGGAAGCGGGCGAGCGCCACGCTGCGCTGAATATCGAAAGGGATGCGCGTGGACGGGTTGCCGACATCGACCCAGCGGATTGGCGTATCCGAATGCTGGCATTGATACCAGGTAATTTCACGGCTGCACAATGGGCATTTGCCATCGTACAGCACGGTTAATTGTGGTTCTGTAGGCAATGCGTCTTTGTGGCTCACGCAGCAATGGCCTCGCGTGTGGCGGACATGTCCAGTATGGTTTGCCCGAGCGTGGTCGAGGCACCAAGATGCGGGGTCAGTGTCACCTGGACATGCGGAAATTTTTTCTTGAAGGCGGCGATCTCCTCAGGAATATCCACACTGACATGGGTGCCGGCTGCCAGAAAATAGGGGAAGACAATAATTTCCCCAGCGCCGAGACTGGCGCAGTCGGCCAGGGCATCCGGAATGCTGGGTTCGGCCAGTTCCAGAAAGGCCGCTCTGACATCGGCAATGCCAGGGTGAGGCATGGCGCGGATGCGGCTGGCGAGGTTGAGTACCTCGTCGTTTGAGGCAGCGCGGCGGCTACCGTGGGCAATGATAAGCAGGGTGGTGTGCATGTTGCAGCCTTTCTTTATGGATGGGGTTGATGAGAAATTCTGGGGAGGATGGGCTTCAGGCGGGCGCCGGGCTTGACCAGCAGCATCTGCACATCACCCAGCGCGCGCTCGGCGAAGCCGCCTTCGCAGTAGCACAGGTAGAACTGCCACATGCGGATGAATTCCTCGCTGTAGCCCAGGGCGCGTACCTGGTCGATGTTGGCGAAGAAGTTTTCGCGCCAGCGCGCGAGCGTGGTGGCGTAGTGCGGGCCGATGTCTTCGAGATGGAAAATGCGCAGGTCGGAGGCGCGCGTGGCGCTGGAAAGCAGTGCCGTCACCGAGGGGATGGTGGAGCCGGGGAAGATATAGCGCTGGATGAAGTCGACGCTGTTCGCCGCAGCCTCGAAGCGTTGGTCGGCGATGGTGATGCCCTGTATCAGGAACTGACCGTGCGGCTTCAGGAGGCGCGCGCATTGGCGGAAATAGACGTCGTAGTACTGGCGACCTACCGCCTCGATCATTTCGATCGATACCAGCTTGTCGTACTGGCCCTCGAGTTCGCGGTAGTCCTGCATGAGAAGGGTGACGCGGTCGTTGAGGCCGGCCGCCTCGACGCGCTGCCTGGCGAGTGCGTATTGTTCGTGTGAGATCGTGGTGGTGGTGACGCGGCAGCCGTAGTGTCTTGCCGCGTGCAGGGCGAATCCGCCCCATCCGGTGCCGATTTCGAGCACATGGTCGTCGCGGCCGAGATTGAGTTTTTTGCAGATGCGATCGAGCTTGGCGGTCGAGGCCTCGGCGAGGCTCATGTCCTCGTGCCCGAAGATCGCGCTCGAGTACATCCAGGTCTCGTCGAGGAAGGTGGCGAAGAAATCGTTGCCAAGGTCGTAGTGAGCGGCGATATTGCGGCGGCTGCCGGACTGGGTGTTGCGGTTCATCCAGTGCAGGAATTTCCGCGCTGGCGTCGCGAGGCGCGCGAAGCCGCGCTCGTCCAGGCCGTCGATGACTTCGCGGTTGCGCACCATGAGCCGTACAAGACCGGTGAGGTCGTCGGCCTGCCAGTGGCCCAACATGTAGCTTTCCGCCACGCCGACCGAGCCGCCGAAGACGGTGTCGGCGTAGAAGGCCGCATCGTGGACGCTGAGGGTGACGCTCGGCGCGCCGCCAGGGCCGAAGCTTGTGCGCTCGCTGCCGTCGACGATGGTAAGGCGGCCGCTGTGCAGACCGGCCAGCTGCCTGTGCAGAATGCGCCTGGCCAGGCCGGCGAGCAGTGGCAGCTTGCGCGCAGCAGGGGCGTCAAGGGCGGGCGCGATGAAAGCCTGTGATTTCACGATAGAGCCTCCTTGCTGGTTTTGTCTGGATGGGGGTGGAAGGGCGTGCGCTTGTGCCATATCCTGATCGCCTGCCAGTAAATGGCGGCGATGACCTTCACTGTGATTAGCGGGTACTGCGCCAGTACGCGCGCCATGTTCGCGGCGCTCATCGAGCGACGCTCCAGGCTGAGGGTGGCATCGAACACGGGCGCGCCGTCTTCCTCGCTGACCATGTGCACCAGCAGCGTGTTTTCAGGCTTGGCGAAGCGCCAGTCGTAGGTCTGTGTCATCGGCATGAAGGGCGAGACATGGAAGCGTTTTTGTATGCGGAAGGCATGCACGCGCTGCTCTGGATGCAGGCGCGCATCCAGCACGTAGCAGTACTGTTCGCCCCAGGGCGTGTTGTTGATCTCGGCGACAATGGCCTCGATTGTTTCCCCGTCAGCGCCGTAGCAGTAGTAAAAGCTCACCGGGTTGAAGTTGTGGCCGAAATAGCGCAGGTGGGTGACGAGGAATACCGGCCCTGCGGGGCGGAAGCCGAGCTCGTCCTCCACCAGATTGAGCACGGACGTTTTGAGTGGCTGCGTGGGTAAACCCAAGTGATCGGCGCGGCGCAACCAGGCGAGCGCGGGACGGCGTGCCGACCACAGCCAGCGTCCCTTGAAAATGGTGTCGAGTTCGTCGAGGTTGAGGCAGGCCATGAACAGCCGGTAGCGAAACGCGTGTGGCCGAGGCACGTGGCGGCGGTGCCTAACCCACCCTTGGTACAGGCAGCTCTTCATCATGGTGGTAGCGTTCTTGGAAATGTTTCAGTGCATTTAGGGCGCTCACTACGCCGTCCTCGTGGAAACCGTTGCGCCAATAGGCGCCACAGAAGTAGGTATTGCGTATTCCGTTGATTTCGCCCTGGCGCGCTTGCGCGGCGACGCCGCGCGCGGTGAACAGTGGATGGTCGTATTCCATGCGCGCGATGACTTTTGTGGGGTCTAAGTCGTGCTCGCGGTTGAGCGTTACCAAAAAGGGCACGGGTGCGTCCAGGTTCTGCAGAATGTTCATCGAGTAGGTCACAGATACCGGGCGCTCGGTATTAAGCGACAGGTGGTAGTTCCAGGCGGCGTGGGCGAGTTTCTTCTTTGGCAGCATGCGCGCATCGGTGTGCAGCACGGCGACGTTGCGCTGGTAGGGCAGGGCGGAGAGGATTGCCGTCTCCTCCGCGCTGGGGTCGGCGAGCAGACTGAGCGTCTGGTCGCTGTGGCAGGCCAGGAAGATAGCATCGTAAATCTCTGCGCCGAACCGCGCGGTGTGGACGACGACGTCAGTGGGCGTGCGCCGTATGGATTCCACCGGCGTGGACAGGCGGATATTGTCGGCGAAGGGTGCCGCGAGTTTTTCCACGTAGCGCGCAGAGCCGCCCTGGATCACGCGCCATTGCGGACGCTCGTCAACCGACAGCATGCCGTGGTTGGCGAAGAAGCGAATGAAGAAGCGCGCCGGCATGTCCAGCATTTGGCGCGGGCTTGCCGACCAGATCGCCGCGCCCATAGGCAGGATATAGTGCTGACGGAATCGCTCGCCGTAGCGGTTGCGCACGAGGTACTCACCGAGGCTGGGCTCGCTGCCGTCGTGGTTGCGGATCCAGGCGCTAGCCTCGCGGTTGAAGCGCAGGATGTCGGCGATCATGCGATAAAACCCGGGGCGCAGCAGGTTGCTGCGCTGCGCGAAGAGGGAATTGAGTGTGGTGCCGTTGTACTCGAGTCCGCTCGCCTCGTCCTGTACCGAGAAGCTCATGCTGCTCGGCTGCGATTCCACGCCGAGTTCATCGAGCATATGGATGAAGTTGGGGTAGGTCCAGTCGTTGAACACGATGAAGCCGCTGTCGATGGCGTAATGTCTGCCTTCCCATTCGACGTTGTGGGTATGGGTGTGCCCGCCGAGGCGGCGGTCGGCCTCGTACAGGGTGATGGCATGGCCGTCGCGATTGAGGTGCCAGGCCGCAGTAAGGCCTGCGATGCCACTGCCGACGACAGCGATCTTCATGGTGCGCCCACCTCGCGCCTGGCACTGCGAATATGCGCCGACACCGGCTTCATATCCCATATCAGACCGAGCCAGTTCATGATCTTGAGGCCGTACCAGGTGAGGTCGATCTCCCACCAGTAGAAACCCTGGCGCGCACTGCCGGCGAAGTGGTGGTGGTTGTTGTGCCAGCCTTCGCCGAAGGTCAGCAGCGCGAGCCAGGCATTGTTGCGGCTATCGTCGCGCGTGGCGTAGCGGCGCGAGCCAAATCGGTGCGCGAGCGAATTGATGGTAAAGGTGGCGTGATACAGCACGATGGTAGAAACAACGAAGCCCCACACCAGCATCTGCCAGCCATT
>CAYTZP010000058.1:0-1316 GCA_964442685.1 uncultured Thiobacillus sp.
TCCCCCGCAAGCGGGAGAGGGGGACAGGGTCACGCTTCGCGTGTTTCACGCTAAGTAAACGCTGATTTAATCAGCATTTCCCTAAAGTATTGGGCTGTAACACCGTGATATATGGCGATTAGTCTCGACAAGCGTCGGGATCGAACAAAAATCCAAGGAGTCAGGATGAATTCGCACCGCTTTCCCCTACGCATGTTGACCGGCGCCGTAATGCTGGCATTGCCGGTCTGGGCACATGCCGCAGGGCTGGGCAAGCTCACAGTCAATTCCGCATTGGGGCAGCCGCTGTCAGCAGAAATTGAGCTGCTGGTTGAAAACAAGAATGAACTCGACAGCCTGAAAGCCAATCTGGCTTCCAGCCAGGCGTTCAAGGATGCGCAAATTGAGTACGCACCTGTCCTTACGGCTTTGCGGTTTTCTGTGGACAAGCGTGCGGACGGTCGTCATGTCCTGAAAGTGACTACCAGCAACGCGATCAATGATCCGTTTCTGGATATGCTGGTCGAGCTGAATTGGGCTTCGGGTCGGTTGTTGCGCGAATATACTGTGTTGCTGGATCCGCCCGGTGTTGCGGTAGCGCAGACTGTTGCACCCGTTGCTGTTGCGGCTCCCAGGGTAGCGCCACAAGCAACCCCGCAAGATCGTCCTGTATCCAAACCGGTCAGCAAGCCAGTAGCCAAGCCAGCATCAGCGCCCAGGCCAGCGCCGCAGCCGGAACAAGAACAGCAATCCGAAATAGAGCAGCAAGCCGAGAAAACCCAGCCAACACCAGCCGAAAACGCGATTTCGTCGGCCACGGATAAACCGGCCATAGACAAACTGATCCGGGTGCAGCGTGGCGATACCCTGGCCGGGATAGCGGCTGGCATCAGCACGGCGGAAATCAGCCTGGAAGAAGCTTTGGTTGGCTTGTTCCGAGAAAACCCGCAAGCCTTTGTTGGTAACAACATGAACCGCCTCAAGGCGGGAACCACCTTGAGGATACCGGCAGACACCGCCATGGCAGCCATTGGCAATCAACAGGCCAGCCGTGAGGTTCGTTTGCAGGCAGCAGACTGGCAGGCATACAGAGCCAAACTGGCCGAGCGCATAGCAGCTGAACCCGCCCCCGAGCCGGAAAAGAAAACTGACAAGCCGGTAACAACAGGCAAGATCGCATCCAAAGTTGAAGACAAGGCTCAGCCCAAGGCCGAAACAAAGGATGTTTTGAAGCTGTCTCGCGGTGCCGCTCCGGCCACTGATAATGCGGTCAGCAGCCAGGCCAAGCAGACAGACAAGACGCTTGCAGCAAAACAGGCTGCCGACAAAGCGGCTGC
>CAYTZP010000058.1:1416-6492 GCA_964442685.1 uncultured Thiobacillus sp.
AAAGCGGCTGCCGCCGCCAAGGCAGCCGCCGAACAGGAAGAACGTCTCGCCAAGGAAAAGGCCGACAAGGAAGCCGCCGAGCGCGCTGCCATGCTGGAAAAGCAGATTGCCGATATGCAGAAGCTGGCGCAGATGAAGGATGCCGCGCCCGCCAATGCAGGTGCGCAAGCCCCCGCGCCAGCCGCCGCTCCCAAGGTGGCTGCCAAGCCGCCTGTGGAAGATGCCAAGGCAGGTAGCTGGCTGGATGCGCTGAAGGACAACCCGCTTTACTGGCTGGGTGGTTTGGCCGTCGTGGTGCTGGGTGGGGTCTTATGGTGGATGATGACCGCCAGCCGTCGCCGCAAGGCAGTCACTGCCAGCTTTGACGATAGCCTGTTGACGGGTGGCGATCTTAGCCCGAGTACAGTTGGTGCAGCTGCCTCGGGTGGTGTGGTCAATACAGGGGATACCTCGTTCCTTACCGATTTCAGCCAGGCGGGCTTGGCAACTGTTGATGCCCACGATGTCGATCCGATTGCCGAGGCTGACGTTTACATGGCTTATGGACGTGATGCACAGGCCGAGGAAATCTTGCGTGAGGCGCTTTCAAAAACCCCGGAACGGCACGAGATCCGCCTCAAGCTGCTGGAAATCCACGCTGCACGCAAGAACTTGACTGCCTTCGAATCGGTGGCGGGCGAACTCTACGCCGCGCTGGGCGGGCAGGGTGGTGCAATTTGGGACAAGGCGACCGAACTTGGACGTTCGATTGACCCGACCAATGCCTTGTATGGCGGGACTGCGGCGGTGGCCGCAGTGGCTGCTGCTGCGACGGTTGCTGCCGCTGTGGTTGAGGCAGCGCCGCAGGCGGCTGTGGAACCCGAGCCGGCTAAAACGGAAATGGCTGCATCCGCCCATCCGGAAAACGTAGGTGGCGCGCTTGATTTTGAGCTGAATTTTGACAGCGAAAGCACTTCGGAGAAACCCGCGAACATCCCGGTTTTGCAGCCCGAATCCAAAGATGCCGGACAGGGACTTGATTTTGACTTGTCAGGTCTGGATATTAAGGTGCCCGGGGTTCCGGCTGCTGCAGCGCCGTCTGCGGGCATGGATTTTTCCAGCCTGGATCTCAGCCTGGATGATATGGGCAATGCCGAAGAGCTGGACGAGATCGGCACAAAGCTGGATTTGGCTCGCGCTTACCTGGATATGGGCGACAAGGAAGGGGCGCGCGAAATTCTGCAAGAAGTGCTCAACGAGGGCAACGAGAATCAGAAAGATGCTGCGCGCAGCATGATGAGCGGCCTCTAAGCAGATTGCCAAATTGACGCCAGAGCGCCATAGTTGAGGCTATGGCGACGCAAACTACAAGCCGCCGGGAATTTCACCCGGCGGTTTCCATTTTAAGCTGGCTGATTTTTGCACTTGCGGTTGAGTTGGCCGGGCCAGTCGAACTGCACAAGTTGTGGCTGGCTGGCGCTTTGCTGCTGATTCAGCGCGGCGTGTTTCAACGCTTTGTGATGCTGGCCTGGAAAGCCCGCTGGTTTTGGTTGGCATTATTTGCGCTGTATGCCTGGACCGTCCCGGGGATTCTGCTGTTGCCAACAAGCTGGAGCCCAACTACAGCGGGTCTGGAGGCGGCGCTGATCCGGATAGAACGCTTGCTGTTGATGCTGGCGGCGCTGGCCTGGTTATTAACGGTATTGAATCCGGCCAGGATTGCCGCCGGCGTTTATCTGCTGGCCAAACCATTTGCATGGCTGGGATTGGATCGGCGCGCATTGGCCGTGCGCCTGGCGCTGGCGCTTGAGCAGGCGGAAAGCATGCCCAAGGCTGGAAGCTGGCTGGATGGATTGAAATTTCCACAGGCTAATGCCAGTGAGACTGATGAAATTCGTCTGACTGTTCCGCAAATCAGCAGATTGGACATTGGCATTCTGCTGACTGCACTGGTGCTTGGGGTGCTCGCTGTATGAGAATCGCCATCGGGCTTGAATACGACGGACGCGGTTTTTGCGGCTGGCAGTCGCAGCCTTCGGGTTGCGGGGTTCAGGATGCACTGGAAAAAGCCTTGCGAGAAATCGCCGGTCAGCCCGTTGCCGTGACGGCGGCAGGACGCACCGATACCGGCGTCCATGCCAGTTATCAAGTGGCGCATTTTGATGTGGACGTCGAGCGGCCGATTACCGCCTGGGTGCGCGGCGTCAATACCTACTTGCCCGACGGTGTGGCCGTTACCTGGGCGAAATCCATGCCCGAGGATTTTCATGCGCGCTTTGCGGTGGAAGAACGCGGCTATCAATACATCTTGCTTAACCACGCCACCCGCCCGGGCCTGATGAGCGGCAAGGTGGGTTGGCATCATCGCCCGCTGGATGAAGCCCGGATGCAACAGGCCGCGCAATTTTTACTCGGTAAACATGATTTTTCCGCCTTCCGCGCCGCCGAATGCCAGGCCAAAAGCCCGGTCAAGGACATGCGCCAGGCTTTGCTGCGCCGTCAGGGTGACTATCTGATTCTTGATGTTCGTGCCGACGGATTTCTGCACCACATGGTGCGTAATATCGTTGGTTGTCTGGTGCATGTGGGCGTGGGCAATGCGCCGCCTGAATGGCTGGCCGAATTGCTGGAACATAAAGACCGCACTCGCGCTGCGCCCACCTTCATGCCGGATGGCTTGTACCTGTCCCATATCCGGTATGCTTCGCGTTTTGAATTGCCCGACGCTGGAAGAAACCCATGGCCGTGCGCGTAAAAATCTGCGGCATTACCCGGATAGAAGACATGCAAGCCGCCTGCAAGGCTGGCTCGGATGCGCTGGGCTTTGTGTTCTATGCCAAAAGCCCGCGCAACCTGTCCATCGAACAGGCCGCTGCCCTGCTACAGGCGCTGCCGCCGTTTGTGCAATCGGTTGGCCTGTTCGTCAATGCCGATCCGGCATTTGTGCGCAGCGTGCTGGCCGCTGCACCGCTCGACCTGCTGCAATTTCACGGTGACGAAACGCCCGAATACTGCAAACAATTCAATCGCCCCTATCTCAAAGCAGTGCGCGTCAGGCCAGAGACCGATTTGGTAAAATACGGCCTGGATTTTGCCGACGCCCGCGCCTTGCTGCTGGATGCCTATGTACCCGGCGTGCCCGGCGGCACTGGCGAGCGGTTTGACTGGCGCCTGATTCCCGCTGATTTG
The DNA here is from genome assembly GCA_964442685.1 of uncultured Thiobacillus sp. Lineage (GTDB taxonomy): Bacteria > Pseudomonadota > Gammaproteobacteria > Burkholderiales > Thiobacillaceae > UBA6918. The sequence goes on from CAYTZP010000058.1 coordinate 4,585, forward strand.
CCCAAGCCGATCGTGCTGTCCGGAGGCCTGAATGCGGACAACGTGGCCGAAGCCGTTCAGGTCGTTAAACCCTGGGCGGTAGACGTGAGCAGCGGGGTGGAAGCCGCACCGGGTATCAAGGATGCGGCCAAAATTGCGGCATTTATTGAACAAGCAAGATTGAATCATTAACCATAGAGACGCAGAGGCACAGAGAAACCCAGGCATGGACTCTTTTGTTTTTGCGCTGTGTCTCTGTGCCTCTGTGGTGAACATATGAACCTGAACGACCTTCCTGATTCCCGTGGCCACTTCGGCGCTTATGGCGGCATCTTCGTCGCCGAAACACTGATGGCCGCGCTGGAAGAACTGCGCGTGGAATACGAAAAGGCCAAGGCCGACCCGGATTTCATGGCCGAGTTTGAGTACGAGCTCAAGCATTATGTTGGCCGCCCCAGCCCGGTGTACCACGCCAAACGATTGAGCGAACAATACGGCGGCGCGCAGATTTACCTCAAGCGCGAAGACCTCAATCACACCGGCGCGCACAAGATCAACAACACCATCGGTCAGGCATTGCTGGCACGGCGCATGGGCAAGAAGCGCGTCATCGCCGAAACCGGTGCGGGTCAGCACGGCGTTGCTTCCGCAACGGTGGCGGCACGTTACGGCATGGAATGCGTGGTCTACATGGGCGCGGAAGACGTCGCCCGCCAGGCGCCCAATGTGTATCGGATGAAACTGCTGGGTGCCACCGTCGTGCCGGTGTCGTCCGGCTCAAAGACGTTGAAAGACGCGCTCAACGAAGCCATGCGCGACTGGGTCACGAATGTGGAATCGACGTTCTACATCCTTGGCACGGCCGCCGGCCCGCACCCGTACCCCATGCTGGTGCGCGACTTCCAGTGCGTCATCGGCCGCGAAGCCATCGTGCAGATGGATGAACTCGCCGGCCGTCAGCCGGATTGCGTCGTCGCCTGCGTCGGTGGTGGCTCCAACGCTATCGGCATTTTTCATCCCTACCTCGCGCATCCGCAGGTCAAACTCATCGGCGTCGAAGCCGGCGGCTCCGGCATTGCTTCCGGCAAACACGCTGCGCCCTTGTCGGCAGGCACGCCGGGCGTGCTGCACGGCTTCCGCAGCTATCTGATGCAGGATGACAACGGCCAGATCATCGAAACCCACTCCGTCTCTGCCGGCCTCGATTACCCCGGTGTCGGCCCCGAACACAGCTGGCTAAAAGATGCCCACAAGGCCGAATACCTCGCCATCAACGACGACGAAGCGCTGGATGCCTTTGCCGACCTGTGCCGCCTCGAAGGCATTATTCCTGCGCTGGAGTCGAGTCACGCCGTCGCCCAGGCCAAGAAACTTGCGCCGACCATGAAAAAAGAACAGATCATCCTGGTCAACCTTTCCGGCCGTGGCGACAAGGACATCAATACCGTGGCGAAGCTTGCGGGGATTACGCTGTAAGGATGGGAAAGCTGGAAAAAATACTCGGTCTGATATTGCGTGGTGGAAGCGACCAGAATGTTGACTTTGAAGACCTGGTTTTTCTGCTTGAAAGTCTGGGATTCGAGAAACGTATTAAAGGTAGCCACCATGTATTCAGCAAAGATGGGTAGTGGAAATTATCAATATCCAGCCGTCCGGAAACAAGGCAAAGCCCTATCAGGTAAAACAGGTCAGGAATCTCATTGTTCACTACAAAATGGCTGGAGAATGAATATGTACCGTTACGAAATCATTCTGTACTGGAGTGCTGAAGACGCGGCGTTTATAGCCGAGGTACCCGAATTGCCGGGTTGTATGGCGCATGGCGACACACAGGATGAGGCCTTGCATCAAGCCCAGCAGGCAATGGCTGCCTGGATTGAGGTGGCACAGGAAATTGGTAGAGACGTTCCCGTGCCACGCGGGCGATTG
>CAYTZP010000059.1:0-6183 GCA_964442685.1 uncultured Thiobacillus sp.
CCAGCGCCAGGCCACCAAGGACGCCGGCCGCATCGCCGGTCTGGAAGTCAAGCGCATCATCAACGAGCCGACCGCGGCTGCGTTGGCCTTTGGTATGGACAAGAAGGAAGGCGACCGCAAGATTGCAGTGTATGACCTGGGCGGCGGCACATTCGACATTTCCATCATTGAAATTGCCGAGATGGATGGCGAACACCAGTTTGAAGTGCTGTCCACCAACGGCGACACCTTCCTCGGCGGCGAAGACTTCGACCAGCGCATCATCGACTACATCATCGAAGAATTCAAAAAGGAACAGGGCGTTGATTTGTCGAAAGACGTGCTCGCCCTGCAACGCCTGAAAGAAGCGGCTGAAAAAGCCAAGATCGAGCTGTCTTCCGCGCAACAGACCGAGATCAACCTGCCCTACATCACGGCAGACGCCACCGGCCCCAAGCATCTGGCGCTGAAAATCACCCGCGCCAAGTTCGAGTCGCTGGTGGATGAGCTGGTCGAGCGCACCATTGCGCCCTGCCGTACCGCGATCAAGGATGCTGGTGTCTCCGTGTCCGACATCGACGACGTGATCCTGGTCGGCGGCCAGACCCGCATGCCCAAGGTCATCGACAAGGTGAAGGAATTCTTCGGCAAGGATCCGCGTCGTGACGTGAATCCGGATGAAGCCGTGGCGGTTGGCGCGTCGATTCAGGGCGGCGTGCTGAAAGGCGAAGTCAAGGACGTGCTGCTGCTCGACGTGACTCCGCTGTCGCTGGGCATCGAAACCCTGGGCAGCGTGATGACCAAGCTCATCCCCAAGAACACCACCATCCCCACCAAGGCGAGCCAGGTGTTCTCCACCGCCGACGACAACCAGAGCGCCGTGACCATCCATGTGTTGCAGGGCGAGCGCGAAATGGCCACCGGCAACAAGAGCCTCGGCCAGTTCAACCTCACCGACATCCCGCCCGCCCCGCGCGGCATGCCGCAGATCGAAGTCACTTTCGACATCGATGCCAACGGCATCCTGCACGTGTCGGCCAAGGACAAGGCCACCGGCAAGGAAAACAAGATCAAGATTCAAGCGTCTTCTGGTTTGTCCGAGGCCGAAATCCAGCAGATGGTGAAGGACGCCGAAGCCAATGCCGCCGAGGATCACAAGGCTTTCGAACTGGCGACCGCCCGCAACGCCGCCGACTCCATGGTGCACGCGGTGAAGAAATCGCTGACCGAATATGGCGACAAGATCGACGCGGCCGAGAAGGAAAAAATCGAGGCCGCCATCAAGGCCGTGGAAGAAGTGGCGCGTGGCGACGACAAGGAAACCATTGAAGCCAAGACCAACGAACTGGCCACCGCTTCGCACAAGCTCGCCGAGCAGATGTACCAGGCCGAGCAGGCCAAGGCTGGGGGAGCAGAAGCCGGTGCGGGTGCTGCTGGCAAGGACGGCGACGACGTGGTCGATGCAGAGTTCACTGAAGTCAAAGACAAATAATGATTAGCCACAGAGGCACTGAGACACAGAGTACTTCTCTGGTTCTCTCGGTGCCTCTGTGTCTCTGTGGTGAATAAATGTCAAAACGTGACTACTACGAAATCCTCGGTGTCGCCAAAAACGCCTCCGATGACGAAATCAAGAAGGCCTACCGCAAGCTGGCCATGAAATATCATCCGGACCGCAATCCGGATGACAAAAACGCCGAGAATAAATTCAAGGAAGCCAAAGAGGCTTACGAAGTCCTGTCCGACACGGACAAGCGCGCGGCTTACGACCAGTTCGGCCACGAGGGCGTCAATCCGCAGGGCGGCCCCGGTGGCTTTGGCGGATTTGGCGGCGGCGCGGCGGGATTCGATTTTTCCGATATTTTTGAAGGCATGTTTGGTGGCGGCGGTGGTCGCGGCGGGCGTTCCAACGTCTATCGCGGTGCCGACCTGCGCTACAACCTGGAAATCACCCTGGAAGAAGCCGCACGCGGCACCGAAACCAAAATCCGCATTCCCACCCTGGAAGAATGCGAAACCTGCCATGGTTCCGGCGCCAAGCCCGGCACCCAGCCCAGCACCTGCCCCACCTGCCAGGGCCACGGCCAGGTTCGTATGCAGCAGGGTTTTTTCAGCGTGCAGCAAACCTGCCCGCGCTGCCACGGCAGCGGCAAGATTGTCACCGACCCCTGCGGTAGCTGTAACGGTCAGGGGCGCGTCAAAAAGCACAAAACCCTGTCGGTCAAGATTCCTGCCGGCGTGGATGAAGGCGACCGGATTCGCCTTGCAGGTGAGGGCGAGGCTGGAGTCAACGGTGGCCCGGCGGGCGATTTGTATGTCATGGTGCACCTCAAGCCGCACGCCCTATTTACGCGCGACGGCGACAACCTGCACTGCGAAATGCCGGTTTCATTTGCTACCGCAGCACTGGGCGGCGAGGTGGAAATCCCCACGCTGGATGGACATGCCAAACTCAAGGTCGCGGCCGAAACTCAAACCGGCCAGGTATTGCGGCTCAAGGGCAAGGGCATCAAAGGTGTGCGCAGCCACGCCACTGGCGACCTCTACTGCCACGTTGTGGTGGAAACCCCGGTCAAACTGTCAAACAAACAGAAAGAACTGCTGCGTGAATTTGAATCATTAAGCCAGCAGAACAACAATCCCAAGGCGCAATCCTTCATGGATCGGGTGAAGGAGTTTTTCGGGTGACAGACTTGGGATGTATTGACACCCGGGGTGTAATTGGCAAATGTATGAACATTTGCCAATTTAGGGGATGCCCGTTGCTGCCGATCAGCGATATCAGAAAAACACTGGTATTCACAAAGAATACCGGGCATCACCAATCCATGTTTTGCGCCGTAGATTGAATTTCCGTCAGCAATTCCAGTTTTCCGGCGTCGAACGTTCATAGCCGACGCCAATTTCAGCAAAGTGCTTCCGCGCAGATTTGATTTTGGCGAGTTCGGACGGGCGCAACTTGTTATCGTCCTGCGTGCTCTTGGTTTCCCGGATCATGTAAACCCGGTCTTCGCCATCCACCTGTTTGATGATCGCCCAGTCCGGGTTGTATGGCCCGACCGGGGTATCCACCCTGAATTTTGGCGGCAACTTCATGAATAGCTTGATGTCCTCGCGGCTATCGAGCTTTTCCGCAAAGCGGCGTTCCACATCGGACTCGTAAACGACGTAATCAAAATCGGTCTTGCCAAGATTCCGCACCCGATACATCTGATCACAGAAACGCTCCTTTTCTTCCAGCCCGTCGGCTTGCAATTCGCGTAGCTCGTAAATGGAGCCACCGATTTTTTCGTACTGGACGCCTTCCACCACGATTTTCGCCAGCTCACCCTGGACGCAGCGTTGCACCATCGTCGTAAAGTCGTTCGGATTGCCGATAAATTCGCCCAGCTTGCCGCTACCAACCAATATCTCCGCCAGCGTTTTGCGGGTGAGCATGGTTGAGTGCTGCAACTCGCTGATGATATCCGGCAGATCATAACCACCCTTGAGTTCAGTCGTGCGCGTACCAAGCTCATGGCCTTGCGCGCCGCCGCGCATCACCCTCACGCCAGCGCGCGTCACCTCGATGCGCAAGGGCTGGATGGCCTGCGCCTCCTTGATGGCCTTAACCGCATTGGCTATGAGTTTTTCGCGCGCGACCTGTACCCGGTACATCGTCTTCTGGCTGATGGCATTCCAGAACGCCTCGAATTCCTGCGTGGCGTAAAGCGCCTTGTTGAACTTGCGCGCCTGTCGTTTTCCCTTCCGTTTCACATACTTTTCAATGCTGGTGTCGCGCACCCGCGCGATGATGTCCGCCTCGTAAGGTTGAAGTGGCTCTGGCAGATTCAGGGAAAAACCGTCCGTGTCCGGCAGGAATGTTGATGTTGCCTTGCCCTCCCGGATGAAACCCTGACTTTCAAGATGCTTGAAAACATCCAGCGACCATTTATAACCGCAAATCTCGTCGGTCAGTGCACCGCCTGCATCCCGCCTTGCCAGCCTGGCAAATTCGTTTGGCCTGACCTGGCCGACGGCAACCCCGGCGGCCTTGTATTCGTCTTGCAGGCTCTGCGCAAACACCTGATACGACTCGTTGGCAATCACGCTCAGCGTGGCAATCCCCCTGTCCGCCACGCGCTCGTAGCCCCTGGCAGTTTTTGCCACGGGCAGGCGCATACCCCGCCCCAGCGTTTGCCGGCGCTCGGTTTCCGCGCCGATCTCGCGCAGGGTGCAAATCTGGAATACGTTCGGATTGTCCCAGCCCTCGCGCAGGGCGGAGTGACTGAAAATGAAGCGCACAGGCTCATCTGCGTCCAGCAAACGCTGCTTGTCGCGCATGATGAGTTCGTAAGCATCGTCATCCTTGGCCGTCGTGCCGGATGAATCAACGAAAGTCGTTTTGCCTTTCGCCTTGAATTGCGAAAAATAAGCACGCCGCAATTCGCGCGGCTCCTGCGGCAACAGCGCCGCGTAACGTTTGTCCTTGCCGCGTTCCTCGATGAACACCTCATCAAACCAGCGCACAAACTCTCCGTTGGCGTCGTCGTTGTTGACGCCGTCGCCAAGAAAGCTTGCCACCTTGTCCACAAAGAACAGACTCAACACCTTGATGCCCTTGCTGCGCAGCATGGCTTCCTTGCGCAAATGCTCGCGCACGGTTTCGCGGATCATCTCCTTGTAGATCGCCCCGGTTGCGCCGCCAATGGCTTCCCCCTCGGTCAGCACGCCGTGGTGGGTCAGTTCAATGCTGGCCGGTTCCGCCCCATCGGCAATGCGCATCTCATTGATGCGCCAGCCCTCATACGCCGGGTTGCCGCTCACCTCGGACAAAGCCTGGTGCGGCTTTAGCGATTTGGGCATGCGTTGCAGCGAACCGTCGGCCTTGCGGCAGGCCAGCTCCAGTTTTGCCGTCCAGGCTTTCGCGTGCCGCACTTCCAGCAATTTGATGTAAGGTGCGGCATCCGCGCCCTGCTGCGCCACTTCGGCCACCACAATCTGCTTGACCAGCCCCAAGTCATGCGCGTCCACCGGGTCCAGCCGATAAACCAGATTGCGCTGCCGCTTGTGCGTGGCGCTGTATCGCAGGGTAAACACCGGGTCGAGTTCGCTCACCGCCGATTGCGACAGCAGCGATTCCATATTTTGCGGCTCGTCCATGATGATCACCGGGCGCGTGGCCTTCAGGTAATCAATCGGGCGCAGGCCGTTCAGCTTGTCGCGCTGCTGGTGGATGATGCGCGTGTTCTTGTCGCCGCGAACCGCGTCGATCGTCATCACCAGAATCTGCACGCTGGTTGCAGTGGCAAAGGCTTGCACCTCCTCGGCGCGGTCGCCACGGTACACGCCGGCATCAAAAGGGTGTGACGGATACAAGCCGCGAAAATGCTCGCGCATCAGACGGATGCTGGTATTCACCCCCTCGCGGATCGCCACGCTCGGCACCAGGATGATGAATTTGCCAAAGCCGTAACGCTGCGCCAGCTCGAAAATCGTGCGCAGGTAAACGTAGGTCTTGCCCGTGCCGGTTTCCATTTCAATGTCGAAATCCAGCGCGTTTTCGGCCAGAGACTCGCGCACCTCCAACCCGTTGCGGTCCTGCACCGTTTGCAGGTTGGCAAGAATGGCTGCGTTATCCAGCACCAGCTTGTTGCCTATCGCGCCGACTTCCTGCGCGGTATCCATCGCCAGTTCACCTTGCACGGACTCCGCTGTGCTCACGGCGCCACGCAGCGTCATGTCGAACTGACCCGCATCCCTGGGCTGGCCGTCGAACAGATCAACCACTGCATGGATGGCGTCGAGCTGATATGGCTGATGTGAGTCAAACTGGAAACCTGCGTTACTCATAATCTGGTCGCTCTCGTTTCTGCGCACAGGCGGGTGCGCGGAAGATTGACAGTGGATTCTTGAAGTTCATAGAATGGCATAATCTGCCAACACCCCCCAAAGAGTCACGATTATGCCCACACGCAATGTTGTACTCACCGACCACCAGGCCGCTTTTGTCGAAAATCTTGTCGCCAACGGGCGATACCAGAATGCCAGCGAGGTGCTGCGCGAAGGCTTGCGCCTGGTTGAAACGCGCGAGGCCGAAAACGCCGCCAAGCTCGCCCGTTTGCGCGCCGCCGTACAAGCGGGAATTGATGACATGGAGGCGGGGCGGTTTGAGACCTTTGAAAGTCCAGAAGCATTGGCTACCCACCTTGATACGCTCGCCAA
>CAYTZP010000060.1:0-6075 GCA_964442685.1 uncultured Thiobacillus sp.
GGTGTAGTCGCCGTTGATGGTGCCGGAACTCAGCGGCACGTTGAGGTTTAACGGCGTAACGCCTTTGTTGCTGAGCGTGTTGACCCGATCCACGCCAAAGTCCATGGCCCAGATTTCGCTGATCTGCCATTTTTGCGTCAAGCCCAGACTGGCAAACAAACGGCCAGCATCGTTGTTGAGATCATTGCCAAGCGCGGCCGCCAGCTCGCCGCCGCTCCAGGGTTTGGTACGCACGCCCACGCGGGTAATGTCGGCAGAAAGTTTGTCGCCACGGGCAAATTCCTGTTCGGCAAACATTGTGGATTGCTTGGTCAGTTTGTAGTCCAGCCCCAGTTTGTAGCGATCCGGGAAGTCCACGCTTTTACCGCCGCCGCCAGAAAAATCGACTTCTGCGCTGCCACGCAAGAGCAGTTTCTTGTCCAGCATTTCATATCCTGCCCCAACTATCACTTGGCGGCTGTCACGGGTAACGCCGAGGCCGTCCTCATCGCGCGCAAAACGCAGTCCGGCATGGGTGTTCAGGTCGCCGTTGCGCCATTCCACACGGCCTTCAGCCACATTGCGTTGCGCGCCGGTGGACAGTGTGTCCTGGCGATAAACCTCGCCCTGCACTTGCAGGGTTTCTGACAATCTCAATCTTGCATCCGCACCGATCTTGCGCGTGCCGTTTTCGCTGCCAGCCTGCTGCCCCAGGCCAAAGCCGACTTGCTGTTCGCGCACATAGGCTTTGCCGCTGAAATTCTGATCGTCACGGGTGAGTTCCACTTTCCAGGCATTGCCATCCGACTTCACGCCGGAATTGTTGCTGTTGCTGGTGGCAAACTCGGCCTTGAGTTTGGTTTTGTCGTCGATTTGCAGTGTGGCATCTGCCCCCGACAGCTTGCCGCTGGCGCCGACATTGCCTTGATGAATGTGGGTGGCGCCAATTTCCAGTTTCTCTGTTGGTTTGTATGCCACGCGCCCGCCATAAGTCAGCTTCTTGTCGGCAGCCGCTTCGCTTTCGTATTCGGCCACGATGAAGTTGGGGTTGAAGTTTTCGTCACGGCCAGCCACCGGTGAGCGGAAGAACACCGTGCCTGCCACATAGTCGATGTCGTAATCGAGATAGCGGCTGAGACTCCGGGTTTTAAGCACCACTTCGCTGTGGAAACGGTCGCGCGTTTCAATGCGTATCTTGTCGGAGTTGATGACGATATTGCCGCGCGACAGCCGATACAGGCCAGAGGTGCCATCGCCGGGGATTTCATCTTTGACAAACGCCTGCGCGGTCAGCGTGGCAAAGGCGTTGTAACTGAGCTTGTCGCCCTTGTATTCGGACTTGAGGCCATTCAGGGTGCGGCTGTAGCGGGCAAATTCGGTCACGGACAAGCCGGTGTCGTAATCGCCAAACAGGGCATAGAACTGGCTGCGCTCCAGTTTCAGGTACAGCTTGCTGGCCGAGGCGGCATCAAACTGCGGGCTGGTGGCGTCGGCATACAGGGTGTAGTACTGGTTGGGGTCAACCGCCCGGCGCAGGTTGCGCAGGGTGCTACCCGCATCGCCGCGTTTTTTGGCGGTGTCGTAGGCAATGGTCAGCAGGTATTCGCCCTTTACCATGCCTTTGGCGTAAAAGGCAATGCGGTTGCCGTCATATAGCTTGTCGTCGGCGACCGCCTGTTTCAGCGCGGCCTTGTTGCCGGAGAGTTGCCTGTGTCCCAGCGTGCCTTCGGCAAATCCCACCAGCACCCAGTCGCGGCTGCCGGGTTTGAGCCAGGCGCGGATTTCCTGCGGTTTGCCGTCGCCAAACTGGAAGGTCAGCACCACTTCGCCCGATTGGGTGGTCGGTTCCAGTTCAATCAGCGCCGTACCATCGGCAGTAATCTCGTAACGCGGTTTGCTGGCCACGCGCCCAAGCAGCGGCGCGCGTTCGATGCCTTCCTGCCTGTCCCAGGCCACATAGGGTGCGTTAATCTGGAATTCGCCGTTGATGCCACGGCGTACCGGCTTGCCGGATTTATCCAGCAGGCGCACAGCCACCACCGGGCGGGTTTTACCGTCGGCCAGCAGACGCGATTGCTCGGACACCAGTTCCACTTTAGCTGGCACCGAAGCGTAGTAGATGACGCGCTGCTGGCGGAAAACTTCCTGCCCCTTGCCATCTTTGACGATGACTTCAAACGTATTTTTACCGTCCACCAGCGGCAAGCCTCGCCAGCTTGCCAAGCTGATGGTGCGTTCTGCGTTCATTTCGGCGCCGTCGTAGTTAAGCGGATTGGCCGCTTCGCCGTTCAGCTTGAGCGTAATGACGTGACCCGGCACGCTCTTGATCGCAACTTTAATGGCGGGCAAGGCAGGCTGAAAACTTTCCTGCGGGTGCAGCCACTCCACGCCGGGTTTTGCGGCTGCCAGCCATTTTTCGTCGTAGGGCAGTTTTTCTACCAGTTGTTGCTGCTTTTGGCCTGGCGCACGATTTGGCGTTTCGGGCGAGGTCGGCTCGGTCATCGGCGCGTTACGCTCAATCATTTTGACTGGCGCGCATTGCGCGGTCTGGCCGTTGGCTGCTGCCAGCATTGGCGGCATCGACTGTGCGGGCAATCCTTTAACCTGGAGACGGGACAGCAAACGCGTGCCTTCGGCGTTGTGGCTAAGTTCTACCCGCAGGCTGTCTGTCATTTTGCCTGCACGCGATGGCAGGCGGGCAACCAGCAAACCATCGCTGATTTCTGCCTCAAGCGGTTTTCCGTTGAGTGTGACCGCGTTCACCGTGACCGCATCAGGCTTGGTAGCACCAGATTTGGCATCACCGACCGGCGTCTTTGGCAACATCAGGGTAATGCTGCCATCGAGAGTATGGACGGGATAGGTTTGCGTGTAGGTGAGTACGTTCTTGTCCGCCACCAGTTTCTGATTCAGGCAAATCGCCTCGGGGGCTTTTTTGCGCACATGAAAATCAGCGCGCCACAAGCTGCCGCCGCGCACGTTCACAAACTGCGAATAGCTGCGTGCCGCAAAACGCGCGTTTTTCTCGCAGGCCACGGCCTCGTAGCCTTCAGGCAAAGAGTCCAAATCCAGTTGAACCACATGGGTGCCGGGGCGGATGTTGTCCATGTGCCAGCGGCCATTGCGGTCGGTCTGCACGTAGCGTCCGTCCTGCAACAGCACGCGGGCATTGGCCAGACCCTTGTCATCGTTTTCCACCTTGTCGTCGCAGCTGCCGACAATCACGCGGCCAATCAAAATGGCCTGGTCACGGAACAGGTCGTTGCGCACGAACACATTGGCGCGGGCGGTATTGGAACTGTGCGGCGCGATGGCGGCGGCGGTGTTTTCTGCCTGGCCGTTTTTCGCGCCTGCGCCGACCCGTGCAACATATTTAAGTGTGACCGTCGCATTGGCTGCAATATTGCCGATATTGAAAGTCAGCGTGCGGCCATCGGCGGAAATAACCGGGTTCGCAATGGCAACACCGTTCAATCTGGCGGAGCCTTTCTGGTAACGGAAGCCTGCTGGCAAGCGGTCGCTGATCTGCACCGCCAGCGCGGCCACTGCGCCGCTATTTCGAATACTGAGTGTGTAGGGAACAAACTCGCCAGGCGCAACAATGGACTTGTTGGCAGTTTTGGTAATTTGCAATCCGGTACCCGACGGATCCAGCGGAATGTCGATTCTGAGTGCCGGACCAGGGTTGAGCGGGAAGTTATTGCCGTAAGAAGGGCCATTACCCGGCACGCCGACTACGGTATAGCTGCCCGCCGGGGTCGTGTCGAGAGACGGGAAGCTGTAGCCAGCGGGCGCGATGACTGCAATACGGTAAGTACCGGGCGCAACCAACGGAAAGCGGTAGCCGCCGGCATTCATTGTCGGATCGCAAATGGTCGGCACGCCGGAAGTCACCGGCTGCGTCAGCACAGTCACGCCGTCATCGCAGTACACCGTGGCGAGCAGGCCGGTCGCGTCATTAATCAAGGTCACGGTTGCGCCATTGACCGGTGCGCCAGTTTGCGAGTCAAACAAAATACCAAATGGATCAACCAGCGCCGCATCGGCCACGGTGGTGATTGCATCCAGCAGGTCGGTATAAGTCGCGGTAATCTGCTGTTCGCCCTGAACCGACAGTCTGCAATCCGCCGCTGCCGCATGCACCGTGGCTTGCAGGTAGCCAATGAACACACCGGTGGAATTGCCGGTTTCGGTCAGCGTCAGGGTTTCGCTGTCGCCGGTAGGCGCTGTGACGGTAATGCTGATGGTGTCAAGGGCATTGGCATCCCGGTTCTGGTCGTAATCGGTGACCCGGATGAAAATCGGTTCGCTGCGGTTGTAATACTCGACAGGTTGCAGACGAACGGAGCCGGGGACGGCAATCGGCATTGAGGTGAGCGCATTGGTCACCGGTGCTGCCTGCGGGTTGCCGCCGCAGAATGTCTGATTCACCTGCTCAACACTGCCGCCTGTTGTACCCGGCACATATTGCAGAAACTCGATAGTTGCTGGCGTGCGGCCAGTGGTAATCACCGTCACGCTGCCTTGTGTGGTCACTGGCGTGCCGCCAATCGCAAAACTCGCCGTGGCGGTATTGGTAATGGGCGTGTTAAAGGCCGTTGCAGCAAACGCTGTCGGCATGAGCAGGGCCAGGCCCAGCGCCAGCGCTTTGTCATGCGCGAGGATGTCGCGCATGACAAAGCGTGCTGCACCGGTTGCCCGGTACAGCACGCGCAAAACACTCCCAGCCACGCGGCGAACCGCGCGGCAGGGGACAGAGGCTTTGATCAAATTGATCTTGTGTCTCTTAGTTGCCAGTGACGTTGAACGTCACGGTTAGTTGATGGTGACGTTGAACGTCACGGTAGCGGTTTCGCCAGGCTTCAGCTCGCCCGCAGCGTGCGACGTGCCAGCACTGACAGGCAAAGCCTGAGCGAAGTCGATGCTGACCACTTGCCCGCTGATCGAGGCGCCATCGTTATCAGCTGCGGCATTGGTCATGTAGCCGGTAGCCAATGTGCCACCCAGGGTACGCGCACCATTGCTGGAGACAATGCGGAACCCGTGATCGGCTGCGCTCTCAGGCGTGCCGCCCGCGCTGGTGCAGCTGGTGGCAGCCGGCGCGCCAGTGCCCGTCACCAGATTGGCATCGTGCGTGGTGTTGCCGTCGAGCGTATCGCTGATGGTTGCCAGTATGGCAGAAGCCCCCGCACCCGCATCGTTGCTGACAGTAATCGTCCAGCGCACGATGGCGCCCGGGATGTTCTTGGCGCCAGTAGAGCCATTGAACGGATCGCAGATGACTGTTGCGGTTTTGCTCACGCTCACCACGGCAGTTGCCACACGGTACGCATCAACCGCTACAGCGGCCGCATCGCGTGCGGTCTGGCCGGGATCCGTGCCACCCGTGCCAAGATTGGAGGTGCTTGCTGCGTCAGCAAACACAATCTCAACCCCGTTTTGGGTGTTGGCTGCTGCCTCGGACAGCGGATTCAACGTCGTCGCCTCAACCGCAGTCGCCGTCAGGCTGATGGCGGCCTGCGTGCCGTTGGCCTGGGCTACAGGAATATCCGCCACCACCAGGATGGTGACAGAAGCATCCGGCGCAAGCGACGTGATAGCTGTCACCAGCGTATCACCGGCATCCAGCACGCCTGGGGTAGTGCCATTGTCGATGTAGTACTCGAAGTTGGCGACGTTGAAAGTATCCGCCACGCCAAACACAGTCGATCCGATATTGGCGGCAGACAGGGTATAGCCTTGCGCCGTGTTACCCGTGTTGGTCAAGGTGAACGATGTCACCTGATTTTGTGCACCAGCCGCTACTGAAGTAAAGGTTGAGCCATTTTCGACCAGGGTCAGGTTGACCTTGTTATCCACCTTGAATGTGGTTTTTCCGGTGTTGTTTGCGCAGGTGGAATCTGTATCTGGAATGGTGTTGCCCGCTTCAGACGAACAGATATCGCCCTGGGGGGTACCACTTACCGAATACGACAACCTTGCAATGTTTTCGATGTCGGTGTTCGACAGCGTGCTCAGTGCCTGCGCGCTTGCCGAAACGGCAAGCAGCGCACCCAGCAGGGTGGCCTGCCAGGTTCCCCTTGTGGGGGGTGAAGT
>CAYTZP010000061.1:0-5252 GCA_964442685.1 uncultured Thiobacillus sp.
TGGTGGAGCGGAGGAGGATCGAACTCCCGACCTTCGCATTGCGAACGCGACGCTCTCCCAGCTGAGCTACCGCCCCACGATGGGCACGATTATAACTCTGCCCATGAGGCGGGGAAAAGACTTAGCCCTTGTGTCGCAACGACCAAGCCATCAAGGCAACGCCACCCAAAATCATCGGCAGCGACAGCCATTGTCCCATGCTGACGGCAGCGGAAACGCCGAAGATGCCGTGGTCGGGTTCGCGGAAGTATTCGGCGATGAACCGGAACACACCATAGCCAATGAGGAACACGGCGGACACCGCGCCGACCGGGCGCGGTTTTCTGGCGTACAGCCACAGGATGATGAACAGCAGCAAACCCTCGCCCAGCGCCTGATAAATTTGCGAGGGGTGGCGCGGAATGCCGCCATCCATCAATTGCGGAAACACCATCGCCCAAGGCAGATCGGGGTCAGCTACGCGGCCCCATAATTCGCCATTGATGAAGTTGCCGATGCGGCCAAACATCAAGCCCAGCGGCACCAGCGGGGCGATGAAGTCGGTGGTGTCAAGCCACGCCGCCTGATGTTTGCGCGACCAGACCCACATGGCGGCCAGCACGCCGAGAAAGCCGCCATGAAAACTCATGCCGCCTTTCCAGACCTTGATGATTTCGGCAGGGTTTTCCAGGTAATAAGCCGGTTCGTAAAACAGCACCTGCCCCAGCCGCCCGCCGATGATGACACCGAGCACGCCGTAAAACATCAAATCATCCAGACCGCGCTCGGTCATGCCCAGTTCCGGGCGCATTTTCATGCGCACTTTGCCCAGCCACCACAATTGCAGGAAGGCCAGCAGGTACATGAGTCCGTACCAGTGCACATTGAGCGGACCGAGGGAAATGGCGACGGGATCGAATTGGGGATGAACGAGCATTTGAATGTCAGGCGTGAGGGCTAAGGCGCGAGGGGGTAAAATGTGGGCTCGATTATAGCTTTGCTGGATGACTGAAATGCCTCAATACCGTTCCCGCACCACCACCCACGGCCGCAACATGGCCGGCGCCCGCGCACTCTGGCGCGCTACCGGCATGAAGGATGGCGACTTTGAAAAACCCATCATTGCGATTGCCAACTCGTTTACCCAGTTTGTGCCGGGACATGTCCACCTCAAGGATCTAGGCCAGCTGGTGGCACGCGAGATCGAAGCCTTTGGCGGCGTGGCCAAGGAGTTCAATACCATCGCGGTGGATGACGGCATTGCCATGGGTCACGGCGGCATGTTGTATTCGCTGCCCAGCCGCGACCTCATCGCCGACAGCGTGGAATACATGGTCAACGCGCATTGCGCCGATGCGCTGGTGTGCATTTCCAATTGCGACAAGATCACTCCCGGAATGCTCAACGCCGCATTGCGCCTGAACATTCCGACCGTGTTTGTTTCCGGCGGGCCGATGGAATCGGGCAAGGCCAACATCCACGGCAAGATCATGAAGCTGGATCTGGTCGATGCCATGGTCAGCGCGGCAGATTCCAATTGCAGCGATGAAGAAGTGATGCAGATGGAACGCTCCGCCTGCCCCACTTGCGGCTCCTGCTCCGGCATGTTTACCGCCAACTCGATGAATTGCCTGACCGAGGCGCTGGGGCTTTCCCTGCCCGGCAATGGTTCGCTGCTGGCCACCCATGCCGAGCGCAAAAACCTTTTCCTCGCCGCTGGCCGTTTGATTGTGAAGCTGGCGCGCCGCTATTACGAAGAGGACGACGCTTCGGTGCTGCCGCGCTCCATTGCCACCTTTGAAGCCTTTGAAAACGCTGTGGCGCTGGACATCGCCATGGGCGGTTCAACCAATACTGTGCTGCATCTTTTGGCCGCCGCGCACGAGGCGGGGGTGAATTTCACCATGGCGGACATCGACCGCATGTCGCGCAAAGTGCCCAACCTGTCCAAAGTCGCGCCTGCCACGCAGTTGTTCCACATGGAAGACGTGCACCGCGCAGGCGGGGTGATGCGTTTGCTGGGCGAGCTGGAGCGTGGCGGCCTGTTGCACCGCGACCTGCCCACCGTGCTGTGCAAATCCATGGGCGAGCAAATCGACCTTTATGACATTCGCCGTACCGACAGCGAAGACGTGAAGCATTACTACAAGGCCGGCCCCGGCAATGTGCCCACGCAAGTGGCGTTTTCCCAGGACAAACGCTGGAAGACGCTGGACGACGATGTGGAAAACGGCTGCATCCGCGACATCGAGCACGCGTATTCCAGGGACGGGGGGCTGGCTGTGCTGTACGGCAACATCGCCGAGGACGGCTGTATCGTCAAGACTGCGGGCGTGGACCAGAGCATGTTCGAGGTCGATCAGCTACGCTACACGACCAGCGTGCCCACTTCGACCATCCGCGTATTCCGTGGTCCGGCGCGGATTTTCGAATCGCAGGACGCGGCGGTGGAGGCGATTCTCGGCGACAAAATCCAGCCGGGCGATGTTGTCGTCATCCGTTACGAAGGCCCGCGCGGCGGCCCCGGCATGCAGGAAATGCTCTACCCGACCAGCTATCTCAAATCCAAAGGGCTCGGCAAACATTGCGCGCTGCTCACTGATGGCCGCTTCTCCGGTGGCACCAGCGGCCTTTCTATCGGCCACGCCTCGCCGGAAGCGGCAGAAGGCGGCACCATCGGCCTGATCGAAGAGGGCGACATGATCGAGATTGATATTCCCAAACGGTCGATCAATCTGGTCGTCCATGCCGATGAACTCAGCCGCCGCCGTGCAGAAATGGAAGCGCGTGGCAAGCACGCCTGGAAGCCGGTCAACCGCGAACGCACGGTGTCGCCCGCCCTGCGCGCCTATGCCGCCATGACAACAAGCGCGGCATTTGGCGCAGTACGGGATGTAACGCAGGTGGAAAGAAAGGGTTGATGCCGGCGCGGCCACAATTGGTCAGGCGTTGCTGACTGCCTGGCTTGATACACAAGCCAGGCATTTCAATCCGCGACTGAGGCGCTTCGATGGATGTCCCGCTCACCAACACCGATGTGTTTGCCCTGCTTGCTGCCATTCCACTCGCCGCGCTGGGAGGCGAGGCTTTCCTCAAGGGCGTGCTTGGCTTGGCGAGATGCTTGCGTCTGCCAAAATTTCTGGTGGCCACCACGCTGGTGGCCTTTGCCACCTCCAGCCCGGAGCTGACGGTATCGAGCATGTCGGCGCTGGCGGACAAGCCCGAAATCGGGCTGGGTAACGCGCTCGGCAGCAATGTCATCAACCTGGCGCTGATCCTGGGTCTTGCGCTGCTGTTTGGCTCGTTATCGGCAAACTTTGTTGAAATCCGCCGCGACTTTTTGCTCGCGCTGGGGGTGCCCGTTCTCACGCTGATCCTGGTGCTGGATGGCGTACTATCCGGCACGGATGCGGCCTTGCTGCTGGGTCTGTTTGCGGCCTGGCTGGGCTTGACCATACGCCAGGGCATATTGCATCGCCGCGCCAATCTTGCGCCACCCGGGAATCCCGAGCCGTCAAACAGCGCATCTTCTCCCAGACCAATGCGCGCCGCACTGTTGTTGATCATTGGCCTGGGCGGCCTGATTCTGGCCGGTCGCCTGTTTGTAACGGGCGCATCCGGCATCGCCGAAACGCTTGGCATTCAAGCCTATCTCATTGGTGCGCTGGTGGTGGCCATCGGCACTACGCTGCCTGAACTGGTTACTACCCTGATTGCCCGCTGGCGCGGTCACGACGAGGTGGGTCTGGGTACCTTGCTGGGCAGCAATCTGTTCAACGGTCTGGCAATTGTCGGGGTGGCTGCCGCCATTCACCCCATCCACGCGCCCATCGGCGAAGTCGCCATCGCGCTCGGTTTCGGCCTGCTCAGCGTATTGCTGCTGCTGCCGCGTGGCGGATTGATCCAGTACGGTTTTCTCTCGCGCTGGCGCGGCATACTGTTGCTGACGCTTTATGCAGGCTATGTGGCCATCAGTTTGATGCTTCAGGGACGCACATGACAAATACTCCGCAATCCTGGCACACACTCCCCGCCGAACACGCTGCCGCCGTGCCGGGCGTGGACACAACGCGCGGCCTTGGGGCGGAAGACATCGCACAACGATTGCAGCAACACGGCAAGAACCGCCTGCTGGAAGCGACTCCACCCCCGGCCTGGCTATGGCACAGTCATGATGGTCGGCACACTGCTCATGTTCCAGCACAGCCTGGCCACACAAAATCAGGCTTATGCGCTGACACTGGCGTTCACCACCTTTGTGCTGTTCCAGTGCCGAACTGTCCACTCACAAGGAGCCGTCATGACCCAAAATCGTACCGTGCTTGCTGCCACCGACTTTTCCGCGCCTGCTCGCCATGCATTGGAACGTGCCGCCCAGCTGGCTTCGGCACACGCCGGAGCAATGCTGACGATTACACATGTGCTCGGCATTTCCGCATTCGAGACGCTGCACCGGTTGCTGCCCGGCGATGCGGCTGCCTTTGAGGCGGGTTTGCGGGAGCAGGCTGAATACAACCTACAGGAACAGGCAGCGTTACTGTCAGCGAAATATCCTTGCAGTCTCAATACCCGATTGTTGCAGGGTTCTGCCTTGAGCTCGCTGACTGAACTGGCCGAGTCCGAGCGCACTGACTTGATGGTGATGGGTGCGCGTGGCACGCATTTCGTGCGTGAGGTGCTGCTTGGCTCCACCACCGAGCGGGTGTTGAGCAAGCTGCACCGGCCTTTGCTGGCGGTCAAGCAGCGGCCGTTGTCCCCCTACCGGCGCGTACTCTGCCCGGTGGACTTTTCCGGTCATGCCGCCGCCGCCATCAATGCCGCACACGCCTGGCTGCCCGATGCCGAATTCGTGCTGCTGCACGCGTTCGAAGTCGAACTGGAATCCACCTTTCGCTTTGCCGGCCTGGAAGAGGAGAAGATTCACCAATACCGCATCAAGGCACGCGAGGCCGCCCACGCGTCGATGGATGAATTCGTTGCCAAGCTGGAGGTGCCTGCAGCGCACCTTTCGCGCCAGTTCGTGCATGGCGCGCCCACCCCGCGCATCCTCGAGCAGGAACAGACACTTGATGCCGACCTCATCGTCATGGGCAAGCGCGGCCAGTCGGTGATGGAGGAACTGCTGCTGGGCAGCGTCACCAAGCATGTGCTGACGCAGTCCTCCAGCGACGTGTTCGTCTCTGGCCTGCCGGCCTGAAGCCGCCGCCATGTTCAGCGCCGCCTTTGCCCGGGCAAACCATGCATCCTGTGATATCTGCTTGCTGGCTTTTAAA
>CAYTZP010000062.1:0-4951 GCA_964442685.1 uncultured Thiobacillus sp.
AAGGTGCGGAAATGAATTTCAACGCGACCCTGATCGGCCAGTCCATCACTTTCATATTCTTCGTGTGGTTCTGCATGAAGTTTGTGTGGCCGCCGATTATGCATGCGCTCGAGACGCGCAAAAAACTGATCGCTGACGGCCTGGCTGCAGCAGATCGCGGCAAGCATGAGCTGGAGCTGGCTGCCAAAAAAGCGGCCGATAACATGCGCGATGCCAAAGCACAAGCTGCTGAAGTGCTGGCACTGGCTGAAAAGCGTGCTGCGCAGATAGTTGAAGACGCCAAGAATGCGGCCAAGGCCGAAGGCGATCGTCAGCTGGCGGCAGCGCAAGCCAACATTGCACAGGAAACCAACCGTGCGCGCGAAGGTCTGCGCGAGCAGGTGGCGCAACTGGCCGTGGCTGGTGCAGAAAAAATCCTGCGCCGCGAAATCAACGCCCAGTCCCACGCCGATTTGCTGAACCAACTGAAAGCCGAACTGTAATCATGGCCGAACTATCCACTCTGGCGCGTCCCTATGCCGAGGCGGTGTTCCGTCTGGCTCGGGAGCAAAACACCCTCGCAGGCTGGTCAGACCGGCTGGGTAACATGGCGGCTGTTGTTGCCAATGAGCAGATGCAGGCCGTGATTGCCGACCCCAACACTTCTGCCGCGCGCGCGGCTGAGTTGGTGGCGTCTATCGCCAGCGCAGACGAGGCGGGCAAGAACCTGCTGACCGTGCTGTCTGCCAATGATCGTCTGAACCTGTTGCCGGAAATTGCCGCGCAATTTGAAGTGCTGAAGGATGAAGCCGAAGGCGTGTTGGAAGCCACCATCGTTTCCGCGCAGGAAATGAGCGAAGCGCAAAAAGCCGATTTGCTGGCCGCGCTCAAGGGCAAATTCGGACGTGATGTGCAAGCCGTGGTGGAAGTGGATGCCAGTTTGATTGGCGGTGCAGTGATTACCGTGGGCGATCAGGTGATCGACGGCTCGGTAAAGGGCCGCCTGCAAAGAATGGCCGCCAGCCTGACGGCGTAAGCGTAGCAATATCAAGCTGCGATTGAAGATTAATTTTTAGATACGGAACCGGCCAGACCGGAGATGACCATGCAACTGAATCCAAGCGAAATCAGCGAACTGATTAAAGCCAAGATCGAGAACCTGGGAACGGGTTCCGAGCTGCGCACCCAGGGCACGATCGTGTCCGTGACCGACGGCATTATCCGCGTGCACGGCCTGTCCGATGTCATGTCCGGCGAAATGATCGAACTGCCCGGCAACGTGTTTGGCGTGGCGCTCAACCTCGAACGCGACTCGGTCGGCGTGGTGGTGCTGGGTGACTACGAACACCTGAAAGAAGGCGATATCGCCAAGTGCACCGGACGCATTCTGGAAGTGCCTGTTGGCCCCGAGCTGAAAGGCCGCGTGGTCAACGCGCTGGGCCAGCCCATCGACGGCAAGGGTCCGGTCAACACCAGCAAAACTTCCCCCATGGAAGTGATTGCCCCGGGCGTGATTGCGCGTCAATCCGTTAACCAGCCGGTGCAGACCGGCTTGAAGTCCATCGACTCCATGGTGCCGATTGGCCGCGGCCAGCGCGAACTGATTATTGGCGACCGCCAGACCGGCAAGACCGCAGTTGCGATCGACGCCATCATCAACCAGAAGAGCACCGGCGTGACCTGCGTGTACGTTGCGGTTGGTCAAAAAGCCTCGTCCATTGCCAACGTAGTGCGCAAGCTCGAAGAGCACGGCGCGATGGCACACACCATCATCGTCGCTGCTTCGGCTTCCGACTCCGCCGCCATGCAATACCTTGCGCCGTATGCCGGTTGCGCGATGGGTGAATTCTTCCGCGATACCGGCGAAGATGCGCTGATCGTGTATGACGACCTGACCAAGCAAGCCTGGGCATACCGCCAGATTTCCCTGCTGTTGCGTCGTCCCCCGGGTCGTGAAGCCTACCCCGGCGACGTGTTCTATCTGCATTCCCGTCTGCTCGAGCGCGCTGCGCGTATCAATGCCGACGAAGTGGCCAAGCGCACCAATGGTGCCGTGACCGGCAAAACCGGTTCACTGACCGCGCTGCCCATCATCGAAACGCAAGCAGGCGACGTGTCCGCTTTCGTGCCGACCAACGTGATTTCGATTACCGACGGCCAGATCTTCCTCGAAACCGACCTGTTCAACGCCGGTATTCGTCCCGCCATCAACGCCGGTCTGTCGGTGTCCCGCGTCGGCGGTTCCGCGCAGACCAAGGTCATCAAGAAGCTGGGCGGCGGTATCCGTCTGGCGCTGGCGCAGTACCGTGAACTGGCGGCCTTCGCGCAGTTTGCGTCCGACCTCGACGATGCCACCAAAAAGCAGCTCGAGCGCGGCAAGATCGTGACCGAGCTGATGAAGCAGGCGCAGTACTCGCCCATGAGCGTGGCGGAAATGGCCATCACCCTGTACGCCGTCAACAACGGTTACATGGATGGTCTGGATGTGAAGAAAGTGCTGCCCTTTGAAAGCGCGCTGCAAAACTACATGCGCGACAAACAAAAGGCTGTGATTGACGCCATCAACGCCACTGGCGAAATGAGCGGCGACAATGAAGCTGCGCTGAAGGCCGCGATCGAGTCCTTCAAGCAGACCGCAGTGTATTGATACGGCATTGATTCGGCACTGATTCAGGAGTTCGGCAATGGCCGCAGGCAAGGAAATACGAACCAAGATCAAGAGCGTGGAAAACACGCGCAAGATCACCAAAGCCATGGAAATGGTGGCGGCATCCAAGATGCGCAAGGCGCAAGAGCGTATGAAACACGCGCGCCCTTATGCGGACAAGATCGCCAACGTCGCCATCCACATGGCCTATGCACACCCGGAATACAAGCATCCCTTCATGCTGCGCCGCGATAACATCAAGCGCGTCGGCGTGATTGTGGTGACCTCGGACAAGGGTTTGTGCGGCGGCCTCAACACCAACGCCTTGCGCATGGTGGTGGGCAAGTTCAAGGAATGGCAGGGTCAGAACGTTGAAGTGGACGTGACCGCCATCGGCAACAAGGGTCTGGGTTTCATGCAGCGCATGGGCGGCAATGTCGTCTCGCAACTGACCGCGCTGGGCGATGCGCCGCACATGGAACGTCTGATCGGCCCGGTCAAGATCATGCTCGACGCATATGTCGAGGGCAAAATCGACGCGCTTTACCTGGTGTTCAACCGCTTCATCAACACCATGAAGCAGGAGCCCACGATCAAGCAACTGCTGCCGCTGGAACAGGCTGCGGGTAGTGAAGAAGACAAACTCAAGTACCATTGGGACTACATTTACGAACCGAATGCCGTGCAGGTGGTGGATGCGCTGCTGACGCGCTACATCGAATCGCTGGTGTATCAGGGCGTGGTGGAAAACATCGCCTGCGAACAGTCGGCGCGCATGGTGGCGATGAAAGCCGCCTCCGATAACGCCAAGAACGTCATCGGCGAATTGAAACTGCTGTACAACAAGACCCGTCAGGCAGCGATTACCAAAGAGCTGTCCGAGATCATCGCCGGAGCGGCCGCAGTTTAAGCGGATTATTGTTTTAAAAGATTACGAATCAAAATTTAGGAACCAACCATGAGCAACGGAAAAATCGTTCAGGTCATCGGCGCGGTGGTGGATGTGCAATTCCCCCGCGAAGCCATGCCCAAGGTGTTCGACGCGCTGAAAATGTCGAATCCCGAACTCACCTTTGAAGTCCAGCAGCAGATGGGCGACGGCGTGGTGCGAACCATTGCCATGGGCACCACCGACGGCCTGCGTCGCGGCATGGAAGTGCTGGCAACCGGCAGCCCCATCTCCGTCCCGGTCGGCCAGGCCACCCTGGGCCGCATCATGGACGTGCTGGGCACGCCCATCGACGAACAAGGCCCCATCGGCACCGACATGCGCATGCCCATTCACCGCAAGCCGCCAGCATTCGACGAGCAGGCCGCCAGCGTGGAAATCCTCGAAACCGGCATCAAGGTGATTGACCTCATCATGCCGATCGCCAAGGGCGGCAAGATCGGCCTGTTCGGCGGCGCCGGCGTGGGCAAGACCGTGACGCTGATGGAACTGATCCGTAACATCGCCGTGGAGCACTCCGGTTTCTCCGTGTTTGCCGGCGTGGGTGAGCGTACCCGTGAAGGCAACGACTTCTATCACGAAATGAAAGAAGGCGGCGTGCTGGACAAGGTTGCGCTGGTGTATGGCCAGATGAACGAACCGCCTGGCAACCGTCTGCGCGTGGCGCTGACCGGCCTGACCATGGCCGAATACTTCCGTGACGAAGGCCGCGACGTGCTGATGTTCGTGGACAACATCTACCGCTACACCCTGGCCGGTACCGAAGTGTCTGCGCTGCTGGGTCGTATGCCTTCTGCTGTGGGCTACCAGCCTACCCTGGCCGACGAAATGGGTCGCCTGCAGGAGCGCATTACCTCCACCAAGACCGGCTCCATCACCTCCTTCCAGGCCGTGTATGTGCCTGCGGATGACTTGACCGACCCGTCGCCCGCCACCACCTTCGCCCACCTCGACGCGACGCTGGTGCTGTCCCGTCAGGTTGCCGAACTGGGTATTTACCCTGCGGTTGACCCGCTGGATTCCACCTCGCGTATTCTCGACCCGCAGGTCGTCGGCGACGAGCACTACAGTGTGGCGCGTCAGGTACAGGGCACCCTGCAGAAGTACAAGGAACTGCGTGACATCATCGCCATTCTGGGCATGGACGAACTCTCGCCCGAAGACAAGCTCGCCGTGTCGCGCGCGCGTAAGCTCCAGCGCTTCCTGTCGCAGCCCTTCTTCGTGGCCGAAGTATTTACCGGCGCACCGGGCAAATATGTCAGCCTGAAAGACACCATTGCCGGCTTCAAGGCGATCGTCAACGGTGAATATGACCACCTGCCCGAACAGGCGTTCTACATGGTGGGCGGCATCGAAGAAGCCGTCGAGAAAGCGAA
>CAYTZP010000063.1:0-2062 GCA_964442685.1 uncultured Thiobacillus sp.
ATGTGCGGCATAACCGGCTGGCTTTGCTTCCCCGATAATCAACCGATTTCCGATGCGCTGAAGCGCATGGCGGAGTCTATCCGTCATCGCGGGCCCGATGACCATGGTTTTTATCGCGAGCCTGCTGCGGGTTTGGCGCTGGCGCACCGGCGCCTGAGCATCATCGACCTCTCCGACGCCAGCCACCAGCCCATGGTGGACGAGGCGCGTAAGGTCGTGCTGGCCTACAACGGCGAGCTATACAACTTCAGGGAATTGCGCAGTACCTTGCAAAGCCTGGGGCATCAGTTTCATTCCAGCGGCGACACCGAAGTGGTGCTCAGGAGCTATATCCAATGGGGCGTTTCCGCATTCGAGCGCTTCAATGGCATGTTCGCGCTGGCGTTGTGGGATGGCGTGAGCGGCACACTGCACCTGGCGCGCGATGCCATGGGCATCAAGCCGCTTTACTGGCTGCCGCGTGTCGATGGTGTGTTTTTTGCGTCCGAAATAAAGGCGTTTCTTGAGATACCGAATTTCCGTGCGCAGTTGAATGACCGCAGCCTGCATCAGTATCTGGAATTCGGCTATGTGTTCGATGAGCAGGCCACCATGCTGGCCGGGGTGAAGAAGCTGGCACCCGGGCACCGGCTGGAAGTGCGCGAGGGCAAGGTGGTGGCGGAGGCTGCGTTCTTCTCGCCGCCCGCGCCGGCGAATGATGGGCGCAGCGAAGCCGAACGCCTGGACGAATTGGGCGCGGTGCTGGACAAGGTGGTGGACGAGCATCTTATCGCCGACGTGCCGGTGGGGCTGCTGTTGTCTGGTGGGCTGGATTCCAGCGTGCTGGCTGCGCTGGCGGCGAAGCGCGGGCCGCTGCTCACCATCAGCATGGGCTTTGGCGATTCGGACGTGGACGAGCGCGTGCATGCGCGTCAGGTGGCCGGGCATATCGGCTCGCAGCATGTAGACGTGCTGATTAGCCCGCAGGAAATCCGCGACGAAGTGATGGCAGGCGCCTGGGTGTTCGATGACCTCTTCGCCGACTGGGGCACGCTCAGCACGCGGCTGCTGTATCGCCGCTGCCGCGAGATGGGGGTCAAGGTAGTGCTGGTGGGCGAGGGCGCGGACGAGTTGTTCGGTGGCTACGACATTTTCAATGTGCCGGATAAGCTCGGGTTGTGGCAGCAGTTCAGGCTATACCAAAAATACGCAGGGCGTCGTCATGGCCGCTTCTTCGGCGACTTCCATCGCATCATGGGCGGCTACTTGAATGAAGGCGGTGGTGATGCCTTCCATGCCGTGCGGCTATTTGAATCGAGAAGACAATTGCCCAGCCAATATGTGATGAAGGTGGACAAGGCCAGCATGGCCGAGAGCGTGGAAGCGCGTACGCCCTATCTCGACCGCCGGGTGGCGGAGCTGGCCTACCGCACGCCCCGGGAATGGCTGTTGCGAAACGGCGAGAACAAGTACCTGCTGCGCGCCCTGGCACGGCGGCATGGATTGGTGCCGGAAGCCATCAGCAGCCGTAAGAAGTTCGGCGCGCCGCTGGCGGCAAGCTGGATGGATGAAGACAAAAACTTTCGTGAGTTTGCACGCAACACCCTGCTTGATTCCGGCAGCGTTACCCATAGGCTGGGGCTGGATCGCGCCATGCGCGACTACTTTGACAAGGGCCGCAGCGGCGATGCTTTTCCGCGCGCGCTGTCCATCTTCCGCAACCTGGCCTGGCGCCTGCTGTTGCTGGAGATGTGGGGCAAGCATTACCTGGTGCCGAGGTCGGCATGATCGAAGGACTCGTTAGCACCATCATCCCGGTTTACAACCGCCCAGTGCAATTGCGCGAGGCGGTGGAAAGCGTGCTGGCGCAGGACTACCGCCCCATCGAAATCATCATCGTGGATGACGGCTCCAGCGACGACACCCTTGCTGTGGCTCAGGCGCTGGCCGAACAACATCCCGACATCATCCGTGTGCTAACGCAGGCTAATGCCGGGCCCGGCATGGCGCGCGAGCACGGGCGGCAACTGGCGCAGGGCGAGTTCATCCAGTATCTGGACAGCGACGACGTATTGCTGCCGGG
>CAYTZP010000063.1:2162-4848 GCA_964442685.1 uncultured Thiobacillus sp.
TGATTTACGGCCATGCCCTGCGGGCAGGCTTGCAGGACACCCCAGAGATGCAGCATTTCGCGCGTGCGCTGTTCCTGCTGTCGCGCCAGTGCGGTGCGGCGGGGCTGGGCGAGGAGTCGCGTCGCCTGTTCGAACTCTCGCGCCAGGCTGCTGGTGAACCGGGAAACCGGGGAATGGACTACGGCTTGTATAAAATGGCGGCCAGTATATTGGGATGGAAAACCATGGGTCGCCTGAGCGGTTGGCTGGATGGATTGAGAAAATGAGCGAACCCGTAGTATCGGTTGTGATGGGAGTCTATAACGGTGCCGAACATCTGGATCAGACGCTGGCCAGCGTGCTGTCGCAGGATGGCTGCGACCTGGAGTTCATCGTGGTGGACGATGGCTCGACCGATGAAACCGGTCGCATGTTGGACGAATGGGCGGCAAGGGATGCGCGGCTGCGCGTCATCCATCAGCAGAATGCAGGTCTGACGCGGGCTTTGATCAGGGGCTGTGCCGAGGCCAGGGGCGAGTTCATTGCAAGACAGGATGCGGGGGATGTTTCGCTGCCTGGTCGGCTGGCAGTCCAATGCGACTATCTTGCCAGTCATCCTGATGTGGCCATGGTTGCCAGCGGGACGCGTTTCGTCGGCCCTGACGGGGAAAATCTCTACGAAATCACGAGAACAGGTGAGGCGCTTGAACAGGGTTTGTCAAACCTGGACCTGGAAAAAATCCAGGGCCCGCCCCACCATGGTGGCACCATGTTCAGGCGGCAGGCCTATCTGGCTGCGGGCGGCTATCGTCCGGCCTTTGTCGTTGCCCAGGATATTGATCTTTGGCTGCGAGTGGCCGAAGTTGGAAAACTCTGGGGCATCAGCGAAATCCATTACCAGGCCAGACTGGCGGCCAACAGCATCAGCGGGCGCCGTCGTGCGGACCAGATGCGTGCGGGGGTGTTGGCGATCGAATGTACCCAGTTGAGGCGCAGCGGGCAAAGCGATCAGGGGCGTATTAATGATGAACCACTGCCAGCTAAGCGGGCAGGCGGCCCAAGCACCCGTCTGGAAAAATCCCGCTTCTACTATTTCATCGGAGCCTGCCTGAGCAGGCGTGATCCGGTTTCGGCACGGCGTTATTTCAGGCGCGCGGTCACCGAATACCCCTTGTCCCTGAAAGCACTTGCCCGCAGTATTCTGGGCTGAACAAACGGAACATAGTGAATGAAGACCCCCGTATTCAATCCAGGCTGGCCTGAAGAAGTGCAGGCACTCTACCGCCACGACATTCAGGAGATGTGGGATCGCTCCATCGCGCCGCATGTTTGGAACCAGTATCACAACCAACTTGATTACTATCTGGCAATCGCTGGCAATGTGCGCAAGAAGATTCTGGACGTGGGTTGCGCCCAGGGCACGCTGGCCTTGCTGCTTGCCGAGCGTGGCCATGATGTGACCGCGGTGGATCTGCGACCGGCTTTTCTCGATTACGCCCGTTCGCGCCATGAGCAGGGCGATGTCCAGTTTATTCCGGCGAATGTGTTGGAAGATGACATACCCGGGGGTTACGACCTTATCTACGCCAACCAGATTGTCGAGCATTTGGTGTATCCGGATCGGCTGCTGAAAAGGTTACTCGAACGCCTGAAACCTGGGGGCAGGTTGGTGATGACGACGCCGAATGGGTATTACCTGAAGAATTCGTTGCCCAGTTTTAGCCAGTTGGGCGATGTAAAAGATTGGGAGCATATGCAAAACACGGCCGATGCCGACGGACATTTTTACGCCTATCTGGACAGTGAACTGGTGGCCTTGTTCAAGGCGGCGGGTTTCGAGGAGGTCAAGGCAGATTTCTTCGAATCCCCCATGATTTCTGGACACATCAAGGTGAGGTATGTCCATGGTTTTGCCCCCGCCGGTCTGTTGCAGATGCTGGACAGGCTGATTGTCAGCACCCCATGGCTGGGACGAAAACTGTCGCACCAGTTGATGGTGACGGGCATAAGGCCATTGACCGAATGATGTTGGTCGCTCTGGAAAAAAGATTCGGGGATCACCTGTCGCTGCTGGGGGACAGGCTGCGTGCGGCGTGGTGGCGATTGCGCGGTGCCGGCCTGGGGCGGAAATCGCGCATTGGCCGGGATAGCAGAATCGTGCGCCCCTGGCGCCTGTTCACGGGAGAGCGGCTTCAACTCGAGCATGCTGCTTATATCAAGATCACCAGCGAGGAAGCCAGCATCAAGCTGGGCGATCAGGTTTTTATCGGCTTCGGCGCCGAACTGGATATTTCTGACAGCCTGACCCTTGGCAATCAGGTGCTGGTCGCCCCCGGTTGCTTCATTACTGACCATCACCATAAACGTGGGGCGCATGCGCGTATCGCCGCACAGGGCTGCGAATCGGCCCCGGTCGTGATCGAGGATGATGTCTGGCTTGGTGCCAATGCAGTCGTGCTGCCGGGGATAAGGATAGGCAGGGGTGCCATTGTCGGGGCGGGGGCAGTGGTGACACATGATGTCGAGGCCATGGCTATCGTGGCCGGGGTGCCGGCAAGGGTGATTGGAAAGCGCGACTGAATACAGATGAATATTGTGCTTTCGCTTACCGTTGCCATTCCCACCTACCGTCGTGAAGCAGTGTTGCTGGAGACGCTGGATTATTTGCTGGCGCTGGATGTTCCGCCTGCGGAAATCCTGGTGCTGG
>CAYTZP010000064.1:0-4371 GCA_964442685.1 uncultured Thiobacillus sp.
GATCGATCTTGCCCAGCGTTTCCAGGACTACGGTGTCGAGGGTGTGATCTATACCGACATCGGTCGTGACGGCATGCTGAGCGGTGTCAATGTCGAAGCCACGCTCAAACTGGCGCAGGCATTGCATATTCCCGTGATTGCCAGCGGCGGCATTACCAATCTGGACGACGTGAAGAACCTCTCCGCCGTTGCCGCCGAAGGCATCATGGGTGCAATTACTGGACGAGCCATTTATCAGGGCACGCTGGATTTTGCTGCGGCTCAAAAACTGGCTGATGACCTGGCCGGTAAGGTTTACGGCGAATAATGCTCGCCAAACGCATCATTCCGTGTCTGGACGTCACCGCTGGCCGCGTGGTCAAGGGCGTCAATTTCATCGAGCTGAAAGACGCGGGCGATCCGGTCGAAATCGCCAAACGCTACAACGATGCCGGCGCGGATGAACTGACTTTTCTTGACATTACCGCCACCTCGGACGACCGTGATCTGATTCTGCACATTATTGAATCCGTCGCCGAGCAGGTGTTTATCCCTTTAACCGTGGGTGGCGGCGTGCGCAAGGTGGAAGACGTGCGCAGATTGTTGAACGCCGGCGCCGACAAGGTTGGCATCAATACCGCCGCCGTGACCAATCCGCAGCTGGTCGCGGATGCCTCCGGTTACTTCGGTTCGCAATGCATCGTGGTAGCGATTGATGCCAAGCGCGTGGACGACCACTGGGAAATCTTTACCCATGGCGGACGCAAGGCCACCGGCCTGGATGCCATTGAGTGGGCCAGGAAAATGGAAACCATGGGCGCAGGCGAACTGCTGCTGACTTCCATGGATCGTGATGGCACCAAGAGCGGCTTCGATCTGGAATTGACCCGTGCGATTTCCGATGCGGTGGACATTCCCATCATCGCCAGCGGCGGGGTGGGCAACTTGCAGCATCTGGTGGATGGCGTGAAACAAGGCCATGCCGATGCCGTGCTGGCCGCCAGCATTTTCCACTTTGGTGAGTACACCGTGGATGAAGCCAAACGCTATATGAAGCAGCATGGCGTGGAGGTGAGACTGTGAGCTGGCTGGACGAAATTCGCTGGGACGAAAAAGGTCTGGCGCCCGCCATTGCCCAAGACGCGCAGACCGGGCGCATCCTGATGGTGGCCTGGATGAACCGTGAGTCGCTGGCACAGACGGCGGAGAAGGGCGAAGCGGTGTACTGGTCACGCTCGCGCAATAAACTCTGGCACAAGGGCGAAGAATCCGGCCATGTACAGACCGTGCGCGAAATTCGCCTGGACTGCGATGAAGATGTGATCGTATTGCAAGTGGAACAGCAGGGCGGTATTGCCTGTCATACCGGGCGGCAAAGCTGTTTTTACCGCGTGCTGAAAAATGGTGCGTGGGAGGCTGTTGATCCCGTGTTGAAAGACCCAAAAGACATCTACAAATGAGCGAAGACATCCTCAAACGCTTGACGGAAACCCTGGAGGCGCGCAAAACCGCTGCACCGGACTTGTCCTATGTGGCCAAACTGCATGCCAAGGGTCTGGATGCGATTCTGAAAAAAATCGGTGAAGAAGCCACCGAGACCGTGATGGCCGCCAAGGATGGGCAGAACGAAAAGATCATCTACGAGGTGGCGGATTTGTGGTTTCATACGCTGGTGTTGCTGTCGCACAAGGGCTTGAACGCGCAGGATGTGCTGAACGAACTGGCGCGGCGCGAGGGCGTATCCGGGATTGAAGAGAAGGCTTCAAGAAAATCATGAGCGATTGCATTTTTTGCAAAATCATCGCCGGGCAAATTCCCTGCAATAAGGTTTATGAAGATGATGAGGTGTTAGCGTTTCATGACATTCACCCGTTTGCGCGGGTGCATTTTCTGATCATTCCAAAGGCGCATATTGCCTCGCTGGCAGATTGCACTGAAGCGCACGCGCCTATTCTGGGTAAAATGCTGGCCTTGGCTCCAACGCTTGCAAAAGCGCAGGGGCTGGATGACGGTTTCAAAACCCTGATCAACACCGGACGCGGCGGCGGGCAGGAAGTATTCCACATTCACATACACGTATTTGGCGGCGGCGAACCCGTCCGCGCCTGAATTAAAAGGAGAGAGACATGGGTACTTTCAGTATTTGGCATTGGCTGGTTGTATTGGCGGTCGTGCTGGTGGTGTTTGGCACCAAGAAACTGCGTAACATTGGCGGCGACCTGGGTGGCGCGGTAAAGGGCTTCAAAGATGCGGTCAAGGATGAAAATGCCAAGATTGCCGACAAGAGCAGCCAGGATGAGCAGGTGACTGGCCGCACCATCGACGTCGAGGTCAAGGACAAGCAGAATTCCTGAGTAGGGACTGGTATCCCCAGTGCAGGGCGTGCTTGCTGCACGCCCTTCCCCTTCAACCTTCTCCCATCATTCAAATGTTCGACATCGGTTTTACCGAACTGCTCATTATTGGCGTTGTCGCCCTGCTGGTGATTGGCCCCGAGCGCATGCCCAAAGCAGCGCGCACGGCCGGACACCTGTTTGGGCGTTTCCAGCGTTATGTATCCAGTGTCAAATCGGATATCAATCGTGAAATGGATTTGGAAGAATTGCAACGCGCCGGGCAGAACTTCAAGCAGTCGGTGGAGGAGGCAGCCAAGGGGGTTGAAACCCGCGTCGCCGAAGCCGAGTTCACTATGCGTGACGAAGCGAAGAGTATTTCTGGCAAGCTGAATGATGCGTTAACCGACCTGGAGCGCCACGACCCGCATCTGGGTGAGCAGTTGAAAATGCAGCGCGAAAAGGTTCCGCCGGGGCAGGGCGATGAAACGGTTACTGAGGTTGTTTCAACCGCAGAGCAAAATGAGGTGCCGACCCAGACTGAACTGGCGCTGGATGTCTCGCAGCCCGATTCAAGGGCGACGTCCTCTCCTCGGGTGGACGTTGCTTGATTAAACCTGAAAACCGCAGTTGACCGCTTGTTGTCCCTTGGAGAAGCGCATGCATACTGAGTTTCCTGCCTTCGTTAACGGCCATCCGCAGGGTGAGCGCGCTACGCATCCGATTGCACGGTTTCCGTGTCGTCTGGCCGCGTTGCTTTTCGTTGCAGGGAGCGGCCATGCGCCAC
Organism: uncultured Thiobacillus sp.; assembly: GCA_964442685.1. GTDB lineage: Bacteria > Pseudomonadota > Gammaproteobacteria > Burkholderiales > Thiobacillaceae > UBA6918. The sequence goes on from CAYTZP010000064.1 coordinate 3,100, forward strand.
ATCGCGCCTTGCCAGACAATCCGGAAACCGCACACTCGAATGCGTCCAACTGCGGTTTCCAGGTTAAATAAGCGATTTTCATGAGCGAAACACCCGACAAGCAGGAAAGCTTTATTACCCACCTGATCGAACTGCGTGACCGCTTGCTGCGAGCGGTGGTGGCGGTGATTGTTGTATTTATTGGTCTTTTCCCGTGGGCAAATGACCTGTACACCTTGCTAGCGCAGCCACTGATCAACAAGTTGCCGCAGGGCAGTCAGATGATAGCCACAGGTGTGGCGACGACTTTCTTCATCCCCCTCAAGGTCGCAATGATGGCGGCCTTTCTGATTGCCCTGCCATATGTGCTGTACCAAATATGGGCGTTCATTGCGCCGGGTTTGTATCAGCATGAGCGCAAACTGGGCTTGCCCTTGCTTGTGTCCAGCGTGTTTCTGTTCTTCACTGGCATGGCCTTCGCCTATTTCCTGGTATTTCCCGTTGTGTTCGGCTTTCTGGCTGGCGCCACGCCAGAAGGCGTTAACTTTGCGCCGGACATTGGGGCGTATCTCGATTTTGTGATGACGCTGTTTATTGCCTTCGGTGTCACATTTGAAGTCCCTGTGGTGGTGATCCTACTGGTAATCAGCGGGATGATCACGGTCGAAAAACTTCGTGAGGCAAGGCCATACGTCATTGTTGGCGCCTTTATCATTGGCGCGATTTTCACACCGCCTGATGTGATTTCTCAAATTATGCTGGCCGTACCGTTGTGGATTTTGTATGAATTAGGCATTGTCATCGCCCAATTCATGCGGCGCATCAAGCCGGTCGAACCCGAGTCTGTTTACCCGGATGATTACAAACCCATGACGGACGAGGAAATGGAAGCTGAACTCAATCGCCTGGAAGCGCAAAGCAATTCAAAAGACAATCAATCCAAAGAGCCTGTTTGAGCCGGGATTGGCAGATGTGCTGCTGCCATAGCCTGGAACTCGCTTTGGCGCGCCCCTTGGTTTCGTATCCCGCCATCCCGCCTTCGTACATCCAATGCCCCTGTTGAAATAGACCCTGTGGCACCATTTAGGCGCGGCAGTGTTTGCCACCGCACCATATAAGTGCGCGCCTCACATTTCCTTTCAGAAAAGATCACGAGAAAACAGAATGTTGCGTCTCTGGAATGCTAATTGCTTCCGGAATGCGCATGTTTATGTAAAAAACACAAGGAATGCCCCAAATGGAGACACTCAAGTCAGGCAGTGACGTTTTATTTCTTTTGCTCGGTGCCATTAT
>CAYTZP010000065.1:0-4232 GCA_964442685.1 uncultured Thiobacillus sp.
CGGCACGCGCAGCAATTTGTTGGCGATCAGAATCAAGGGCAGCTGCACCCGTTTTGCGGCGCGGTAGAGAATTTCCTTGATCACTGCGGGACAGGCATCGGCATCAACCAAAATTTTCATTGGCGTTCCAGTACAAAGCCAAACGCCATCAGCGTGCGTTCAGCGGCGAAGAATACGCGCGGACTGTTGAGGACAGACATGCGTTGTTTTCCTTGACTTAGCGGCGACCCGGTCGGATCTTTTCGATGCAACCGAGATTCGCCGACAGGATGGCCTGCCGCACGGCCTCGATGGCGCGCGGACGCGGAAAGCTTTTGCGCCAGGCCAGGCTCACCATGCGACTGGGAGCGGGTTTGATGAAGGGGCGATAGGCCAGAAGACCATCCGATGCTGAGTGTAGCCTGGTAGCGGTGCAGGGCAGCACGGTGGCGCCCATGCCGGAGGCCACCATGTGGCGGATGGTTTCCAGCGAGGAACTTTCCAGCGTCTTTTGTAGGCCGTCTGCCGCAGAACGGTTGAGCGCCGGGCACACCTTCAGCACCTGGTCGCGGAAGCAGTGGCCGCTACCCAGCAGCAACAAACTTTCCTGTTCCAGCTCGGTGCTGGCGATGGATTTCTTCTTCTTCCATGCATGAGCGGCGGGCACGGCAACCACGAAAGGCTCTTCGTACAGCGGCAGTGCAAGAATGGACGGATCATCGACTGGCGTGGCGATAATCATGGCGTCGAGCTCGCCCTTCTTGAGTTTCTCCGTCAGCACCCGGGTGTAATTTTCTTCCAGCAGCAGCGGCATCTGCGGCGCGCGTTCGTGCAACTGGGGGATCAGTTCCGGCAACAGGTAGGGCGCGATGGTGTAGATGACACCCAGTTTCAACGCGCCTTGCAGGTCGTCCTTGGCCACGGCGGCCAGATCCTTGATGCCGTCCACCAGCTCGAAAATATGCGCCGCCTGCTCGGCCACGCGCAGTCCGGCCGGTGTAATGCCAAGTTCGCCGCCGCCGCGTTCAAACAGTGTGACGCCCAGCTCGTCTTCCAGTTTCTTGATGGCAACCGATAACGTGGGCTGCGAGACATGACTGGCCTCGGCGGCCCGGCCAAAATGTTTTTCGCGCACAACAGCGAGGACGTATTTGAGTTCGGTGAGGGTCATAGCAGGCGGGTTTAGCTAAAAACTATCGGGCACTTTGAGAAAAAGTATTAGAACAAATTCGCATCATGCGCTTCAATGGAAGCAACCCGCAAGCAAGCGGTTTTATCTCAGCCCGAAGGAGAATGCGCCATGTCAGAAAGCAAATGTCCCTTTCACGTTACCGCTACTGGCGGCAGTCCCGTCAACCACGACTGGTGGCCGAACCAGCTGAATCTGAAAGTCCTGAGTCAGTTCGCTGCCGAGACCAGTCCGATGGAAGCGTCGTTCGACTACATCGAGGAATTCAACAAGCTCGATCTCGCGGCGGTCAAGAAGGATCTGGTCGCGTTAATGACGGTTTCGCAGGACTGGTGGCCGGCCGACTATGGCCATTACGGCCCGCTGTTCATTCGCATGGCCTGGCACGCGGCAGGCACCTATCGGGTTGGCGATGGTCGCGGCGGTGCCGGCATGGGTCAACAGCGTTTTGCGCCGACCAATTCCTGGCCCGACAACATCAACCTCGACAAGGCCCGTCGCCTGTTGTGGCCGGTCAAACAGAAATATGGCAACCAGATTTCCTGGGCTGATCTCATCGTGCTGGCAGGCAACTGCGCGCTGGAATCCATGGGCTTCAAGACCTTTGGCTTCGGCGGCGGCCGCGCCGACGTGTATGAGCCCGACGAGTCGGTGTATTGGGGTAGTGAGAAAGACTGGCTGGGCGACACGCGCCACGGCACCCGCACTGATTTGGATAATCCGCTGGCTGCGGTGCAGATGGGGTTGATCTACGTTAACCCGGAAGGCCCCGGCGGCAAGTCCGATCCCTTGCAAAGCGGACGCATGGTGCGCGAAACCTTCGCGCGCATGGCGATGAACGACTATGAAACCGTGGCGCTCACCTGCGGCGGCCACACCTTCGGCAAATGTCATGGCGCGGGCGATGCCGCGCTGGTCGGTCCCGCCCCCGAAGCGGCAGACATCGAGAACCAGGGCTTCGGCTGGATCAGCAAGCATGGCAGCGGCAAGGGCGGCGACCAGATCGGCAGCGGCCTGGAAGGCTCGTGGACGCCCACGCCGACGAAGTGGGACATGAGCTACCTCGACATGCTGTTTGGCAACGAATGGATCCCCACGCGCAGCCCGGCGGGCGCCTCGCAGTGGACGCCGGTGAAACATACCGACGCCAACATGGCGCCGGCCGCGCACGATGCGTCGAAGAAGGTGCCGATCATCATGACCGATGCCGACATGGCGATGCGCTATGACCCCGAATACGCGAAGATCGCACGACACTTCAAGGACAACCCGGAGGAATTCGCAGATGCCTTCGCCCGCGCCTGGTTCAAGCTCACCCACCGCGACATGGGACCCAGGGCGCGTTACCACGGCCCCGAAGTGCCCGCCGAGGAGTTGATCTGGCAAGACCCGATTCCGGCGCTGAACCATCCGCTGGTGGATGAGCAGGACGTGGCCGCGTTAAAAGCCAAGGTCATGGCCTCGGGCTTGAGTGTGCCGGAACTCGTTTATATCGCCTGGTCTTCGGCATCATCCTTCCGTGGCAGCGACAAGCGCGGCGGCGCCAACGGCGCGCGCATCCGTCTGGCGCCGATGAAGGACTGGGAAGTCAACCAGCCTGCGCAGTTGGCAAAAGTGCTGGCTGTGCTTGAGAAAATCCAGGCCGAATTCAACAGCGCGGCGGCTGGTGGCAAGAAAATTTCGCTGGCTGATCTGATCGTGCTGGCCGGTTGTGCGGCGGTAGAAAAGGCCGCCAAGGATGCAGGCACGAGTGTCAGCGTACCGTTCACCCCCGGCCGCATGGACGCCAGCGCCGAACAGACCGACGCCGACTCCTTCGCCCCGCTGGAACCGATTGCCGATGGTTTCCGCAATTACCGCAGCAGCAAGTTCCCCGAGATTGCCGCTGAGCATTTCCTGGTCGACAAAGCACAGCTACTCACGCTCACCGCGCCGGAAATGACTGTGCTGGTAGGCGGAATGCGCACCCTCGGTGCCAACTTTGGCGGCGCAAAGCACGGCGTGTTTACCGACCGCCCCGGTGTGTTGACCAACGATTTCTTCGTCAATTTGCTGGATATGAATAACGAGTGGAAGCCGGTCAACGCTGACAAGAGCGTATTCGAGGTGCGCGAGCGCAAGACTGGCAAGGCGAAGTGGAGCGCCACGCGAGCGGATCTGGTGTTCGGTTCCAACTCGCAGTTGCGCGCCATCGCCGAGGTGTACGGGCAGAACGACGGCCAGGCAAAATTTGTCAGCGACTTCGTCGCCGCCTGGAACAAGGTGATGAACCTCGATCGTTTCGAACGCAACTAACGGACATGGCGAGTTGCCGCCTTGCCCCATGCAACCCCTACGCGCCGTGTCCGTTCCCCCACCCCGCCCTCCCCCGCAAGCGGGAGAGGGTGACAGGGGGGCACGCTTCGCGTGTTTCACGTTAAATCTTTTCACCTGTGCCGATGCGCACAGGTGGAAAAAACCGCAGGAGGCAAACATGTTCAAGCAAATACTGCACGATGGACTGAGCGCGCTAGCCATGCTGGGCGCGAGCTTTGAAGGACTGACGACGGAGTTTGAAGCCGACTGATTACTTCGCCAGCAGCTTTTTCAGATCCGGGATGCACGACCCGCAATTGCTGCCGGCCTTGAGTTGAATGCCAAGGGCTTCGACCGAAGCCGCACCGTTTTTGATGGCGCTTTTCAGGGTGTTTTCGCCCACGCCATAGCAGGCGCAGATGACGCGACCGGTATTGGCGCTGGCGCTGGCCGGGTGTCCAGAGAGCAAGGCGATGCGATCGGCGTTGCTGAGCTGGGCATTTTCAAACAGCGATTCCAGCCACTGACGCGAGGGCAGACGGGCGTAATCGCGGTCAAAGAAAAACACGGCTTGCAATTGGCCGTTTTGAATCAGCGCGGCACGGTAACGGCGCGCGGCGCAGTCCTTGTACTCGACCCAGTCGCCTGCGTTGCCGAGTCTGGATGCGGACAACGCGGCGCGTACTCTGGAGGGCCAGCCGCAATCATCTTCCTGCCCGGCAATTTCGTAGCGCCAGCAATTTTTTCCTCGTGCCCGGCTCCAGATGGT
>CAYTZP010000066.1:0-4191 GCA_964442685.1 uncultured Thiobacillus sp.
GGCGTTGGCGGCGCATATTGGTCATGACGCACCACTGACCTTGACTGTATTTAAATGCGCCCTGGCATCCGGCAAGGTAGAGACCGCGCCAACACTGAATAGTGCCGTGGAAATTCTGGGCGTGGACTTTATCCGTATGCTGGTGCTGACGGCGCAAGCAGTGACAGCGCCTGTTGCCACTTGGGAGGCGGCCATCCGGGTGGCGCATTTAGCGCGTCAGCTGGCGGCGCATACCCGGCTGTGTGATCCCGAACTGGCCTGGCTGGCCGGGCTGAGCCACAATCTGCACGAATATCCCCAGTACGCCGACGCGGCGCAACGTGAAGTGAGCCTCGCTGCACTGGATGGCGAAGGTTTTATTGCTGACGCAGTGCGTTACTGTCGCGCAGCACCCGCGCGCCTGCGCTCGGCGCATCCGCTGGTACGGCTGTTGCAACTGGCGGTTTCGCTGGTTTATAGCGTGCATATCAATGGCAATCTCAGCCTGGTGGGGCTGCGCGCCGCTTTGGAAGGTTTGGGGCTGGATGCGGCACAAGCCACGCGCCTGCACAGCGAGTCTGAGGCGCTTGCACGTGAAACCCTCGACCGTTACGGTTTCGGCCATAGCGATGAGCTGTCTTGCCCGGCAACTATGGCGGCAACCGACGCCAACGCCCGGTTGTTGCGCGGCTATGCCGCCATGGCGCGCTCGGGCGCGCTGAACGAAATCCTCAACCGCTGCGAAGCGCGCGAGGACTGCGCCCAGCAAATGGCGCTGCTCATGTGCGGAGTGTTTGACGTTGGTGCCAGCATTGTGCTGGAAAAATGCCCGCACCAGCTTGAGCCAGTGGCCTGGTGGCCGGGCGCTGCGCGTTTGCGCGCATTGCCGTTGACGCGGGACGACGCACAAAGTGCAATCTGCCGTGCGGCATCAGGCGAAACCGTGTTCTGGACGCAAGATCAGGCCGAACAATATCCGATTGTGGATGCGCAACTTGCCCGACTGCTGGGCGCTGCCTCCATGTTGTGCGTCCAGCTGGGAGAACAGCATGTTCTGGTGGCGGCTGATGCCAGCGCATCGCTGAATACGGATGGCAACTGGCACACGTTTTTGCGCGGCATGGCCGAACGCCTGACAACACTGGCAGCGCGTGCCCCGGGGCAGGCAAACTCTGCGGATGCGATTCCGCGTCAGGAAGTACGTCGTGCCGTGCATGAGGCCGCCAATCCACTCACCATCATCCGCAATTATGTTGACCTGCTATCCGGCAAGTTTGCGCATGACAGCGACACCCAGCGTGATCTGGCCATCATAGGCAGCGAAATCGGGCGTGTGGGCGCGATTTTGCAAGGATTGGGCGCACGCCCGGAAACCCTTGCGGCAAGCGAGGAAGTCGCTGGTACCTGGGTGGATGTGAATCAGATCATTTCCGAGCTGGTGAGAATGTCGCTGGACACGCTGTTTTTGCCTAACAAGATCAATGTGCAGATCGACCTGGATCCGGGCATGGGCAGCATCCTGACCCAGCGCGACCAGTTGAAACAGGTGCTGCTGAACCTGGCCAAAAACGCGGTGGAAGCCATGCCGCGCGGCGGCAAACTCACTTTTGCCACTGCCCGCACCGAGCATCGCGGGCGTTCCTGCGTCGTGATCGTCGTCAATGATAGCGGCCCGGGTCTGCCGGAAACCGTGCGGGCACAACTGTTCCAACCCGTGACCTCGTTCAAGGGCGGGGAACACGCGGGTCTGGGGCTTGCCATCAGCCAGAACCTGGTACACGCCATGGGTGGCGATATCGAATATGACAACAATCCGGGCGGCGCCACTTTCAAGCTGTATTTGCCCATGACCACAGAGGCCGGGGCGGTTTTTCAATCGCGCCAAATCTGACACGGAGAACAAGATGCACGAAGCTCATTCAGTCCAAGCCAGTGTCAGCGGTTTGCAACGCCCGATCCGGATACTTGCGGTGGACGATGAGCCGCTAATCCTGGAAAGCCTGTCACGCTTGATTGCCGCGCAAAATCGGCCAGACCAGCGGTTTGAAGTGATAACGGCAAATGGCGGACAGGAAGCCCTGGCTGCGGTTACGCGCGTGCAGTTTGACCTGATTCTGCTGGATCTCAACATGCCCGACATGAACGGCGCGGATGTGCTGGGTTATCTGGAAGCGCGCGGGGTTAGCACGCCGGTGATCGTGATTTCCGGTGAAAACGGCATCGACAGCGCGGTCGGAGCGTTGCGTGGCGGTGCGGCGGATTTCATCCGCAAACCCTATAAAGCTGAAGAACTGCTCAAACGCATCGAGAACAGCCTGACCAAACGCCAGCTTGAAACTGAAAACGCACAGATCCAGCAACGCCTGCAACAGTCAGAAGAATGGCACCGCTTTCTCATCAACAACTCGCCTGACTTTATCTACACCCTGGATAATGACGGCTGTTTTACCTATGTGAACGAGCGCGTGGAAAGCCTGCTTGGTTACCCGCGTGATGAACTCATCGGCAGGCATTATTCCGAACTGGTGTATGAAGAAGACTTGTTTCGCGCCGAACACGTTTTGAATGAACGTCGCACCGACGCCCGCGCCAGCCGCAATGTCGAGCTGCGCCTCAAATGCAATCCCGGCAACAATCGACCGCGCGCCATGAATCGCCGCTACCGCACAGTGGAAGTGACCGCCACCGGTATGTACGAAAAGCCGGACAACCGTTTTGAAACCCGTTTCATGGGCACCTACGGCGTGGTTAAGGACATCAGCGACCGCAAGCAGGCCGAAGAAACCGTGCACTACCAGACCTATCATGATCTCTTGACCGGCTTGCCCAACCGCGCCAAATTCCGCGATCATCTCGGGCGCGCGCTGGCACAGGCCAAACGCCGCAGTCATGGCCTGTCGATCATGCTTCTTGATCTGGACAACTTCAAGATCATCAACGACTCGCTCGGCCATGGCGTGGGTGATGAATTGCTCATCCACATGGCCACCCGCCTGCGCCAGTGCCTGGGCGGCGAGGATATTCTGGCGCGTCTGGGGGGCGATGAATTTGCCGTGCTGTTTCCGCAAATTGCAGCGCGCGAAGAAATGACCGTCATCGGCCACAAACTGATCAATGCACTGAGCGCGCCGCTGCGCATCAAGGGACATGATCTTTTCGTGTCCGCCAGTATTGGCATTACGACGGCGCCGGAAGACGGTGAACTGGCCGACACTTTGATCCGGCAAACCGAAATTGCCATGTATCAGGCCAAATCCCAGGGGCGCAGCCGCTTGCAACACTGGCAGCCCTCTATGCAGGGCGCGTTCGATGGCCGTATCCAGATGGAAGCCGACTTGCGCAACGCCCTGGCCAACGACGAGTTTGTGCTGTTCTACCAGCCGCAGATCGACGCCCAGTCTGGGCAGATCAACGGCTTTGAAGCATTGCTGCGCTGGTGGCATCCGGCGCACGGATTGCTCTCGCCGGGCGCCTTCATCCCCCTGGCCGAAGAAACCGGCGTCATCATCCCCATGGGCGAATGGGTTTTGCGCCAGGCGGCAGCGCAGCAGGCAGAGTGGCGTAACAACGGGCTGCCGCCCATACGTTTAGCTGTCAACATTTCTTCACGGCAGATGGAAACTGTGGATTTTGTCGGCAGTGTGACCCGCGCGCTGGAAGCGTATCGTCTGGATCCCAGCGCCATCGAGCTGGAAATCACCGAAAGCATGTTGATGCGCGATCTGGAAGGCAGTGCTGCCAAGCTGGCTCAGTTGGTTGAAACCGGCGTGCAGATTGCAGTGGACGACTTTGGTACGGGCTATAGCTCACTAAAATATCTTTCCCGCTTCCCGATTCATACCATCAAGATCGACCGTGCGTTTGTAAAAGACCTCGACCGCGACGGCAACCCGGCCATCGTCAATGCCATCGTCGGCATGGGGCAGGGGCTGGGGCTGAATGTCATCGCCGAAGGCGTGGAAAACACCCGTCAGCTCGACAAGCTGCGTCAATTGAAGTGCAATGAAATGCAGGGTTATCTGTTTGGCGCGCCCATGTCAGCCGCCGAAGCCACGCAACTGCTGGCGCAGCAGGCTGGCCATGGCTTGTTCAAAACCGCAAGCTGAGCGACAGTTGCCGCTGGTTTCCGTCACAGAGACATCAAATGAAAACGGCTCCCATTGCTGGAAGCCGTTGCAAATACTGGTGGTGGAGTATACCACCAATTCCGAA
>CAYTZP010000067.1:0-3602 GCA_964442685.1 uncultured Thiobacillus sp.
TAAATTCAGGCGGGACACAGCGACAACGCCGTTTTCCAGTCTGGCAGCTGTACGCCAAACACTTGTTGCAGTTTGTGGTTTGAAAGCACGGAATTTTGCGGCCGTTTGGCCGGAGTCGGATAGTCCTGCGTGGTAATCGCCTTGAGGCGGGCAATACCGCTTTCACTTCTACGCAGGTTTTCGAGAATGGCGCTGGCGAATCCATGCCATGAAGTCTGCCCGGCGCAGCTCATGTGGTACACGCCGGAGAGGCGCTGGCGATCCTGTTCGGTAGCGCCTGGCGACAACCACAAAGCCAGCATTTGTGCCGTGGCCTCGGCAATGCTGCGGCTCCAGGTAGGCGCGCCAAACTGGTCGTTGACCACGCCCAGTTCATCTCTCTCGCGCGCCAGGCGCTGCATGGTCAGCAGGAAATTGCGCCCGCGCATTCCATACACCCAGCTAGTGCGCAAAATCAGGTGAGGTGCGCCACTGGCTTGAACAGCTGTATCACCCACCAGTTTACTGGCGCCATACACGCCCAATGGATTGGCCAAATCCGTTTCCAGGTAAGGCGTTTGTTTGTTGCCGTCGTACACATAGTCGGTGGAAAAATGCACCAGGCTGATACCCAGACGCGCGGCTGCATTCGCCAGAATTTCAGGCGCCTCGGCGTTGATCGCCCATGCCAGGTCTTCTTCGGTTTCGGCCTTGTCCACGGCAGTATAGGCGGCCGGGTTGACGATCAAATCTGGCTTGATGCGACGTATCTGGGCTGCGAGCGATTTCGGCCTGGATAAATCGAGTTCGGTGCTGGAGGGCGCAACAATCTTGCCCAGTGTGGTCAGGCTGCGTTGCAGTTCCCAGCCGACCTGACCGCTCGCGCCAGTGAGCAATATGGTTCTCATGCAAAGGTTCCCGCTTCGGCCAGACCAAGTCCTGCCTGGTCTTTTGCGGACAATATCGGTGTGCCGGCCAATGGCCATTCAATGCCGATAGCCGGGTCATCCCATTTCAGGGTGCGTTCGTGTTCGGGTGCGTAGTAAGCGGTGGTTTTGTAGAGGAACTCGGCATACTCCGACAGCACATAAAAGCCATGGGCAAATCCGGGCGGAATCCAGGCCATATGCCGGTTGTCTGCGGACAGCGTAAAGCCGACCCACTTGCCGAAGGTGTGTGATGAACGCCGGAGATCCACCGCCACATCAAAGACTTCTCCCGCAGTCACGCGCACCAGCTTTCCCTGCGGCTGCTGTATCTGGTAATGCAGGCCGCGCAATACGCCGCGCGCAGAACGCGAGTGGTTGTCCTGCACAAACTCGTCCTCGATGCCCAACATGGCCATGCTGCGGCGGTTGTAGCTTTCCATGAAGAAACCACGCGCATCGCCAAAAACCTTGGGCACGATGACGAACACATCGGGAATCGCGCTTGCGATTTTTTGCATGGTCAGAAAATCCGCTCGTTCAATAGCGCCAGCAGGTATTGGCCATAACCGTTCTTGGCCAGCGGCGCCGCCAGCCGTTCGATTTGTGCGGCATCAATAAAGCCCTGACGATAGGCGATTTCTTCAGGGCAGGCGATTTTCAGTCCCTGGCGTTTTTCGATGGTTTCAATGAAGGTGGCCGCCTCCAACAATGATTCGTGCGTGCCGGTATCCAGCCAGGCCTGGCCACGCCCCATCACCTGCACGTCCAGTTCGCCCCACTCAAGATACTGACAGTTGACGTCGGTGATTTCCAGTTCGCCGCGCGGGGATGGCTTGAGGTTTTTCGCCACCTCCACCACACGCGGGTCGTAAAAATACAGGCCGGTCACGGCATAGCGCGATTTTGGCTGTTTGGGCTTTTCTTCCAGGCTGATTGCCCGACCAGAAGCGTCAAACTCCACCACGCCGTAGCGTTCCGGATCGTGCACCGGGTAAGCAAACACCGAGGCGCCGGACTGTTTTGCCGACGCCGCCTTCAGGTCTTGCGCCATGTCATGGCCGTAAAAAATGTTGTCGCCCAGCACCAGCGCACTGGGCGCGCCATCCAGAAACTGTTCGCCTATGACAAAGGCCTGCGCCAACCCGTCCGGCGAAGGCTGCACTGCGTATTGAATATTCAGCCCCCATTGGCTGCCGTCGCCCAGCAACTGCTCGAAACGCGGTGTGTCCTGCGAGGTGGAGATCAACAGAATGTCCTGGATTCCTGCCAGCATCAGGGTAGATAGCGGGTAGTACACCATGGGTTTGTCGTATACCGGCAATAGCTGTTTGGAAATCACCTGTGTCACCGGATACAGCCTGGTGCCGGAACCTCCGGCAAGGATGATGCCTTTGCGTGTTGTCATGTTTTTCTCAAGTTTTTATCTGGCGACGTAATTGGTTTGCACCCAGTTGCGATATTCGCCGGAAATGACGCACGCCACCCAGGCGGTATTTTCGAGATACCAGGCGACGGTTTTACGAATACCGGTTTCAAAATTTTCCTGCGGCGTCCAGCCCAGTTCGGCCTGCATTTTTGTGGCATTAATGGCATAGCGCGCATCGTGGCCGGGGCGGTCTGTCACGAACGTGATCAGCTTTTCGTGTGGCGTTACCGGCGAATCGGAATGCAGTTCATCCAGAATGGCGCAGAGGGTCTTGACTACCTCCAGATTGGTTTTTTCGTTGTTGCCGCCAATATTGTAAGTCTCCCCCACCCTGCCCTTGTCCAGCACCGCCATGATGCCCAGGCAATGATCGGTGACATACAGCCAGTCGCGCACGTTGCTGCCATCGCCGTAAATCGGCAATGGCTTGCCTGAAATGGCATTGTGAATCACCAGCGGAATGAGCTTTTCGGGAAACTGATAAGGCCCGTAGTTATTCGAGCAATTGGTGGTCAATACCGGCAGGCCATAGGTGTGGTGATAAGCCCGCACCAGATGATCCGACGCCGCCTTGGATGCAGAGTACGGGCTGTTGGGCGCATAGGGCGTGGTCTCGGAGAAAGCTGGGTCGCCCTTGCCCAGAGAACCATACACTTCATCGGTGGAAACATGCAGAAAGCGGAAAGCCTGTTTGGCCTTGCCACTTAACCCACCCCAGTAGGCACGCACTGCCTCCAGCAGATTGAAGGTGCCGACGATATTGGTCTGGATGAATTCGCCCGGCCCATGAATGGAACGATCGACATGGCTTTCCGCCGCAAAATTGATGACCGCTCGCGGCTGGTGCCGGCTCAGTAATGCACTAAGCAGTCCAAAGTCACCGATATCGCCCTGCTTGAAGATGTGACGTTGATCGCCCTTCAAGCTGTCAAGGTTAGTCAGATTGCCCGCATAGGTCAGCTTGTCCAGATTGACCACTGGCTCGCCCTGCCTGGCAAGCCATTCGATCACGAAGTTGGCACCGATAAAACCCGCGCCGCCCGTCACCAAAATCATATTGATTGTTTCCTTGGGGTGTTTTTTGCCGGGCAATCATATCAGCCACGCTTAAAACAAAAATATTTTTTGCAAAACCTATAAAGTCCTGTCAGCAGCTTCCGTTAGCAGATCACAACACTGTTTTACCGTCTGGCAGAGGCTCGGATGCCTCGACTGGAAACACCAGTCAGCCAGACTCCTTACAAGAAAACGCCCGGAAATCCGGGCGT
>CAYTZP010000068.1:0-3139 GCA_964442685.1 uncultured Thiobacillus sp.
GCAAGCCATGGGTCAGGGCGGTGGACGCAATCTGAGCGGCGTCGGTGCTGATGGGTTGTCCTGCGCGCGTCCTGTCTGCAACCACCCTTGCGTAAACACTCGCAGCCTGTTCATCAAAAGCCAGGCAACGGCTGCCAAAATCCTGGCCAAACATCTCGTTTGCCGCGCTTGCCAACGCCACTTTGCGTTGCCCGGGCGGCAACAAGGCAATGCCAAGCAAAATTTCCGCGCGGGTTATTGCCGTAATGAAGAAGTCCGACGCTGCCCTGTCTTCAAACCAGGCCACCACCCGCGCCTCCGGCTGCGGGCGCATCAACTCCGACAACACATTGGTATCCAGAATCATGGCTTGCGCCATTATTCTTCCCACTGAGGCGCCGGTCTGCTTGGCTGACGCGCCGGGATCGGAAGATTCTCCGCTTCCAGTGCAGCAAAACGGTCGCGTAGGCGTTTGGCCAGACTTCCAGATGGCACCGAAGATGCAAGCGCCTGGCGTAAAATCTGCCGTGCCTCTTCTTCCATCGAGAGGCCATGCCTTGCTGCGCGGAGGCGCAAGTCCGCTTTCAAGCTGTCTTCCAGATTACGGATGGTCAGGCTGGCCATGATGAACTCCCTGCGATTACCAGTGATTGCATTGTAATCAACGCAATCATTGATGGCAATTCGACAGTGCCGCCAACTACAGCTTCCTGCTTTTGCGCAAATCATGTTTCTTGATCGCGACTTCGGTCTGATACAACGCACGCATACGACAGAAAACAAAGCCATCGCGCCCATCCAGAAAACCTCTGCGCCAGATGTAGCTGTACAGAAAATAAATCAGTCCGCGTGCCGGCACACGCCAAGCCAGGCGCTTCAGGGCGGCGCGGCGCTTGAGCGGATCACCGGAAAACAACTCGCCCATGCGCAGTCCATCCTTTTCGCGTTCCAGTTCAAACTCTGCATCCTTGCGCGAATAGCGATTCTGGCGCTCGAACCATTCATCGATGCCCTTGAGATTTTCGTCAATCAGATCATGCTGCAAGTCGAGCAGACTGCCCTGCACGTCCTGGGTTTCGGCATGGCCACGATTGATGTAGCGCACACGGTCGCGGTGAATAAAGCGCACGACCCATGTCGGATACAAGCTGCTGTGACGCAGCCAGCGGCCCCACATGTAAAACCGGCGCCTGACTCGATAGGCGCCAACGCTGCCTGGCATCGCTTCTGCAATAACTCCCAATTCCACAGCCAGCTCCTGCGTCACTCGCTCATCCGCATCCAGAATCAATATCCAGGGGTGACGCGGCTTGGTGTTGTCCAGCGCCCAGTTGCGCTGGCTGCCAAAGCCTTCGAAACGGTTCTGAAAAAACCGCACGCCGCGTTCGCGGCAAATGGCCTCGGTACGGTCCGTACTGAAGGAATCCACCACGATGACATCGTCCGCCCAAGCCAATGCATCCAGACAGGAAGGCAGATGGATTTCCTCATTGAGCGTAAAGATCATCACGCTGACAGGCGCTTTAGTCACGGTTCACCAGACTCAACTTAAAAATAGACAAGGGGAATTGCAAAAAGACTTCCCCTCCCTAGCCCTCCCCACTCGTGGGGAGGGGATAAAACATTACAGCAACTTTCTCCATCAGCGCGCCATCCTTAACCCACCAATGCTCTACTCCTCCCCCACTTTTGGGGGAGGCCGGGAGGGGGACTGTTTTAACCTCTCCACCCAGCGGTAAATATCCTCCAGAACGGCGGTTGTTTCAGTCAGTACCTGATTATTCCAATATCTCAAAACCACAAACCCGCGCGACTTAAGGTAATCATCACGACGCACATCATACCCAGAGTCCAGATGTTGCCCGCCGTCAGCTTCGATGACCAGCTTGGGATCAAGGCTGGCAAAGTCGGCAATATACGGGCCGATTGGATACTGTCGCCTGAATTTGACTCCTGCCACGGACTGGCCGCGCAAGTGATTCCAAAGCACTTGCTCGGTCTCGGTAAGCGCATTGCGCAACTTGCGTGCCTTACGGGTGACTGGGGCAATCATGGCTTCGCCATCCCCACCCTAACCCTCCCCACAAGTGGGGGAGGCCGGGAGGGGGAGTCTTCCCCCTACGCTATAACTCACCACCCCGCCCCATCTTCTGATGCCATTGCCAGGCAGTCTCGATCATGTGTTCCAGCCCGGCATGTTCTGGCTGCCAGCACAGCTCTGCTTGTATACGCGCCGCATCGCCCACCAGCCTTGGCGGATCGCCCGCTCTACGCGCACCCAGGCGTACAGCAATCTCGCGGCCCGTAACCTTGCGCGCTGCCTCAATCACTTCTTTCACCGAAAACCCGCGCCCGTTGCCCAGGTTGTAGGCTGTGGTTTTCGCGCCGGATTCCAGTGCGGCCAAACCGCGCACATGTGCATCGGCCAGGTCGGCGACGTGAATGTAATCGCGGATGCAGGTGCCGTCCGGCGTGTCGTAATCGTCACCATACACGGTAATGTACGGTCGTTTGCCCGCTGCCGCATCCAGCACCAGCGGAATCAGATGGGTTTCCGGATCGTGCGCCTCGCCGGTCTCGCCCTCCGGGTCTGCGCCCGCCGCATTGAAGTAGCGCAGGCTGATCGAGCGCAGCCCGTGCGCCACGTCAAAATCGCGCAATATCCGCTCGATCATCAGCTTGGACGCGCCATACGGGTTGATGGGGTGTTGCGGATGTTCTGCCGGTATCGGCACCACCGCAGGAATTCCATAAGTCGCGCAGGTGCTGGAAAAAATGAACTTGTCCACGCCGTGGTCGCGCATGGCTTCCAGCAGATTCAAACTGCCCGCCACATTGTTGCGGTAGTACTTGCCCGGGTTCTCCACCGATTCGCCCACGTAGGCAAAGGCGGCAAAATGCATGACTGCGATGGGCCGGTATTGTTTGAAGACCGCATCCAGCGCGGCGCGGTTCAGAATATCGCCGCACACAAACGGCCCCCACTTCACCGCCCATTCATGCCCGTACACCAGATTGTCGAACGTGACGGGCACATAACCCGCCGCCGCCAGCGCTTTGCAGGCGTGACTGCCAATGTAGCCCGCGCCGCCAGTGACCAGAACATGTTTCATGTCGGAATACGCCCTTAACGATAGACTTCGCGACGATTGCCAACTTC
>CAYTZP010000069.1:0-2942 GCA_964442685.1 uncultured Thiobacillus sp.
AAGCGGACAATTCAAAAACTACAAAACCGGACAGTTCTAAAAATCCGCGACAATAAGCGCGAAAAGGCTTGAAACTTGTCCGCTAGTTATTTAGTCTTACGTTCACGATTTATTTCCCGGCAAAGGAACACTATGCAACCCAACTTTCAGGCTATCCCGCAAACTGACGCAATTGCGCAAACCCGTAACAAGGTTCTGAAAAACACCTATGCACTGCTGTCGATGACGCTGCTTTTCAGCGCGCTGATGGCGGGCGTGTCCATGGCCGTCAATCCGCCGCAGTTCACCGGCCTGGTGACTTCCATTGCCGCCATTGCCATGATGTGGTTTGTGCTGCCGCGCACCGCCAATTCCGGCGCGGGCGTGCTGGTGGTATTCGGCATTACCGGGCTGTTGGGTTTTGGCCTGGGCCCGCTGCTCAACGCTTATCTCAATACCGCCAACGGCGCGCAGCTCATCATGACTTCGCTGGGCGGCACCGGCATTATCTTCCTGGCGCTGTCGGCCTATGCGCTGACCACCAAGCGTGATTTCAGCTTCATGGGTGGCATGTTGATGGTGGGCATGATCGTGGTGCTGATCGCCGCGCTGGCCAACATCTTCCTGCAAATGCCGGCACTGTCGCTGACCATCTCCGCCGTGGTCATCCTGCTCATGAGCGGCTTCATCCTGTATGACACCAGCCGCATTGTGAACGGCGGCGAAACCAACTATGTCATGGCCACCATCGGCCTGTACCTCAGCATCTACAACATCTTCGTCAGCCTGCTGCAATTGCTGGGCCTGATGAGTAGCGACGACTGAGTGCTTGTTTGACAACACACTCTACAACCCCGGCTAGCCGGGGTTTTTCACGTCTGGAGAATATCAGTGGACTGGATGAAAATTGCTTCCGCACTGGCCATTATCGCCATGCTGGTTTTTTTGCTACCGCGCGCAAAACACATGCTCAAAAACAGCCCCAAGGCGGGTGCGGGCGACTGGAATGCCGTGCTGCTGCCGCTGGCGCTGGTGGTGGGCTTTGTCATTCTTTTGATCATGGCGGTGTGATTGTCCGGTAGAAACCATGCGCTACGTATGCCTGCTGTGCTAGGTTTGAAAAATGTCACACACTCCTAACCCCGTCACTACCCGCATCTGTTTTGTGCGCCACGGCGAAACCGACTGGAATGTGGAAAAGCGCATCCAGGGGCACATCGACATCGGCCTGAACGAAACCGGGCGGGCGCAGGCACTGGCCATGGCTTTCAATGCCGCGCACGTCAGCTTCAAGGCCATTTACAGCAGCGACCTCGTGCGCGCGCACGAAACCGCCAAGGCGCTGGCCGAACGGGAGAACGTCGAAATCAAATTGCTGCCCCAGTTAAGAGAACGCCACTACGGCATCTTTCAGGGAATCACCGCCGCCGAAGGCGCCGAGCGTTATCCCGAAGCCTACAAGCACTACATGGCGCGTGACGCTGGCTACCACTTTGAAACCGGCGAAAGCATGACACAACTGGTGGCACGCGTGAGCGAAGCGGTGGACTGGATGGTGCGCCACCACGGCGGCCAGACCATCGCGGCCGTCACCCACGGCGGCGTGCTGGATATACTGTTTCGCAAGGCCACCGGGCGGCCATTGCATACCCCGCGCGATTTCAAGATTCCCAACTGCGGCCTCAACTGGTTTCACTTTGACGGCCAGGGCTGGCATCTGGAAAGCTGGGGCGATCGTCATCACCTGACCAGCGTGCTGGTCGAAGTGGCGGAGTGAATCAGATGGCCTGCGCGCAAAACACATTGCCGCTGGTGTTGCTGCGCCACGGCCACAGCGAATGGAATCTTGCCGACCGCTTTACCGGCTGGACAGATATTCCGTTGACCGAAGTCGGCTTGAATGAGGCGTACGAAGCCGGCCGGCAATTATCCGAAGCCGGGTTTGTGTTTGATGAAGTCCATGTGTCCGTGCTTCAGCGTACCCGTCAGACTGCCGAGCAAGTTCTACTGGCGATGGGCACGCCGGACGTACCGATCCATGCCAGCTGGCGGCTCAACGAACGCCACTACGGCGCCCTGCAGGGCATGAACAAAAAAGAGATTTTTGCCACCTGGGGCGAAACCGAATCGCGCAAATGGTGGCGCGGCTACTATGCGCCGCCGCCGCCCGTGGATATGAACGACCCGCGCCATCCAATTTTCGACACGCGCTACGCGGACTTGCCGCCCGAAGTGCTGCCGGTCGGCGAGAGCCTGTCCGACTGTCAGCGTCGCACTCTGCCGTACTGGTACCAGGTCGCCCGGCAGCGTATGCAACAGGGTAAAAAACTGCTTGTCGTCAGCCACGGCAACACCCTGCGCGGCCTTGTCATGCATCTGGAACGCTTGAGCGCCGAGGCCATGGAACACGTCGAAATCCCCTCCGGCGTGCCGCTGGTGTATTGCCTGTCGGGTGAGATGGAAGTGGCGGGAAAGGGACTTCTGTGACGTACCCCGAGAGTTAACAAATCCTCGGCAGGGGATCGTCTTCCAGTTCGTCCAGCACACGCCTGCCGCCCAGTTCGGTTGCCAGGACGACTTGCGCCTTGCCGGATTCCACGCGGCCGATGATGGCTGCGCCTTCTCCATTTTGCTGTGCTTGCCAGGCTTGCAAAACTCCGTTTGCGGCATGCGGGCTGGCGATGGCGACAATTCTTCCCTCGCACGCCAGAAAATAGGGATCGTAGCCCAGCATTTCGCACACCGATTGCACCGCATCGCGCACTGGCACGCGCGCCTGTTCAAGTACAACATTCAAACCAGTGGCGCGGGCGATTTCGTGCGCCACGGTAGCCAGCCCGCCGCGCGTGGGGTCACGCATAAAGCGCAGGCCGGGGATATCCCATGCTGCACGCGCCAGCGGCAGCACGGAAGCAGAATCGGATTGCAGATCGCCGCTCAAACCAAATTGTTCGCGCGCGAGC
>CAYTZP010000070.1:0-2495 GCA_964442685.1 uncultured Thiobacillus sp.
CGTGCCGGAAAACGCCACGGTCACGCATCGCATCCTCGTGCCTCCGGAGATTTCCGGCGAACTGATTGATCTGGCGCCCGCCGGGGATTACACGGTCGATGAGGTGATTGCCCGCGTGCGCGATGCACAAGGCGTGATTCACAGGCTGCGCTTATCCAGCCGCTGGCCGGTACGCAAGCCGCGCCCGTTCAATCGGCGCGACCATGCGGTGCAGCCGCTGATGACGGGCCAGCGCATCATGGACACGTTTTTTCCCTTGCTGAAGGGCGGCAAGGGCGCCATCCCCGGCCCGTTTGGCGCGGGCAAGACGGTGTTGCAGCAGCAGATTGCGCGCTGGGCGGACGCGCACATCGTGATTTATGTCGGCTGCGGCGAGCGCGGCAACGAGCTGACCGAAGTGCTGGACACTTTCCCCAAACTGACCGACCCCCGATCCGGGCGACCGCTGATGGAACGGACTTTATTGGTGGCCAACACTTCCAACATGCCGGTAGTGGCGCGCGAGGTGTCGGTGTATGTCGGCATGACCATCGCCGAATATTTCCGCGACCAGGGTTACGACGTGGTGATGGTGGCAGACTCCACCAGCCGCTGGGCGGAGGCGCTGCGCGAAGTCGCCGGGCGCTTGGGGCAAATGCCGGTGGAGGAGGGCTACCCGGCCTATCTGGGTTCGACGCTGGCGGCTTTTTATGAACGCGCGGGACGGGTGGAAACGCTGGATGGCAGCCATGGTTCGGTGACGTTCATCGGCGCGGTCAGCCCGCCCGGCGGCGATTTTTCCGAGCCGGTCACCAGCCACACCAAGGACATTATTCAAACCTTCTGGGCGCTGTCGAAAGACCTGGCCGATGCGCGGCATTATCCGGCGGTGGACTGGCTGGAAAGTTTTTCGCTGTTTGTCGATATCGCCGCGCGCTGGTGGCACGACAACATCGACGCAAACTGGCTGCTGCTGCGCAACCAGGCATTGCGCCTGCTGACCGAGGCCGAGGAACTCAACCGCATCGTCAACCTGGTGGGCGCGGAGGCGCTGTCTGCCCAGCAACGCTGGACTCTGGAATCCGCAAAATTGATCCGCGAGGGGCTGTTGCAACAAAGCGCGCTGGAAGCCAAGGACAGTTTCTGCTCGCCGCAAAAACAATTTCTGTTGTTGCGGATGATGATGGCGATACACGCGCGCGGCGCGGACATGCTCGCGCTCGGTATGCCGGTGCAGGAACTCTTGCGCCTGCCGCTATTGGGCAAGGCGCGCAGGTGGAAAATGGAGTACGCCAGCGAGGAGATTGCCGCGCTGGAACAGGAGGCCAATGCGTTGACGCCATTGTTTGATGGCTTGCGTGCGGAATATGCCCGCCCGGGCAGCGGGCCGGCGAATGCCATGGAGAATGTTGCAGCGAATGTGATGGCGAATGGTCAGGAGGCGGCAACATGAGCGCGCTGGAATACCGCACCGCAAGCTGGGCGCGTGGCGGCCTGCTGGCCCTGCGCAACACGCAGGCGGTGGCGCTGGGCGACCGCGTGGCGGTGCGCGACCATCTTGGCCACCGCCGCAGCGGACAGGTCATCCGCACCTCGGAAGAACTCGTCCTTGTACAGGTGCTGGACGGCACCGACAACCTCGATCTGGAACGCACCTGGGTGCGGTTTCTCGATCAGCCGTTTGAACTTGTGCTGGCGCCGGAGATGCTGGGGCGCGTGTTCAACGGCGTCGGGCAGCCGCGAGATGGCCGCCCGCCCATCATTTCCCGGCTCTCGCGCAATGTGAATGGCGCGTCGATCAACCCCGCCGCGCGCGCCTATCCGCGCGAGTTCATCCAGACCGGAATTTCCACCATCGACGGCATGAACACGCTGGTGCGCGGACAAAAACTGCCGATTTTCTCCGGCTCGGGCCTGCCGCACAACCGGCTGGCCGCGCAGATCGTGCGCCAGGCAAAACTGCTGTCGCCGGGGGCAGGCGGCGAGGCAGGGCAGGAAGAATTCGCGCTGGTCTTTGCCGCCATGGGCGTATCTCACAGCGATGCGCGTTATTTTGAGGAAAGCTTCGAACTAAGCGGCGTGCTGGGCCAGGTCGTCACCTTCATCAACCTGGCCGACGACCCGCCCATCGAGCGCCTGATTCTGCCGCGTGTGGCGCTGACCTGCGCCGAATATCTGGCCTTTGAACGCGACAAACATGTGCTGGTGGTGATGACCGACATGACCTACTACGCAGAAGCATTAAGAGAAATCGCCACTGCCAAGGGCGACGTGCCCGCGCGCAAGGGCTTTCCGGGTTATCTGTATTCCGACCTCGCGGAAATCTACGAGCGCGCCGGGCGCATTCGCGGCAAGGAAGGTTCCATCACCCTGATTCCGGTCGTGTCCATGCCGTCGGATGACATCACTCACCCCGTGCCCGACCTCACCGGCTACATCACCGAGGGGCAAATCGTGCTGTCGCGCGAGCTGGCAGCCGCCGGCATCCAGCCACCTGTGGCCGTGCTGCCCTCATT
>CAYTZP010000071.1:0-2421 GCA_964442685.1 uncultured Thiobacillus sp.
CCATTGCTTGATGCGGGTTTATGTTATGGCTTGACGCTCGGTGAAACCGTATCTTGGTGGGCAGTACAAGGTTCGAACTTGTGACCCCTGCCGTGTGAAGGCAGTGCTCTACCGCTGAGCTAACTGCCCAAGATATCTGAAGCGGGGCGAATTTAACCACAAGCACACCAATCCGGTCAAACATCGCGCTGTTTTGCGCCATCCGCCACACCGGTTCTGCCGGTAAAATCCGGCCATGCCCATCCACATCGTCCGCGCTGATTACGCCTTGCCTGAGCACGCGCAGGCCATACTAAGCCTGCTGGATCACTATGCCTCGGGCGTGGCGGGCGGCGGCAAGCCTTTGCGCGCTGAAGCGCGCGCCAGACTGATTCCGGCCATGGCCATGCGACCGTATCTGTTCAGCGTACTGGTATTTGATGACGAACTTGCAGTGGGTTTGCTCAATGCCATTGAAGGTTTCTCCACCTTTGCCGCGCAACCGCTGATCAATATTCATGATGTGATTGTGCTGGAAAGCCACCGCCGTTGCGGCATTGGTGCTCTGCTGTTCGCAGAAGCAGGGGCCATCGCGCATGAGCGTGGCGCTTGCAAGCTCACGCTGGAAGTGCTGGAAGGCAACAAGAGCGCGCGTGCCCTGTACGAAAAACTGGGCTTTGAACCCTACCAGCTCGACCCGGCCATGGGCAGCGCGCATTTTCTGAGCAAACCATTGTCACGCTGCCAGTCCTGATAGAACCGCCGGGCGTTCCGGTAAAATGGCGCCTTTCTTCCATTTGCACCATCCATGATCCGCACCCGCTTTGCCCCCTCACCCACCGGCTACCTGCATATTGGCGGCGCGCGCACCGCGCTGTTTTCCTGGGCCTATGCGAAAAGATTTGGCGGCCAGTTCATCCTGCGCATCGAGGATACCGACATTGCACGTTCCACGCCTGAGGCGGTACAGGCGATTCTGGACGGCATGAACTGGCTGGGGCTTTCGCATGACGAAGGCCCGTTCTACCAGACCCACCGCTTCATGCGCTACAAGGAAGTCATTGCGCAGATGCTGGCGAGCGGCCACGCCTATTACTGCTACACCAGCCCGGAAGAGCTGGAACAAACCCGCGAAGCGCAGCGCGCGCGCGGCGAAAAGCCCCGTTATGACGGCCGCTGGCGTCCCGAGGCGGGCAAGCAGCTGCCCACCCCGCCTTCCGGTGTTCAGCCCGTGGTGCGCTTCAAAAACCCCGCTACCGGTAGCGTGGCCTGGAAGGATCTGGTCAAGGGCGTGATCGAAATTTCCAACAGCGAACTGGACGATCTGGTCATCGCCCGCGCCGACGGCACGCCCACCTACAACTTCTGCGTGGTGGTGGACGATTGGGACATGCAGATCACCCATGTTATTCGCGGCGACGACCACGTCAACAACACCCCGCGCCAGATCAATATCCTCAGGGCACTAGGTGCCACCGTACCGCAATACGCCCACCTGTCGATGATTCTGGGCGATGACGGCACCAAGCTGTCCAAGCGCCACGGCGCCGTGTCGGTCATGCAGTATGACGAGGAAGGCTACCTGCCGGATGCCGTCATCAACTACCTGGCGCGGCTGGGCTGGTCACACGGCGATGCGGAGATCTTTTCGCGCGGCCAGTTCACCCAATGGTTTGACCTTGATCACATCACGCCTTCTTCCGCGCAATTCAATACCGAAAAACTGCGCTGGCTCAACCAGCAATACATCAAGCAGGCCAACGATGCCGATCTGGCAGCAGACCTGAAACAACGCCTGGCAAAACGCGAACTAGACATCAACGGCGGGCCGGACATCCTCAAAGTCATTGCCCTCATCAAGGAACGCGCCGCCACGCTCAACGATCTGGCTGACGAAGCCATGTTGTTTTACCGCGATATGGCGCCCAGCGCCGATCTTCTATCACAGCATATCAGCGCAGAAAATCTGCCTGCGCTGCACGCGCTGAAGGACAAGTTTGCCCAAGCCGACTGGAACCGCGAAACGCTGGGCGCGGTGGTCAAGGATACCGCCAAGGAATTCGGCCTGAAAATGCCCAAGCTCGCCATGCCCGTGCGCGTGCTGGTCACTGGCGAACCACAAACGCCTTCGATTGATGCCACGCTGGAGCTGCTGGGGCGCGAGCGCGTGCTCAAGCGGCTGCAAGAACACCTGCCGCATCCGGGACTATAACCCCCTCTCCCCTTGCGGAAGAGGGTTGGGGTGAGGGGTAACTGGTAAAGCTGAAGCCGCTTTTTTGTTCCGCCCTCCCAAGCCAGAAACTCCAGACTTCAAGGTATAATCGCCCCCCGTTGCCGTTGTAGCTCAGTTGGTAGAGCAACTGATTCGTAATCAGTAGGTCGGAGGTTCGATTCCTCTCAACGGCACCACATTCATACCAAAGCCCGGCCTTGTTGCCGGGC
>CAYTZP010000072.1:0-2219 GCA_964442685.1 uncultured Thiobacillus sp.
TGGTGACGATTACGACACGCCGGACGGCACCTGCATCCGCGATTACATTCACGTCACCGACCTGGCCGATGCGCATGTGCGCGGTTTGGTCGCACTGGAATCCGGCGCGAAAACCACAGCCTACAATCTGGGCAACGGGCGCGGGTTTTCGGTCAAGGAAGTCATCGACGCGGCAAAAACAGTGACAGGCCGAGACATACCGGTTCGTATGGGTGAGCGCCGCGCAGGCGATCCGCCAAGGCTGGTGGGCGATGCCACTCACATACAAAATGAGTTAGGATGGCAGCCGCAGCATGCGGACTTGGAAGACATGATAGACACCGCGTGGAACTGGCATCGGCGGAACCAACCTTAATGCACGATCGAATCACTCCCCTGATACTGACCTGGAACGAGGAAGCCAATATCGGCCGCGTGCTGGACAAGCTGCGCTGGGCGCGTGAGGTTGTTGTGGTAGACAGCGGCAGCACGGATGCTACCCGTGCGATCTGCGAAGGCTTTCCCAATGTGCGATTTGTGGTGCGAGCGTTTGACTATCACGCCGCCCAGTGGAACTACGGGTTGACCGAAACAGGTATCCGCTCGGAGTGGGTGCTGGCGCTGGATGCAGACTACGTGCTGACGGATGCATTTGTGGCCGAGTTGCAAACGCTCTCACCAGATGTGCCGCTGGCAGGCTACCGGATGCGCTTTCGCTATTGCGTTTACGACAAACCCTTGTCGGGCACCCTGTACCCGCCCGTGATTGGCCTTTATCGCCGCTGCAAAACAAAATACATACAGGATGGCCACACCCAGCGCGCAGTGGTGGATGGTGAAGTAGGCGTGTTGGAATCATTTGTTTTGCACGACGATCGTAAGCCGCTAGGCCGCTGGCTGGCGGCGCAGGATCGTTACGCGCAACTTGAATGCGATTTGCTGTTGCAAAAAAAATGGGGTGAGTTGCGCTGGCAGGATCGGCTGCGCAAGCTGATGTTTGTAACACCCTGGCTGGTGCCGTTGTATTGCCTGACGGCGGGCAGAGGTGTGCTGGATGGCTGGCATGGTCTGTATTACGCCATGCAGCGCGGGGTGGCGGAAGCGATTTTGTCATTGAAGCTGATGGAAATAAAAATCCAAACTTACAAGAAAGCACGAGGCTCAAATTGATGGGACGTAAAATGCACCCAGAAATCTCGCTGCATACAAGCCTGATAGCCATGGCGGATAAGGTGTTTATCGTAGCGCACAAAGAAAACACTGCTCTTTTGGAAGAGACGCTCTCTATGCAGGGTTTTAGCGTCAGCGTTCAGCGCGGCCCCTATAGTTACGAGCAAGAGCATTATTCATCTGCAATGAAATGCCTTGTTAATCACGCGAACGTATGGCGGCATATTGCCTCAAGCGACCAGATCACCATCGTGGTTGAGGCTGATTTCGTTCCTGTGAAGGATTTCGCCCGAAGGACAAGCCCAATGCCCAATGTCCAATGCTCAAAAGATCGCACAGAAGTTGGATTTGCATGGCTATATTCGACCGGCTCGATCCTGTATGGCTTTGATCAATATGGGTTCCCGCATGGACATGGGAATACGACTGTTGCGTACATGCTGACACCGCATGTCGCACGCCTGCTATTGCGTTTTTTTGAACGCGAAACCGCGAGGGTGCAGGGTGGCAGTTACTCCGCCTGGGAAACATATCTCGGCATTTATTTGCGCAAGGAATGTGGGATATTGAATTACATACCTACTTACCAATACGGTGAGCATGGCGGTCTGCCCAACCCGGAGCACTCTGTGCAAGGTGTCAGAGCTTGGCATCAGGCAGACGTGTTGTTGGCAACACTCGCGTTTCCCCCACAGTATGTGAAGGGTAGCGTAATTCGCTATCTTGCATACCGTTCAAGGTCTATTTTTCGAGGCTGGGTAAGGCTCTTCTTGTTGCGGTTTTACGATCTGCGCTACATTAACGCAGACACAACGCGTGGCAGGAAGGCGATGGCGTGGTTCAGCATCGCGCGTCTGTTGAAACTTGCCTAGGTGCGCTTCCGTCAATTGTCATTGCGTTGTTAGTTTTTAGCCGTGAGCGCAGTGTGGCGGGACGTAGTGATCCAGAGACATCGTTGACTTACATTGAGGCTCTGTAAAAACCAGATGAAATGGAGAAAGAACGCGCCGGTCTGCCCATCAGCACCGACGCCGCTCAGATTGCGTCCACCGCCCTGACCCATGGCTTGC
>CAYTZP010000073.1:0-2166 GCA_964442685.1 uncultured Thiobacillus sp.
CACTGGACCGACTGGGTGGACTACTGGGCGGTGGACTTTGACTACCAGTCGCGCAAGGAGATTATCCGGGTTCCCAAAGGCAGCGGCCTCGACGGCACCTTGCCCGGCTTCGAACCACCTCAAGGCGAGCTTGCCTTACCGGAATTTGAAGAACGCTGGACCGGCAGCTACATCTTCGAAAATGAATGGCAGAGCTTTCGCACCCGCAAGGATCGCGAACTGGAAATGATTTCCGCGCCACATACCTACACCCAGGCTGGCCGCTACACCGTGGCGGTGAAGGTGATCGATATCTTTGGCAACGACACCATGGTGCTGGTGCCGGTGAATGTGGGTTGAGCCAGTCGCCATCCCGTATGCAAATGGCTGTCTTCCACAACTTGATGAACCCTTGCGCGCAATACCCCTATGCCCCTGCATGATGTTTTAACCCTGAAAACCATCCGCGCCCTGGCGGGAGAAAAATCCTTTACACGCGGCTTGGCGTATTTCCACGACGGCGCGGTGGGCTTGCTGCGGGAACGCAAGGGCGTGCTGGCGGCGGATGTGTCCGGCAGCTATCTCTATCACGTCACGTTGTCGGAATCGCTGGATGGCGGCCTGGACTACGATTGCACCTGCCCGGTGGGTCAGGATGGCGATTTTTGCAAGCACGCTGTAGCGGTGGCCTTGTCCTGGCTGGAAAACCATGGCGAGGAGAGCTTTCCGCCGGGCGAATCGCCCAAACCGCGCAAGAAGCGCAAGACTCAGGCCGATACGCAGGCCGAATATCTCGACACCCTGCCCGAGGCGCAGCTCAAAGAATGGCTGATGGAAGCCGCCAGCCGTGACCGTGGCTTGCGCGACACGCTGTTGATGCAAGCCCGCGCCGCCGGGAGCGGCAGGCAGGGGGCTTCAGGTCTGGCTGCATTGCGCGCTGCGGTGCTCAAGGCCGCACGCCAGTCAGGTTTTCTGGATTGGCGTCAGGCCGGGGATTTTGCCCGGCGCCTGTACGACGCGGCGGAGCTGATTCAGGCGCGCGTGCCGCTGGGCGAACCGGGTCTGCCGGGCGTAATCGAAGAGGTCATACGCGAAGCCGTGTCTTCGCTGGAAAATGTGGACGACTCCAATGGCGCGGTGCAGGAGGCCCTGCACCATCTTGGCGCTGTCCATTTAGCCGCCTGTCTTGCCAGCAGGCCGGATGCGGTTGAACTGGCGAAGCGGTTGTTTGTGACCGAATCGGAATCGGAATGGGATTTTTATCCGGCCACCATTCCGCACTATCTGGATGTGCTGGGCGATGAAGGGCTGCAACATTACCGCAAACTGGTACTGAAAGCCGCCGAATCCGTCCCCGTCAAAACCCGCCATGGCGCAAATGCCAGCGGCTATAACCGCTATACCATTGAGCGCCTGCTGGAACGGCTCTGCACGCATGACAAGAACGACACGCCCTTGCTGCATTTTCTGGAGAAAAGCCTGGAGAGCCCGTTTGATTATCTGAAACTGGCCGAACGCCATCTGGCTGGCGGGCGCTCGCAGCTGGCGCTGGAGTGGGCAGAGCGCGGGTTGCAGAAGTTTCCGGATCTGCACGACCGCCGGTTAACCGATTTCTGCATTGAACAGTTGCGCAAGCATGGCCAGTCCGCGCGCGCGGATGAACTGGCCTGGGCACAGTTTAGCCATAACCCCGGCCATGAAGGCTGGCAGCACTTGCTGGTCATGACGCCGGAGCCCCAACGCGAAGAAACCAGCCAGCGCGCCATCGCGCATCTTGACACCTCATGCAGCAGGAAGAAAACGCGCCGCCCAAGGCCACGCGCAAGTCATACTGGGCGCAGCCGTCGGCGCGCTCGGAACTGGTGCGCATCCACCTTCAGCTCAAAAACGCCGGCCAGGTTTGGGCATTGGCCAAGGGGCACAGCCTGGATACCCGGCTATGGCCAGCCGTGGCCAAACTGCGCGGGGAAACGCATCCCGAAGAGGCCATCCTGATTTACAAAAAACTGCTGCCGGATGCCATCCGCCAGGGGCAAAGCAATGCGCGTTACGCTGAAGCCCACGAGCTGCTGACACGCATCCGCGCCTTGCGCATTCAGCAGGGCAAGCAGGCTGAGTTTAATCAGGAAATTGCAGCGTTGCGCCTTGAATACAAAGCCAAGCGTAATTTCATCAAGCGGCCGGATA
>CAYTZP010000074.1:0-2105 GCA_964442685.1 uncultured Thiobacillus sp.
TTTTTATGCTGTATTTGTAGCGCCATGCCAATGCAGACAACACGAGCATCGCGGCAAACAGATAAAGCCAGGGAAGGCTGGTGGCGGGCGGCTGTGGGGGGTTGCTGGTTTGCGCCATGAGTACGCTGGCGGTGCAGTCGCAATCGCGTTGCCGGGTCACGGCCTGGCGTATGGCGGCTGCCAGCGCGGGATCGCCGGGGCGGGCAAAATCGGGCAAGCCGGTTTCCATTTGCAGTGTGAGAGCGGCGTGTTGCGCTTGTGCATGGTGAGGCGGGTCTTGATCCGCCAACACGCTTGTCGTCAGCAGAAAAAGAGCGGTGAAATACCCGGTTGGATTGCGTGTGTCCATCATGTCACTCAAGGGTGATTGAAACGGTGCAATGAGGTACTGATTACAGCGGCTTATTATGCACTGTCGCATCCGTTCAACGCCATCTCACGCCGGATGCGGGTTCCGTCAGGCCGTAGCGGTGTCGTTACTGTGCAGCGACTGCAAGAATATGATGTCGTGATAGGTGTGCATGTCAAAGCCTGCGCGCGTGCCGCCACGGGTGTCGCGCAGTAGTGCTGTCAGATAGTCGCCTGCGCCGCCATTTGCCCAAAGGCGTTGCAGCTCCGCAAGCACATGCGGGTAGGATTCGATGCCTTCGCAGGTTTGGGCAAACTGGATTTGCCCCGGCGTGGGGATATTGATATTGAAAAGCTGGCGGAAACGGGCGCGCGTTTCATCGTATTGCGCGGTTCTTTTCGTGCGCTCCAGCAGGTCAAGCAGTGTCAGCCAGGGGGCGGCAGACTCCTCGGGGTTGTGCTGTATGGTTTGTTCCAGCAGCTGGATCGCCATATCCGGGTTGTCGTGCGCCAGGCAGACCTCGACGACGTCTTCCAGTTTGTCGTGTAATTCCGCGTCGGTGTTGGCAATGTATGCGTCAGCCCAGAACTCCAGTCCATCTTCAGAAGATTTTGCCCTTGCGGCGGCGGGTGATTTTTGCTGTGCGGATTGTGTTTCTGGCGCGCCCTCGACCGCAACGGGCTTGGTGATCTCAGCGGATCGGGTGTTCAGGACAGGAATCGGCAGATCCAGCGACTCGGCTCCGGATGCGAATGCGGGCGCTTCGGACGGGGGCACGATGACGTAATCGTCTTCTGCCAAAGAATGTTTATGTGGCTGACGGCGGCGATATAGCTGCCAGGCTACCAGCGCACTTAGCAGCAATGCGCCGGTCAACAGATATACCCAGGCGGGCAGGGCAAACCATGATCCGGTTTTTTCCTGGGCGTTTTGCCGGGCCTGGGTTTCTGCCAGCTGTGCCTGCTTTGTTAATTCGGCATTGCGTTTTTGCAGCGTGGCCAGCTGTTGTTCCAGGTGGTCGAGCTTGCGGGACAGTGCAATGTTGTCATCCTGGCGCTCGGATTCTGTCAGCGGGCGTTCGGTGGCGCGCGTTGTGTCCGGTAGCGATAGATCAAGTTTTAGCGGTAGACCCAAGCTGTTATCTGTGCGCATCAAGCGCGTGCCAGACAGGATCAGGCGTGCTTGCGCCGGTTCAGGGTGTTTTTTCGGGGACGCAATTGCGGTCTGTCTGCCAGCCTGAGCGGTGTTTTCAGCCGGGGCAATGCGCGTTTGTCTCTGCACGGGTGTAGCAAGGGTTTTGGGCTTGCTGGTCGAGGCGGATTGTGGCGGTGGCAGTGTTGTCGGTGTAGCTGCCACTGCCTGTGGCTCAGCGGGTAGCGCGGGAGGCGTGACGTCAAGTAAAACCGCGTATTCGCGTTGCAGCAGGCCTTCACATTGCACGGTGATGCCGATGCCAAGTACAGGTTCATATGCGCCCTGCGCAGTGGTCAGCAAAATATGCGCAGTTTTTTCCGCAGCGGCGCGGATTTCGTATTTCAGATCCTGCGGTGCGGGCAGGCCGAGTTTGACCGGCGCATGAAGTTTGACGCAGTCGGCGGGTAAGGGTTTTTCGCTATACAGCGGGACTTCGGCACGGAAAGGCTGACCCAGTGCGCTATGCACAAGCATTTCACCCAGGCCGATGGCATGTGCAGCATCCGCCCCGCAGCAAAGGGGCGGGATCAGCCAAGCCAGGCGGATGAATTTGGTTTTAAAC
>CAYTZP010000075.1:0-1993 GCA_964442685.1 uncultured Thiobacillus sp.
AAAGCTACAATCTTCGCGCAACGATGCACGCATCCAGGTCGGTTGTAGCTCCCTCTCTCACCCCGGAAAGCTACAATACCCAAGCCGAAGACCCGCGCAGAGACTGGCTCTGCCCGGGTCTTCGGCTTGTTTTTTTCCATGTCTGGGGTAGCTATATGAGCCAGGTATTTGGTGTTTTTTTCAGAAAGCAAATCAAAGCGCGGAGCCTTGAACTGCCTTAAAAAGCTAGTTTTTAGGCTTTTGGTAGTGAAACCGGCATGAAGAAATTTCGAGTTCGCCATTTCTCAGGCGGTACACCAAGCGGTGTTCTTCGGTAATCCGGCGAGACCACCAACCGGACAGATCATGCTTCAGGGCTTCTGGCTTGCCCAGGCCGGTGAATGGGTGTGCACCAATGTCTTCCAGCAACAGCTTGATGCGTTTGACGACTTGCGGGCTTGAGCGTTTCCAGAACTCGATGTCCTCGGCAGCCTGCCGGGTGAATTTCAAAGATCGACCTCGACAAACTCGCCACGATCAGCCGCTGCCATCGAGGTCTTGAGCCGCCGGGCGTTTTCCGGGCTTGAAAGCAAGTGCAGCGTTTCCTGCATGGATGCCCACTCGGCAGCTGATACGACCACCACGTCCCGACCATCGGCGCGGGTCACGGTCAACGGTTCGCCTGTGTCGCATACCTCATCGACGGATTTGGTTAGATATTTGCGGAACTGGGTAAAAGCGATGGCGCTCATGGCTCACCTCATAAAATTGGCACTCCAGTGCACATTTTACTCGTGGGTTTACTCTTTACAACTTGCGGTGGGCTGCGGTGGGCTGCGCTCGTCCTGGCATTCAAAACAGCAAAATCTGCTGGGCGTTGACCTTTTTTTCCTGAAAAAGCGGCAGGCCAACCAGCAGTTTCATGCTGGCAAACTGCTTTTCCGTTACGGTCAACACGCGCACCGAACCAGCGGGCGGCAGGTTGTCGACCAGGCGCTTGAGGTGTTTGGTTTCGGCGTCGGTGCCGTTGAGGATGCGGCCATAGACTGAAAACTGGATCATGTCGTAGCCGTCATTGAGCAAAAAGCGGCGAAACACGGTGTAGGCGCGGCGTTCGGCCTTGGTGACAACGGGCAGGTCGAAAAACACCAGCATCCGCATGAAGCGCCTCGTCTCAACACTCATACTGGTGCGGTGTCAGCCCAATCAGCTGCGGCAGTTCCAGCGCGACATCGCCATGGCCTTCGTACAGCCTTGCCAGCGACTCTACGGCCTGTTCAATAGCCGATAGCGCGGACATTGTGCCGCGTGGCATGGCCATATCCACATTAAGCAGGCTGACCAGAGCGGCCTTGTCGGCGGGTTGCAATTCATCGACATCGTGACCGATGCGGTGTTGCAGCACGTGCAAATCCACCAATGGGCGGAATGGTTCAATCACGTCGTCCGCCAGGTTGAAGGCGTTTTGCTCGCTGGCATGAAACAGCCCCAGCGCGGGCAGGAAGCCGTGCGCCACCAGCCCGCGCGCGATGGCGGCGCGAAAAATGGCGTAACCATAATCCAGCGCGGCGTTGACCCAAAGCGGCTGACCGCGATGAAAGCTGTTGCCAAACAGCAAGCGGAAATACACGCTGCTGGCTTGTGATTCCAGATTGTCCGGGTCGCCCGATCGCACCCGTCGTGCCAGCGATTCCAGTCTTTCCACCCCGGCCAAGTCCGCAAGTTTCAAACATGTGGCCTGGTTGTTGATCTTGGCCTGAATAATGGTTTGCCACGCACGCTTGGCGGCGGGTTTGCCCAAGGCCAGTTGCAAACGCAACATGCGCGTGGCGCGGCTGTGCGGCAGAAAAGGCAGGAACACCCCGTTGGGATGATGCGCTGGCCCAAGCGAAAACAGGCCAATGCCGTACTCCCCGCAGGCCGACAGTACGGAATGTGACAGGGTGATTTCGCGGTGGTTGAGGACGATGATGGCAATGTCTTCAAACGGTACGCGCGCACTTTGTTCCTGCTC
>CAYTZP010000076.1:0-1891 GCA_964442685.1 uncultured Thiobacillus sp.
GCTTGGGAAGCTGAGGTAATGCCGTTATACGACACCCGCGTGGTAAAATCGTGCCCTGTTTTGGGGTGACTTGTCGCCCGCATATTATGTAATTTTCCCGGAACATGGAAGCACTTTCCCTCACCATCAATGGCGAAACACGCACCTTTCAGCCGCCCATGACTGTTTCCGCTCTGGTGGAAACACTATCCCTGACCGGCAAGCGTGTGGCGGTGGAGCGCAACGGCGAAATCGTCCCGCGCAGCCAGCATGGCGATGTGCAACTGCAAAACGGCGACCAGCTGGAAATCGTCGTTGCGGTTGGCGGCGGCTGAAGCTGACGCCGTGAGGCGTTAGGCGTGAGGCGTGAGGAGAACACCCTGCGCCTCACACCTCACCCCTTACTCCTCACTGAATAAAATGGATCAACTGACCATCGCAGGCAAAGCCTACTCCTCCCGTTTGCTGGTCGGCACCGGCAAGTACAAGGATTTTGACGAAACCCGCCGCGCCGTGGAGGCCAGCGGGGCAGAGA
The DNA here is from genome assembly GCA_964442685.1 of uncultured Thiobacillus sp. Lineage (GTDB taxonomy): Bacteria > Pseudomonadota > Gammaproteobacteria > Burkholderiales > Thiobacillaceae > UBA6918. The sequence goes on from CAYTZP010000076.1 coordinate 515, forward strand.
TCGTAACCGTCGCCATCCGCCGCACCAACATTGGTCAGGACGCCAGCCAGCCTTCGTTGCTGGATGCGCTGCCGCCCTCCAAATACACCTATCTGCCCAACACCGCCGGCTGCTACACCGCCGACGACGCGATTCGTACCTTAAGGCTTGCGCGCGAACTGCTGGACGGGCATAGCCTAGTCAAGCTGGAAGTGCTGGGCGATCCGCAAAGCCTGTACCCCAATGTGGTGGAAACCATCCGCGCCGCCGAAGTGCTGGTCAAGGACGGCTTTCAGGTCATGGTCTACACCTCTGACGACCCCATTATCGCCAAGCAACTGGAAGACATTGGCTGCGTTGCCGTCATGCCGCTGGCCTCGCTGATCGGCTCGGGCATGGGCATTCTCAACCCGTGGAATTTGCAAATCATCATCGACCGCATCAAGGTGCCGGTGGTGGTGGACGCGGGCGTGGGCACGGCAAGCGATGCCGCCATTGCCATGGAGCTGGGCTGCGACGCCGTGTTGATGAACACCGCCATTGCCGGTGCGCAAAATCCCGTGCTTATGGCCAGTGCCATGAAAAAAGCCGTGGAAGCCGGGCGCGAAGCCTGGCTGGCCGGACGCATGCCGAAGAAAATCTACACAGCCAGTCCCAGCAGCCCGACCACGGGCATGATTGGTTCCTGAGCCAAGCTGGCTCTGCATATGGAAACTCAAGACGACTTCCCGTTGCGGCGGCCAGTACGCAGCTACGTCCTGCGCCAGGGCCGCATGTCCGAAGCGCAAAAGCGCGCCTACGATGACGGCCTTGCCCAATGGGGTATTGCTTACGCGCCCGGTACGCTCGATTTTGCGCAAACCTTTGGCCGCAGCGCGCCACTCATCCTCGAAATCGGCTTTGGCATGGGCCGCACCACTGCCGAGATTGCCCAGGAACATCCGCAAAACGACTACCTCGGCGTGGAAGTCCACACCCCCGGCGTCGGCAGCCTGCTCAAGGAAATCCAGGCACGCAATCTGACAAACGTGCGCATCATCCAGCACGATGCCGTCGAAGTGCTCAACCACATGATTGCCGATGCTTCACTCGCTGGCGTTCACATCTACTTTCCCGACCCGTGGCCGAAAAAACGCCACCACAAACGCCGCCTCATGCAGCCCGAACTCGTTGCATTGTTGGCGAAAAAACTCGCGCCCGACGGTTACCTGCACTGCGCCACCGACTGGGAAGAATACGCCCAGCAAATGCTGGAAGTCCTGTCAGCCGAGCCGCAACTGCAAAACACCGCCAATGGCTTCGCCCCCCGCCCAGACTGGCGCCCCACTACCAAATTTGAGCAGCGCGGCATCAATCTCGGGCATGGGGTGTGGGATGTGGTGTTCAGAAAGCAATAAA